>JBLIIW010000006.1:0-40710 GCA_047635315.1 Halieaceae bacterium | reverse complement strand
GTCGGAACGCCCATGAAAAGATCCTCGGAAGAGCCGGCAGGCCGAGGGCTGCATACGGCTTCAGTGTCGAGTACTCCGGCAGTCGAGGAGTGACCCCCGGGCGCGGTCCGCTCGCACAGGGATCGCGATCGAGAATTTCCTGTCGCCGATAATGGCTCACCGCGTCCACTGAGGTACCAATGGCGGTGCATCTTTGAGTGCAGTGCTAGGGAATATGAGATCTGGGTCTGACAAGAATGCTGTGGTGCCCGGCGGAGGATCCCGCCGGACCTGGTTACAAGCGTCTGCCGCGCCGCGTGTGCTGCGGACTCCGCATGAAGGCATCAGCCGAGGCGGCACATCGCCATTCATCCATAAAACAAAAAAAGGGCAGCTGTGTGAACAGCTGCCCTTTGGTTAGCCTGCTTAGACCGTATTACTGGCCGCCAAAGCTTGCCGTGACGGTGAGGCCAAAGGTGCGTGGCGTCGGTATCGTCAGCTGGTAGCCCAGCGTGCCGGTCGCGAAACTACCGGTGGTGCGCGCTGATGCCAGTACTGGATCGTCATCAAGCACGTTCTCCACCCAAGCCGTCACACTGTACTTGTCGTTCCGCCAGCCACCGCGAAGGTTATGCAGCCAGGCGGCCTCCGTCTTGGCCAAGTTAACCGTCCAGTTATAGGACTCAGACTGATAGCGCCCGTCGTAGCGGGCATACCATTCCCCGCCACCGCCGAGAAGCTCACCAGACGGCATGAAGAAGTCCAGGCCCACCGTCGCCGTGTGGTCTGGCGCACGGGCCGTTTCGAAGCCGCTGGCGTCGCGTTCTCCGTATACTCGCCCGTTGACGCCATCCTCATAAACCTGGATTTCGCTATCGTTGTAGTTGTAGCCCGCGCTGACCACCCAGTTTTGGCCGAGTGCGTAGCCACCGGCCAGCTCGAAGCCCCAGATGTCGGTGCTGCCGTTGTCATCGAAGTCGATCTGCCCGCCGAGTTCGTCTGAGCCCAGGATAAATCTTCCGTCCCCGTTACTGTCGACGTTCGTCAGGAAGCCACGGAAACGCTGGTTGCCCCACTCCATCATGTAGATGGCACCGTTAATGAATCCGCGTCCGTTCGCCAGCGTGTGCTTGGCACCGAATTCATAGGAAATAAGCTCAGCCTGTTCGACGGTATAGCCAATGCCGGTATCCGCAGTAAAGGCCTCGAATGCAACGGTGGGCTCCATCCGAATGACTTCAGGGTTGAAGCCGCCCGGGTTGTTGCCTTCCGCATAGCTGAGGTAGAGCATGGTGTCGTCCGACAGCTTGTAGTCGACGATCACGCGCGGCAGCGTGGCCTTGAACTCGCCTTCAATCGGAACTTCGGCACCGCCGAAGGGCTGTCTTGTGAGAATCGCGAGTTCATCGGTGCTGGAGTCAAGAGGCATGGCCTCCTGTATCAGCGATGACCCTGTAGATATGGTCTCTTCCTCGCGGCGCAGCTCCAGGTTCACCGTCAGCTGCTCCGTGATGTCATAGGCGATGCTGCCGAAGATCGCCTTATTCTCAATGGTTTCGGACGGGACAGGATTCACACCGAATAGGCCGCGGCCACCCCTGGGATCGAAGCCCCCGGTTGTAGGGTTGAACGTGAACGGTCCTACACCGGCGCTGGGGAAGCCTGAGAGACCGTCACCGAAGTACTCCAGGTCCAGGTAGTAGGCGCCGACCATCCACCTGAAACGCTGGTCCTGTGGTGATGCGAGTCTAAATTCCTGGGAAAACGACTCGTCCTTCCACTGCAGGAATACGTCCAGTTCATCTTCGAGGAGGGTGCGATAGTCTTGCGTCTCGTCCTCGTACCAGCCCGTTACGGACGTCAGCGTGTAGCCTGAGCCCATGACGTCCCAGTCAACATTCAGTGTGGTCATCGTGATTTCGCGGTCGAGGCCAATATCGCTCTTGTACGTGGTATCGACGATAGGGTCTGTCGCGGAAGACACGCCGTTGCTAATCAAGTCGGTGCTCAGTGTGCCGCAATAGTACGAGGCGGTACCCGTGCCAAATGGCCCGCAATTGTTGTTCTCACCCTTAACCAAGAAGATCGGCGATGGGCCGTCATCATCTTCGGTGACTGCATAACGTAGTTTGATCGCGAGGTTGTCTGTCGGGGTTGCGTACAGCGTGATGCTGCCGGCCGTGGTCTCCTGCGCGCCGAGGTCGCCGAATTGACGCCCTTCAGGTGCGCCGCCCGGAGGTGGGCTGTTGTCCCACACGCCGCCATCAAACTCATAGAAACGGCCTGAGACGCGGACGGCGAGTTTGTCCTCGATGATCGCTCCCTCTGCCGCGAGCCAGATATCCTGACGACCGTGGTCTCCAATGATCGCGGTGATGTCGCCTTTCAACTCATTCCCCGGTGTGCGGGTAACGAAGTTGATGGCGCCGCCGAACGTGGCGCGGCCAAAGAATGCGCTCTGCGGTCCCTTAACCACTTCCACACGCTCGACGTCATTCATGGACACCCACTGACTTGAGCCAGGCAGGTAAACACCATCCACAAAGGCCGAAGATGTCTGCTTGTTACGCTCACTGGACGACTCGATGCTGCGGAAACTAATCGCCGGATTATTACGGCTGCCCAGCTGGTTGTGCATCACCACGCCAGGCGTGAACGCCACAAGGTCCTCCACATCGGTGATCTGTTGCTTCCGGATCGTCTCGGCGCTGAACGCCTGAACGCTAAGTGGAATGTCTTGGATGGACTCATTCGTCTTACGGGCCGTGACCACGATTTCTTCAAGGCGGTACCGGTTTTCAGAGTCCTGAGCGAACGTTGTGCCCGGGACAGTAAGTCCGAGCGATATCATGACTGACGTGGTAAGTTTATTGCGACTAAACATGTAGGCAATTCCTCTGAGATGTATTGTCCGTTTAAGCACGCTTTCTTTTTCTTTTTACTTCTTTTTATTTCTTTAACTTTCTTCTGAAAGCTTCTTGTGCAGGTTATGTTGTTCGAAAAATTGTACTTTTGAGCCAAACCGTGGGCAAGTTTTACCGCATGATCGCGAGGCAGGGCAATTTATTTGGCATGCTAGATTGTGATAGCAGTAAGTCACCGGATTACAAAGCGGGAGTTTTCTTGTGCTGGGGCCGTCATTTGCGCTCACGATTTGCCCCGGCCCCGGCCCCGGCCCCGGCACCGCACACTAAGATGACAAGCGAGGAGCAGCGACGGCTGCTGGTGCGTTTTACGCCTGGTTCCCTGCTCAATTGACGCTGCTAGTGATCGACCATCGGATATTGCAGCTTTCCCCGGGCGTCATCGCGGTGATTTTTCGCTAGAGTCTGGGACGAAAAATTGTAAACTGGCTGTGAGATTCCGTATCTTCCGGAAAAGCAGCGCGACAGGCCATGGCCATCCGCGTTCCCCCCCCTACGCCAGGATGGAAAAATTCCGGTAGTGTGGATGGATGTGTTGGGAATCTCATCTATCCCGCCGGTCCCCCGACTGCGGTAACCTTTAGGCCTTTCCATATCACTACAAGGGATGGATCCCAATGACTGACTTTAGGCTTAACGGCAAGATCGTAAGGTCCGAGCGCGGTGGCGATACGCCGTTACTGTGGGTACTGCGAGACGAACTCAAGCATTTCGGCACCAAGTATGGCTGCGGAATCGGTCAGTGCGGCGCCTGTACGGTCCACATCGACGGTCGCCCGGTGCGTTCCTGTTCCCTGCCCGTCGCCGCGGCCGCGGGAAAGGCGGTCAGTACTATCGAAGCGATGTCAGCCGATAAGGAGGGCATCGCCGTACAGGAGAGCTGGCAGTCGCTGGATGTGGTCCAGTGCGGTTACTGTCAGTCGGGCCAGATTATGTCGGCCGTCGCCTTGCTGAAAACCAATCCGGCGCCCTCGGATGCCGATATCGACGACGCCATGGGCGGTAATATTTGTCGCTGCGCAACTTACCACCGTATCCGCAAAGCCATCCATCAAGCGGCGGAGGCCCTAGCATGAGAACGCAGTCTACGTCGAATATCACGCGTCGCTCCCTGCTCAAGGCCGGAGCCGGCCTCGGACTGCTGGTCGCGCTGCCACCTTCACTCCTGGCCCGCGCAGCGACCGATGACCGGGGTTTCGAGGCGAATGCCTTTGTGGCCATTGGCACCGACGGCAAGGTCACAGTGCAGTGCAAGTTCCTGGAGATGGGGCAAGGCACGCACACTGGTGTGGCAACGCTCGTCGCAGAAGAACTCGATGCCGCCTGGGATCAACTGCGCGTTGAGGGAGCGCCTGCCGATAGTACGCGCTACGCCAATCGGCTCCTCGGGGGCCAAGGTACCGGTGGCAGCACCGCCATGGCCGACTGCTATGAACAGATGCGCACCGCCGGTGCCAGTGCGCGGGCAATGCTGGTAGCCGCCGCGGCCGCGCGCTGGTCCCTGCCGGCTTCCGAGGTCAGCGTCGAGTCGGGCATCATTTCTCATGCTGCCAGTGGGCGTAGTGCCGGTTTTGGTGAGTTTGCGGAGGCCGCAGCACAGCAGCCGGTGCCTGAGCAGGTCAACCTCAAGTCGCCATCAGACTTCAGGCTCATAGGTAAAGCGGTGACGCGCATCGACAGCGCCGATAAAGTGACCGGGCGCGCACAGTTTACCCAGGACGTGGATCTGCCGGGCATGCGCGTTGCGGTCATGGCGCATTCCCCACGCTTCGGCGCGCAGCTGGCGTCCGTGGATGATAGCGCGGCACTGAAGGTTGAGGGTGTGCACGCCGTGGTTAGCACGCCGCGGGGCGTGGCAGTGCTGGCCAGAGATTTTTGGTCCGCAAAGCTCGGCCGGGATGCGCTTGCCATTCGCTGGGACGAGCGCGACGCCTGGCGCGGCAGCACTGAAGGCCTGTTTGAACGCTATAGCGAACTCGCTCGGGCCCCTGGACTGCCCGCCCGGCGTGAGGGTGATGCGGGTGCTGCGCTCGCGGGTGCCAATCAGGTGCATGAGGCGACTTTCCGCTTTCCGTATCTGGCCCACGTGGCTATGGAGCCGATGAACTGCGTGATGCACCACCAGGGCGATCGGCTGGAGGTATGGAACGGCGAGCAGCTGCAGTTCGCTGACCAGTTTGCCCTGGCGCAGGCCTTCGGGCTGCCGCCGGAGCGTGTCGCGCTGCACCAGCTTTACGCCGGTGGCAGCTTCGGTCGGCGGGCCAATCCCCAGTCCGACTACCTGCTGGAATGCGCGGCGATTATCCTTGCGGCCAAGGCGGATTATCCCGTGAAGCTTGTATGGACACGTGAAGATGACACGCTTGCCGGGTTCTATCGGCCGCTGTTCTACCATCGCGTGCGCGCGGCCCTGGGCGACGACGGATTACCCCAGGCCTGGGAGCATCGCCTTGTCGGGCAGTCCATCGCAGCGGGGACCTCTTTCGAAGCGTTCATGGTCAAGGACGGTGTGGACGCGTCTTCCGTGGAAGGAGCGGAAAACATTCCCTACGCGATTCCCAATATCGCCGTCGAGCTGCACAGCACCAATGACCAGGTCCCGGTGCCCGTCCAGTGGTGGCGCTCGGTCGGGTCGACGCACACGGCGCACGCTGTTGAGGTGTTTATTGACGAGCTGGCCGTCGCCGCGAAGCGTGATCCTGTCGCCTACCGGAAGCAGCTCCTCGCGTCTCACCCGCGCCATCTGCAGGTAATCTCTCTGGCCGCAGAAAAGGCTGGCTGGGCCACGGGTCTGGAGGCAATGGCGGGTAAGCGACGCGGACGCGGTATCGCGGTGCACGAGTCCTTCCGTAGTTTTGTCGCCCAGGTGGTCGAAGTGAGTGTCGGCGACGATGGCACTTTTGCTGTGGATCGTGTGGTCTGCGCGGTGGACTGCGGGGTGGCTATTAATCCCGACGTGATTCGCGCCCAGATGGAAGGCGGCATCGGTTTTGCCCTGGCCGCGGCACTGTTCGGCGAGGTGCCCATGGAGGATGGCGTGGCGACGGTGGATAACTTCGACGGCTACAAGGTGCTGCGTATGCCGCAGATGCCAGCAATCGAGGTATACCTGGTGCCATCAGAGGCGCCGCCGACCGGCGTCGGAGAGCCCGGGGTTCCGCCTCTGGCGCCAGCACTCAGCAATGCCCTGTATGCCGCCACGGGACGACGATACCGGGATCTGCCACTGGGCATAAAGCTGGCCTGAGGGACGCCACTGAGCGCCTTAGCCCTGGTCGTCGTGACTCGGCAGAGTGGGGTAGGCGCCCAGCGTCAGGAGCGCAGCGGCACCGCAGCCGAAGAAAACGCCGACGATTACCATTACCAGATAGTAGTTCCCGTGAGCGTCGTAGAGGTAACCGAAGGCCGCGGGGGCTATTCCCGCACCGATGGCAAACGCCGCATAGGGCACTGCGTAAATCTTGGCGTAGTGCCTCAGTCCGAAATATCGGCTGACGAGAAAGGCGATGAGGTCAAATTCGGCACCGGCTGCAGAGCCGATGAAAAAGATGGCCAGTATCAGCATTGGCTCTGACGGCTGGGCCTGCATAAGAATCAGGGCCGAACATACGGGCAGCCCCTGAACGACAAAAGCAACGGCCGGTGCCCACAGTTTGTCGATGAGATAGCCCGCTCCCATGCGACCGATAATCACCGCCACACCCATGATTCCCGCCAGTTCTGCGGCGCGAACCCGCGTCAGTCCAGCATCCAACATCAGGGGGACGAGATTGGAAATGGATCCCCCGATGGCCGCTGAAAGGATCAGAAAGGATCCCGTGATCACCCAGAGTTTCCAACTCAACAGTGCTTCTCTAAACGTGAACCCGTTAGGTACGATGGCATGGCTACCGGCACCACGATTCTTACCCTGCCCCGGGGGGTCCTTCAGTAGGGCGAAAACCAGAGGTATGGCGGCCAGAGGAAAGATCATGAGAGACAGGTAGGCCATACGCCAATCGCTCATAGAGAGTACTTTGGCGATGAAGGGCGGCACGGCGAAAGCCGCTGCGCCGGTGCCCGCGAGTGCGATGCCCAGGGCGAGGCCACGCTGCCGATCGAACCATCCACTCAGGGCCTTGGTCCAGGTGACTGGAGTGGTGCCAGAGCCCAGGATGGCGAGGATGGCGGCGGCGAGGTAAAAGCTGGTGATGGACGACGTTAGCTGACTCAGGCTCAAGTAGCCAATGGCGGTTCCGACAAGGGACATGAGCACGACGCTGCGCACGCCCATGCGGTCCGTAAGCCAGGCAACGGCAGGCACCATCAACAGTCCGGACACCGTGAACACCAGGAACATAGACTGCACCTGACCCCGGGACCAGCCGAATTCCGTCTCCAGCGGGCCCACGAACAGCCCCAGGGTGTAGAACGGTATGCCGGTAACGCCGGCGCCGATGCCAGCGCCACAGGCCAGTACTATGGTCCAGTGCCGGCGGATCTCCGATTGGTCGGTCATGCGGTGTCCTCTATTGGTCGCTGCGATTCTGCCTGTCAGCACAGTGCAGCACATGGCCAGAGAAGCGAACTGGTCGCTGTTCGGATATTTTTTCGAAATTCATATGCGCATACTCTCGCCAATGCTATTGCTTTATCTCGATCACGGAAGGAACCTTGAGGCCATGGAATTCACCACCCAATTACGGGAGAGCGGCAGGGGACTTACGCGCCGTGAGCTTTTTTCCGCGGCCGTTCCTGCGGCTGCGGTGATCGCGTCGTCCTCGGCACGCGCTAGCGCAGCACCAGCATCCATGTCGACGGACCTGCGTCGGGGAAAGCGGATGGACTCCCGCCTGTTCAACTTCGAAGATCCCGAGGAGCATCAGCGGCAAAGCTATCGCATCCTGCGCAACACCCATGATACTGCTGACGTTCTCTTCTGGTACCACTTTACGATGTTCTCGGTCCCCCAGAATGCCGCACCGCAGCCGGTGGTGCGCTGGGAGGGTATCGAGCTGTCGCA
The DNA here is from genome assembly GCA_047635315.1 of Halieaceae bacterium. Lineage (GTDB taxonomy): Bacteria > Pseudomonadota > Gammaproteobacteria > Pseudomonadales > Halieaceae > Congregibacter. The sequence goes on along the minus strand of JBLIIW010000006.1, from coordinate 32,805 downwards.
TCACCGCCGACTGGCACCGGGCATGTTCCGAATCCATGGCCACAATCTCTCTTTCCCGCGCGACCTGGCCACGGGAAAATGGACTGACAGTGCGGTCAATCCGGTGACGGCCAAGCGGGTGCAGGTGCCCCCCTTGGCTCTCACGGAAGATCCTGGCTACCTGTACACGCCCGAGGGGGTCATCCCCCTCGATAATCCGACCGCAGAGCCCCGAGTGCGCGTTGAGCAGTTTCTCTTTGAGGACGATCTGGTGAAGTTGGAGCAGGTGCGCCTGCCGCCGGCTTCCTGGCCTGCAACCTTCATTGAGACGTCCTCTAACTGGGCGGATCGGCAGCTCTTCGAAGACACGGATTTGCCATCGCTGCCCACCGGCACCGCCGGGGGCTATGTGTTTCCCTGGCCCGACTGGATGGGGCTTGATGGCCAGCCGGGGCATATGTTTGCGACCTGGCATGGTCGTAAGCTCGCTTCCGTCGAGGAACTGCCGCCGGAGTTCATCGAGCGCGCGTCGTCGGCGCACGCCCACTTACTCAAGGCCGATCTATCCGTATTTGAAACGGCACTCCCGGACACCCTCATTGCCCGCCTGCCGGCCCTTGGCGCGATGCAAGGCTGAGCAGACGGGGAAGGAGGTGCGCGCCGCCCTCGATAGCGGCGTCCCCAGCTGACAATTCTCGTCGCCGGGGTTGCACATACCCGCCCCGGGCGCGGTATCAGCCTGCCTCGGTCATCTCCGAGACGAATGTGGTCCAGCTGTCCGTATCGAGGATTTCCGGGATATGTTTCCTGAACCCCTCCAGTACGCCCCGCGGTAGATTGTCCAGGCTAGCCACCTTGGTGCCGTAGCCGCGGACCACGGTACCCCCCGGCGTATTCCCCATCTTCATCCACGGCGTGTAGGCATTCTTGTTCTGTAGCTGGGCGTGGGCCGGCACCGAGGCCATGCCCGGATTCTGAACGTCCGCCAGCTGCGCCGAGAACGTCATGAAGGAGTTGGTGTACATGGTCGGTGCATTTTCACCGCCACCGGGCATCGGAGAGGACTCAATGGATTGCGTCGCCAGGAACACGCGATCACCGATAACCTCCAGGGGCAGAGGGTTGGGATCGTAGGCCATGACGTAGAAGCGATCGGGGGTATAGCGACGGGGCACCGGTCCCAGGCGGAAATTGACCACCGGGGTCTCGGCGCCGGTGATCGGGTTGTTGAATTGAACCAGCGGCTCATAGGAGTCGATAGGCGAGTAGTAGCCGGCTTCGTACTTGCGCATCTCGTATGTGTTGTTCGCATGCGGAGTCCACTTGTCGATAAGCAGATTATTCATGGTGAACAGGGGCACGAAGTTGCCACTGCCGGTGTCCGCGTAGATGTTCAGGCGGTAAAAGGAGACCACGGTCTCCTCGGCCAGACTACCCACCATTTTTACGTGGGCGCGAATCGCGTCCACCGGGTCAGAAAAGTCACTAACGAGGGACGGTTGCGCGAGAGCCGCCGCCTTCCCCGAAAAGCCGAGCAGTGCTGAGTATCCCAGGGCGCCGCAGAGTACATCGCGCCGTGTTACCGCGTCGTCCTTGCCAGTCATACGCTATCTCCGATTTAAACTGAATGGTCCCGATGAACATAGCAGTCTCCCGGGCACAAAATACTAACCGCTTTGATTTTCTCCGCTAGACGGGGACAGTGCTTCCGCCATACGTTGCTGCTCGCGCTGCCCCGCGGCAGTCACAGCCCCAGGGATCCTGGATTCATCGTCCCGGCGGGATCCGCGGCGTTTTTGATGGCATCGATCAGGCGCGCGGCTTCGGGCTTCAGCGCATCGCGGTAATGATAGGAGCGAGCCAACTGGGTGTGGGCAGCACCCAACTCTGAGAGGAGATCGATGAGCTCCCGCCGCAGGGCGGCCACATGTTCCCGGGCCTGCAAATTCTCCGCGGGTTTCGGCAGTCGCGCGAGATGCGACGGTTCCACCGCATCGCGATGAATCTCCAACCATTCGTCGGGCCAGAAAAACACCGGCTCAATGACGAAGCAATTCGTCGACACGGTGGCAAAGAGATAGCCCATGCCGACACCGAGGGCCCGACTCTTTTCACCGTCCCTGGCGAACAGTTCTTCAATGCGGCGCAGGACCTCGGGCGCCCGGGAGTGAGGCAGGAGGCCGTGGATTGGCAGCCAGCGCTCGCCCTCGGGACCCAGCATGGCGTTCACCGGGCCGAAGGGATTGGCGCGGGTGATCTTGGGAATACTGTTCTCAATTTCCCGGCCACCCAGGCGCTCGCATATGGCGCGCACGGCGTCGGCTCGGGCCTGGGCCCCGGCCTCAATGCGATCCTCTACGATCACTTGTACGGACCACTCCACATCGTCCATGTAGCCGCGACCGGCGAGGGCAACCCGTGCACCGTCACGAACAGCGCCAAGGATGGAGCCCGATGCTTTCATGACGCCAGCGAGCGCCTTGGCGTCGGCGCGGAGGCCCTGACGTTTGAGGCGTTGGCTCTGCAGGAAGGGATCAAAAGCAAAGCATTCCGAGGCGAGGTTCTGCCGCGATATTTCGCTCATGGCGGCAACCGTGTCTTCGCCGCTGCTAAAGTCAAAGGCCAGATACGCGCGCGCAGGCATTTCCGGCATCAGGCGCAGCGTCGCCACGGCTTTGACGCCGAGTGCTCCGCTGTCGGCGCAGAAAAGCCCGGTAAGGTCCGGGCCGAAATAGCGAAAGAATGGGCTCCCATTCCGTTGCGAGGCGGAACCCGTTTCCAGAATGCTGCCGTCACTTAAGACCACGGTGAGCGAGAGTACTGAATCCGCGGCGGAACCGTACTGGCCGGACCCCCAGAACAGAGCGTTCTGTGACAGGCTTCCTCCCACGGTGGCACGAATGCCAGAAAGGGGACCCCAGAACGGCGTGCGCAGGCCGTGCTCACAAAGCGCTTCGTGCAGCTTACGCCAGCTGCAGCCGCATTCGACGGTGACGGTCATGTCCTCGCGATTGATTTCAAGCACGCGGTTCATGCGATCAAGGCTGATTACGGCGGTATTCTCATCCGCCGGGAGCAGACCACCCGTGTATGACATGCCGCCGCCATGGGGGGTCACGGACATCCCGTCGGCTTGCAGCAGCGTGAGCGCGGCGGCGAGTTCCTCACGGTCATCCGGCTTGAGGACCATTCTTGCCAGTGGTCCCCGGGAGTAGATGTCCTGGGCGTAGAGGCGTCGCGAGGCTTCGTCCAGGAGCAGTTCTCCCCGCCGCATGGCGGCGTGCAGTGCTTGCTCCAGGTCCATGCCGTTGGCGTCAATCTCTGCTTTCATTCTTGCCTCCTGGGTGGCCGATGCTCCGGACCACGGAGCCTTGAAACTGCTGCTGATGCCTGCGGCAGTGACAACCTAATCAACCATGGCGCGCAGCTTGTCATCCCGGTAGGGCCCCAGGAACAACAGGCCGAGGGAACAGGCTATCAAGGCCCACATGGACCAGTAAAATGCGATGTTGTAACTCCCGGTGCTTTCGAAAGCACTCCCGAACACGGCGGGGCCAAGGCCTGCGCCGAGACCGAAGAAAGCGTAGAGGACGCCGTAGATGCTGCCGTAGGCACGAATACCGAAGTAGCGGGACACCAGATAGGCCAGCAGGTCGTATTCCATGCCCGCGGCGACGCCCAGCAATGCGATAGCCACTAGTGCCATGCTGTAGGAAAGCTCGTCAGCCATGAGCAGGTACATGGACATAGCTGGCAGCATCAGCAGCGCGCATCCCACCGCCGGCGCCCAAATGTGATCGATAAGATAGCCGCCGACCAGGCGTCCGCAAAACACCGCATAGCCCAGACAACTGGCAATAAACACCGCGTCCATTGTTGCAAAGCCCTTGCTGCCCAGCAGGGTTTCGATGTTGGGAATGGGACCGCCGATGGCGACGGACAATGGCACGAACAGAAAAATGAGGAGCCAGAGACGCCAGTCCATGAACGCCTGCCGCAAGGTAAGGCCGTACACCGGGGCCTTCATGTTGCTGTCCTCGTGATGCTGCCGCAGGTCTTCAGCGCGCTTGCTGGCCCCCTTGTCGCCGATGTCGTGGAAGAAAAGAAAGGCAATGGGAAATGCTATAAGCAGCGGCAGCGCACCCACGGCCACGTAGGCTGCGCGCCACCCGTACTCCATCGCGACGGCGGCGGCCAGCAGCTTGACCAATGCACCGGAGATGCCGGTGCCAATGAGGGCCAGTCCCAATGCCAGTCCCCGCTTGGCCTGAAACCAGTTGCATATGGCGCGGGTGAAGGTAATCGGCAGGGTGCCCGCGCCACAGATTGCGAGGACCACCCACAGCAGGTAATACACCAGCAGCGACCCCGTGTTGAGGGCAAAAGCCATAAAGGCAAAGGAGAATGTAACGATGGAGGTGAGGACGACGCGCCGGGCCCCTATGCGGTCTGCCAACGCGCCTGCCGTAGGCGTCGCGATCATGGCGGTGAGCGTGAAAACCACCAGTCCGGAGAGCACCGTGTCAATGCCCCAGCCAAAGTCCTGCGCCAGATAACCGGCAAACACGCCGATGGTGTAGAAGGGCAGGGGAGACATGCCCAGGGCAATACCCAGCATGGAGGAAAAGACGACGGGCCAGCCGATGCGGAATTCGCGATATGCGCTCATGAAGAGGTCCTGTAGCTAATGCCTGCGACCGGGAGCTGCGACGAAATCGAAGGCCCCACTGATATTGATCTAATGATATATCTTTATGGCTGTGTGAAGCCAGCACAGAACGCTGGCGGGGGAGCGAGCACCACAGTCGCAGCGGCGGTCTGTGGTGCTCTGCGTCAACGCGCAAGGGGATTTTCGCCGCACTCTTGCGGCGGCGAATTCAGAAGGGTTTGGTGGCACCGAGGAAGGCAATGCTGAGAATGCCCACCCAGTAGGTATAGGCCAATTTGTCGCCGAAGCGCAGGGACTTCTCAAGGCGGTTCTCTACCTCCGGGTTAGACCCCTCTGCAAGAATCCGGAACATCGCGGTCCACTCGCGCATGATGAAGCGAAGTAGCAGACCGATGACCAGCATGCCGGAGAACAGCAGCACCTTCAGGGAGAACCATTTCTGTCCGACGCCGGCATTGAGGGGCCCATAGCCCAGCAGCGACGAGATTGCGACGATCGCCATGGTCGGAATCACCAGATAGCGGATGCGTTCATCCCAGATCGTGAGTTTGATCCCCGTATCGGTTTCGCGTTTGATGAACGCGGACCAGCACAGGAGGAGCCAGAGGCCGAAGACTACCCACACCAGGGTGATGGCGGCGCCGCCGAAGGGTTGCACGCCCCAGTAGTGGCCCATGTGCCAGCCGATGGGGAACAGCAGCAGGATGCCCGTGCGGGCGAGAATGTCGATGCGGTAGGCGGTCTCCATATGACGCCGCCGTTCGTCCATGGGCAGGCTGCGATTGACCACGTTCCGGGCCGTCAGGAAAACGCCCCATTCGCCGCCCAGCCAGTAGACCATGGCGACAATGTGGAACCACTTGAGTACCGAAAGAGTCGTGAGCATTACGATTTTCCGTCATTTAATCAATTAGCATCTCAGTGTCCTACAGAAACGCCCCGCTTCACATTAGCAAATGTCAATCTGTCTACTTTACGTCCGCCAGGGCCTGCAAGGTCTCAATGTCGAGAATGACCACGGTAGATTTATCCGGCGTGCTGATTACCCGCTCCGCACGCAGTCGCGAGAATGCCCTACTCGTGGTCTCCAGCGTCAGGCCGAGATAGTCGCCGATGTCGACACGGCGCATGGGCAGAATCAGTCTCTTTTGAGAGCCGTCAGGCGAGGCCCGGTACCAGAGTTGCCACAACACGAATGCGAGCCTGGCGTGGGCGCGCTTCTGGCCCACGGCGAACACGTGATCGAGGGCGCGGGCCAGAACCACGTTGCTGATTCTCCCCACGTTGTCGCGCAGCACGGGGATATCAGTTTTCAGCTGCTCGAACTGCTGTATCGGAAAACGCAGTGTATGGCTGGGCTCCAGGGCGACGGCGCTGGACAGGTAGCGGTCGCCTGTATTGAAGCCCAGGAAATAGCCCCGCTGCAGGAACGCCAGCACCTGTCGCTGGCCATTACTGCCGCTGCGCTCAACCATAATGCTGCCACTGCAGGGAAGATAAACGGCGTCAATAGCGCCACCCTGCCGAACCAGGGCCTCCCCGGCCGCATAGAGTCGGGGCTGCGCTGCGGCCTGAAGAAGCGCAATCTGCTGCGCCGAGAGGTCGCGGCAGAGGTCGCTGTCTTCCAGGGAGAGCAAACCACCCTCCGGAGGCAACGCGTCCACGCCGCGCTTGTCCCCTTCAGGATAGCGCGTGGCATTCGGGTCCTGGATGACGAGAGCCTCCTGGCCTGCGGACAGCGTGGGATGTGACTCTCGAGTATAGGGTTTAATGCGCTCTTGCTAAAATCTCATTCTCAGAGCCCGGGCATTCGAGCAAGTGCGCGGGTCCCAGCGCTTCTGAACCACGACATACGTGCGGGAAAAGGACGCTCGCCGGGCTCGCTACGGGAGCGATTAACCAGGCCGGCCTAGCTATTTCTATTTCCCAGCTCGGCGGAGACTTCTGCAACGGACTTCTCTGGCCCCGCCGTCAGCGACTCCTCCAGCGCTTCGCGCTCCTGCTGCAAAAAGCGCAGTACGCGGGCGATGTACTCCTGGTGCGCGAGTCCCCGTTCCTCGGCCTCCGCCTTGGGTGGGTGGTAGGCGTCGATGGCCGTGCGGTCGAGAGTGCCGGATGATTCCAGCAGGCGCTCCACCGTGTCGAGCCGCTCGCGAGTCACTGCGAGTTCCTCGACCACTGCCATCAGAATGCTCATGAGGCGTTCAGAGTCCGCGTTCTCAAAAAACTGCGGTCGCTTTCCCCTGGCCTTTTTTCCTGCTAACGCGATGTAGTCTACGGGCACATTCTTATCCTCTTCGGGCATCGATCTATTTGCTGGCCACATAGACGTGCCAGGCTGCTTTGCGGCCGTAGTCCTCGCTGTCGTCATTGGCCGCGCTGGGGAAAATGTCCTCGTCCACTACCGCCTCAAGGCCAATACTGGTCATCTTGTCGCGGTCGAAGCCTGAATCCGCCATCATGGCGAAGATGTCCATACCGTGCAGGACGCCCCAGAAGGGCTCGTTGTTGTTGTAGGTATCCCAGTCACGCATGAACTGCTCGAACAGGGGCATGTCCTCCGTATAGGAGGGCTGCTCGATATGCACGACCTTGCCCCCCGCCGCCAGAAGGCGGTGGGTCTCGTTGAGGATTTTTGGCAGGGCCTTGACCGAAGTTTCGTGCAGAAACATGCAGGTGATGATCAGGTCGAAACTGCCGTCCTCGTAATCCAGATCCTCAGCATTGGCCTGGCGGAAGGTGATGTTGCTGACCCCCAGGGACTTTGCCCGGGCGTGGGCGTAGCGCAGTACCGGCGCACCGATGTCGATGGCGACAATTTCCGTATGCGGGAAGGCCTGGGCAACGGGCAGCAGGTTGTGTCCGACGGTGCAGCCGATGTCGAGTATTCTGCGGGGGCGGAAGCCCTGATCTTGCTGGGCCTTCAGCCAGTTGACGAGCGCCTGTCCACCGCCGTCGTTGTAGCGTCCCAGTTGGCCGCCGGTGGTCACAAAGAGACCGCAGTCATAGTTGGCGCCGACCGATACGTCGCCGGGTTCTATTTCCGTGTAGTAACAACCGGGCATGCAGTGGATGTCCACGGCAGCGACATAGGGTGGAACGGTGACGCTGTCATCCAGAATGAGCTGCGGGTCACCCTCGTTCAGTGCACGTGCGCGCTCATTAATGTCATCGATCTGCCGCAGCACAACGCTACGGCCGGCCTGCTGGCGCATTTCCATGGAGTTGCGACGGATCGCGCTCCAGCTCTGGTAGTAGGGGTCGCGTTCCATGCAGCCGCGGAGCTCGCGACGAGTCCGGGGTGCGTGCCCGTTGGCTTCCTCAAAGAGCTTGCTCGCGCGGGCCTCGTAGGCTGTTTTCACGCCAGGCAGGACCGCCGTGGAGAGGTAGCTGTTGAGGTTCGCCAAAAAGTTGAAGCGAGCGCGTTCGTCGTGGCGAACCTCGGGGGAAACGCCGTGACGACCAACCTCGTCATAAGCCGGTGGAATCTTGCGCTGCGTCATAATGTAAATCCTCTTTGCTTCTACTTCGGTGTGTTCACAGACAAAGGCATCTTTGGATTACCCGATCCGGACTGCGCATGCACAGTTCATCGCCGTAGTAAGCGAGCGTTCCATTATGCGATCCGAGGGCCCGCGCATACCATGACATAAGTCAAGCTGGAGCCATGGCTCCAGCCTGATCCCCCGCCGTTGTCTGCTTTGCACCGTCAGTCGCCGTAGAGGACCTCCAGGGACGCCAATTCGTAGTGCGTCTGCATGTAGCCACCCGCGCTGGCGCGCAGAAGAATGTAATCGTCATCTGCCGTGCACCATACTTCGTAGGGTGGATGTTCCTTGGGCAGGTTGGCCGCCGTGTCTACCACCTGAAAGCGCCGGGCGCGGAAGCTCCCCGCTTCAACGCTAATGTCCTCTTCACCGACATAGCGAATACCGTGCGCCATGGGGAACAGCATGGGTCCCGTGGCCCCGCGATGATCGGGGGATGAGAGCATGATGTTGTCGAAGTAGGTCTTGCCCGGGCCCTGCGCAAGATCGTAGAGCTTCATGAGCAACGCATCCCCAACTATGGGGTGGGTCTGCATCCAGCGCGTGGGCGCGCTGACCTCAATGCGCTGGCTGACACGCCCGTCGCGTTGGTTCAGCATCTCACATTCCACGTAGCTGTCGTGAAAGCGAAACCAGCCGCTGCCTTCGAAGCGATTCCCTACCGTCAATCGGACATGGCAGTCTTTAGGCGCGCTGGTCGCGTGATCCATGGCCTGGACAACATCGCGGACGACCATCGGTTCGTCATCTATTTCGCAATGCGCATGCAACACATCGGTGCCGTCTGGCTGTTGCGTCAGCGTGAAGTATTCGCGACCTCGCTCCTCGTCCATACGTTCGGCTTTCTTGCTGGTGTAGCGGATGAGACCGCGCAGTGTTCGATAGGGCATAGGAGGATCTCTGGGCTTAGGATGGCATAAAGAGTAGCGTGTATCGCTCGCCTGCGACGCCTTGCTTTGCAACCGCGACGTGCCCGGCCAGGGGGCCCTCGGCGAGCACGCTGGCGCCACCGCTTATCTCGCCGCTGGCGCGAAACACAATACTGGCAGTACCTCGGCAGATTCCCGGGGGGGCTGCGACGCTGTCGGCGAGGCCATCTATCTCGATCAGGGAGCGCCCGGCAAGTTGTATCGTGGCGATCGGGTGTTTGCGCTCAAGGTCCCAACCGCGGTGCTGGTTGACGACCGAGATGCGCGTGTCGAAGCGAACACCCCGGTTACCCGAGAGCTGTTCATACTCGCGCAGGCTTTTTTCGCTGTCCGGTGTGGACAGCACGGCAATAAAAAGGTGGTCCACGCCCTGGGCTCCCTGGGGTAGCTGCGCATCGGGTACTTCACCGTTTACCTGGGTCAGATAGAGGATTTCTCCATCCGGCCCGCGGACCTGGCAGGCCCGGATCAGGCTCGACATGTCCAGATCTCGCGGCGGGCGCAGAAGTTCGAAAGGCGAATCCTTGACCTCCAATGAGGCCGCGAGGGTGTCGACATCCTCCACCAGAATCTCCTGCGCCATCCAGCCGTAGCTTGCCAGCGCGTCGCGCGGGACAGCCTCCGCGTATTCGACCTGCATCAGCCACTCGCGGCCGCGTCCATTAGATAAGATCTGCGCCGGGCTTCCGCCGAGCTCTGGCATTCCCAGGACCTCTGCAGTTCCCTGATCGAGAGAAAAGCGTTGACCCACCCGAAGCCCCATGAAAGCTGCGTAGGCGGCTCCAGAGCGGTCAATATCAGCGCAGATGACCGCGCACAGGGCTACCGGACCAATTCCTGATTCTGCAATCATATGATGTCGTGCGCCTTGGTCACTGTGGGTGAGCTGGGTTAATACACTATCCGAAACGATGCTGATGCTGAGCTCCGGATCACGGTGAGTAGCACACCGGCGAGATCCCGGCCATCGCAAGTCCCGCCACCACAAGACAGTGGAGGACGCGGGTTGAGCCACAGGCGCAAAGCTTGCGAAATACCCTGCGCCAGCGCCTTTCCTTGGGTCCCATATCCCCGCCTTCCCTGACCCGGCCGGCAAGCTGTTCTGCAATTTGTCCGGCGTTTTCCCCCGGTCGCGTGAGAATGTGGCAAGGCTACGGCCACGCGCTCTACCTTCGCCGACGTCTACACAATCCTCCGCTCGCTTACGATGATGCCGTCGCTATCGCCGTAGAGGTAGTTCCCCGGCGCGAACTCCACGCCGCCGAAAGCCAGGGGAGGGCCTGTCCGCCCCTCCGTGACTGGAATGTACTTCCTGGGGCAGGTACCCAAGGCATAGAGCGCCACGGGGATGTCCCGTATCTGCGCGGTGTCCCTGACATAGCCGTTCACGACGATGCCGGCGTAGTTGTTTTGCCGGGCGAAATTCATCAGGTTCTCTCCCACCACCGCGTAGTAAGCCTGTCCTACGTCAACCACGACCACCTTGCCGGTGCCATCCGTGTCGCGCAGCAGTTTGATCAGTTCCACGTTGTTGCGGTCGAGTTGTACCGTCACGACCTCGCCCTGGCACTTATCCGCGCCGCCAAAATTCCTGAACCCGGCCGCCAGTACATGAACATCATCACTGTGTTCATCGCAGATATCCGCCGTGTAGAAGGTCATCGATAGCTTTCCTGTAATTGACTGAGCCGAGATAGTAGTACATCCCGGCAGTCATCGTGTAGATCTCGACGACTGGTCCTCGCCTGCGAGGTAGCGCTTGCAGCAGGCGATTTACGCCGCTCCCGGTGTTAAAATCCTACTGATAAGTAGAGCGCGCATCCCCGTGCGGAGTTCGTGACACCGCCAGTAGCACAAGGACTTCCAACCGGGTTTTTTTTGGGACTGAGCCACGCGCCGGCCATGGTGGGTCCCGCGGAAGCGGAAGTAGGCGCGCCGCTAGCGCGGGGCGCGTGGGCCCGGGTCACGGCCAGACAGGATAACGGAAAATTTTTCTATGAAGGTTGTAACAGGTGTCGTGGGCAACGATATCCACGTGGTCGCGAACCGACTCATCGATCTCTCCCTGCAGGCCAGGGGGTATGAGGTGTTCAATCTGGGGGTGAATACGCACCTCGAGGAGTTCTTCGATGCGGCGGTGGAAACCGCTGCCGAAGTCCTGATGATCTCATCTCTCAATGGTGAAGCCGAAGGCTGGGGGCGCGAAGTGCGGCTCTTGAGGTCCAGATATAAGACCCTCGATGATCTGGTCATGATGATTGGCGGCAATCTCGTGGTGGGCAGTGGCAAAACCGAGGAGATCGTCGCACGCTACAAGAATTATGGTTTCGATCTCGTGTGCCACCAGGTCGATCTGAATACGGGCCTGGACCAGTTGGCTGCGTTCCTCGCCGAAAGGGACAGGGCATGAGCCTGCTGCAGGAAGAGCGCGAAATCATTCTCAGTAATGAGTATGTGGATGCCTTCGACTTTGACGAGGTGCGCGCATTTGTCGCAGCTGCCAACAAGGATCTGTTTATATCGCATCACTTTGCCAACCGGCGCGAGATGCTGGTTCAGCCGCGGGGTGGCTTTCCGACCTACAAACAGCAATTTGCGCTGTATGAGTGTTTTGTCGATGCGGACGTCGACGTCCTGCCCCTGACCGTCGACAGCAATACGCGATTGAACGACTACGCGACAGCTAAGAAGATGCTGCGCCTCAGCGAAGAAAACGAGATGGACATGCTCAATGGCTATCCCCTCGTGACCCACGGTTATCGTACGACGCGCAAGATGATCACGCATTTCAACAAGCCCGTTAGCCTGCGCCATGGCACCCCAGATGCCCGCTTGTTGATCGAAACGGCGATCGCCTCGGGGATCTTTGAGATCGAGGGGGGGCCCATTACTTATCTGTTGCCCTATTCAAAGAATTTCCCCCTGGACAAGGCCTTCTTGTATTGGAAATACGTAGAGCGCGTCTGTGCCGACTATTCGTCCCTGAATCTGCCAATCAACCGCGAGTCCTTCGGGCCCTTGACGGCCACCCTGGTTCCCCCCTCTATCACCATCGTTATTCAGCTGCTGGAAATGCTGCTATCCCTGGAAGAGGGCGTTAAATCTTTTTCCGTATCTTTTGCGCAACAGGGATCCATGAACCAGGATATCGTGACCGGGGCGGTGCTGAGAAAGCTAGCGACCCACTATGCACGAGAGATCGGCTACGAGGATGCGGCCATTCACCTCGTGTACCACCAGTGGATGGGGGCGTTTCCCACCAACCAGAGCTATGCGGTGCAGTTGATTAATCTGTCTACGGTGATCGCATCGATGGTGGGTGCGGACAAGATCATTACCAAGACCCGCGAGGAAGCCACTGGCATACCGACCAAAGAGGCGAATGCAAAAACTGTTGCGGATACGCGCTACTGCCTCAGGATTCTCAATGGACTTCCGAGCGTTGTGGATGAGCAGGAAGAGGAAATCCTCACGCTGGAAGTACATGCGATTATGGAGGCCGTCTTCAATGATCCGGCCGACACGCTCTGGAGGAAAGTGTTCAACTGCATCAAGAATGGCGTGATCGATGTGCCGTTCTCGCCGCACATTATTAATCATAACGCCATGATCACGATCAGGGATGAGCACAAGAACATCAGGATCATCGACCGCGGGCGAGTTCCAATACCGGATCGCTGCTATGAATACGAGCGGGCGCAATGTGATTTGAGCAGGGAAACGACCAGTATCGTCAATGACATCATTCATGACATCGGAATAATGCAATGGTGAGCTCTGCGCAGGAGAAGTTGTGGATAGATGTGGGCAGCACCTATTTCAAGGTCTGCAGCAGCGAGAGCATCGAGCAGCATTTCCGGGATTTCAACAAAGGTATCCTCGAGGATCTACAGACAAAGTGCGGTGAGACGATTGCCCGTTACTCGCGGGAAGACATTCATATCTGCTCCTCGGCCAATGGTGGTTTGAGTACGCTGATTATCGGCGTCAGTAATACCTTTTCACTGAAATATGCCACCAACATCGCTTTCAACTCCGGCATCAACATCATAGACACCATTCTCTATCAGAATATGGCGGAATACTCCGTACCTGGTGAGCTCATTGACGTGGTGATTCTGGTGGGTGGAATCGATAGTTGTAGCGCGCTGTTTTCCGAAAACCTCTATCAGTATCTTGGACAACTGAATTATTCCAATATTGTCTATGGGGGCTCTGCGAGTGATGCCGCGGACATTCAGAAGAGAATCGAGGGCGTTGTCGTGCTACCCAATATCATCGATGGCAGGCTGCGAATCGTGGAAGAGCATCTCAAGGAGTACCTCACCAACTTGTATCAGCAGGATATTGAGGGCAAAGAGGACATAAAGGATCTTTATGCCATCACTGGGAACCAAATTTTTCCTACCCCCTACATCGTGAACCAGGCACTGCCTCACATTAACGCCAAGTTTTCCGTCGCCGACCCGTTTATCCTCCTCGATATAGGCGGCGCCACGACTGATATTCACTATTCCAAGGATTTGGTCGAGGACAATATCGTCACGGAGAACGAGTACGACAGGTTGGTTTTCAAGCGTTTGGGTGTGTACAAGTCCAAGCAATCGCTGATATTCGCAGCGCAAAACAACGAGTTCGTATATGAGCTGCTTATGCACCTCAAGGTTACGGAGCAGATTTTCGAAGAGAAAGGTGAAAAGGCGACGAAAGTCCTTATGCAACTTGCCATCTTCCTGGTGCTGTGCAAAACCTCGCATTTCAGAAAATCCTATATCAATCTGAGATTGCTGGCGATTAACTCCATAGTGTTGACCGGCGGAATCACCAAGGTCCTGAAGCAAGAAGAAATCGAGATGATCATCGCTTTTTTCTACAAGAAGGTTTTGACCTCAGACCACAATCCCGCAACTGTTCTGGATCATAACTATGATATCTGGACCGTCGGGGCCCGGGAGAATATGTGATGTCTATCAACTGTATTCGCGCTGTTCTGGAAGACGCCGTACAAAGTCACCCGGAGAAAATTGCGGTGATCCACAAGGGACAACGACTCACTTACGAGGAGTTGTTCAAGAAGGTTAATCAGGTTGCTTTCTACCTGAAGGAACTGGGGCTGCCCAAAAATTCCCGTGTGGGTGTTTACTCCAATAAGGGCTTGGAGCAGGTAATAGCGATTCTCGCCATCCTCTCGACGGAATATGTACTGGTCCCCCTGACCACGTTGCTCAAGCCGGAGCAGGTCGAGTACATCATCAAGGATTGCGAAATTCGCTGCATCATCACAGACAAGCTGAAACTGGAAAGTATCGAGGAAATTGATTTTGACGGCCAGGTCGTGTCCTACGAGACGACAGCCGGGGACGTGGCATCCTTCGAAGAAATTACCAAGTACTACAACAAAGCCTATGCCTGTGATGTGAGCGGCCATGACAATGCGGTCATCACCTACTCCTTCGGGCTGACCGGAAATCCCAAGGGCATTGTGATTTCACATCGCAACCTGATCGACTCCGCCCGTGTCGTCTCGCAATATCTCGAGCTGAAACGTGAGGACACGATTTCCGGCCTCCTTATCTTCAATCTGGATTATGGCCTTAACCAGATATTCTGTACCCTGTACAAGCACGCCACGCTCGCCTTACATCGATTCATCCTGCCGGAAGATTTCTTCAATCATCTGATCGACGACCAGGTGACCGTACTGCCACTGATGCCGGTGAACATTTCACAGATCTTCGATGAGGACCTACGGCGGATACCGAGCCCCGAGTTGTTCGATAGTCTACGGATTATTACCTCCTCCGGCGGGAATGTAACGCCAAAAATGATCAGTGATTGCAAAGGCACGTTTCGCCGGGCGGCGTTCTATTCCATGCACGGGCTCACGGAGGCGTTTCGCTCAACGTACCTTGATCCAGCGCAGGTAGAGATTCGACCGACATCGATCGGCAAAGCCATCGCTGACGTCGAACTCTATGTTCTCAACGATGAAGGCAAGGAGTGCGCGCCTCGCGAGGTGGGTGAGTTGATCCACCGTGGTGGCTATATCTACCGCGGCTTCTGGAATGCGCCGGAACAGAACGCAGAGCGCTTCAAGTCCATAGATATACTCAAAAATGTCATTTCATTGGATGGTCATCTGACCGATGAGATTGTCGTCGCCTCCGGCGATTATGTGTACCAGGACGAAGAGGGTTACCTCTACTTTGTGTCGCGTCACGACGACATGATCAAGACCCGCGGCTTCAGGGTCTCGCCCTATGAAATTGAGTCGGTAGTAGCAGAGAATCTCCCACAAATTGACCAGTGCGCTGTGATTGCGCTGGAGAACGAGCTTATCGAGGAGGAGATTGTGCTGGTCTATGCGGCGCGGAGTGAGATTACCGAACAGGAGATACTGTTCGAGCTCAAGAAGCATCTTGCGTCCTACATGTTGCCGGCGAAATTCGTCTACAAAAGATCATTGCCGCTGGTGCAGGGCGATAGGAGCCAGATAGATAAGGCGGAGCTCAGGCGCGAGTTGCTCGGCTAGGCCCCAGCGTCCCGATCTGGCAAATGTGTGCATGCGGACCATTCGCATGAAGACGAGCGTTTGAAGCCTCGCAGTCCGAAAAAGGGCTCATGCTATGAGTGGCACGCCAGCCGCCCGTGCCCCTTAAACTCTGATATCAATCGGTCTGTAGGAGGGCAAGGCTGCCTTATCATTACCCTCAGCTCCAGCGTTTGGCGTTCCAGGCTCGGCTTTTTGCGCAAGCAACTCGGCTCTGGCCTGCTGTTCAGTAGCGGTCGCCTCTGCCGCGATGGCCCTGTCTTGCGGCGAGGGTTGGGTGGGTGCCAGGGCTGCTCGACGGACCACACGCGCTTTTTCGATCGTTGCCTGCGGGTCCCCTGGAACGGGCGATGTATCGATGGAAACCTCGCCCCCCACGGCGTACTGCCGACCGTCTGGTCCGCGCTGGTAAGTGTATGACGGGCTGCCTGCGTAGCGTCCACCCACATTGGCGTGTGCCTGTTCGTGTGCGCGAACTTCACGATCGCGCGCGCTGAGTTCGCTACGCTGTTGCCGCTCCTGTTCCGTAAGGCGGTTGATCGACTGCCGGTCCGAGCTGGCTCGATTCACAGATCCGCTGGCGGCGTTGATATTATTCTCCCTTGCGCCTGCGTCGCTGTTTTGTGCCCCGTTCGGACTAATCGACTTGCCCGGCGCTATGCCTGAGCGCTGGGCCTGAGCACCGGGTAGACCACCCGTGGCGGTCTGAGACACCGCCAGGGTGCCGCCCGGAATACTGCTTGCAGTTGTGCTGACAATCATATGACTTGAGCGAACCGGTGACTTGCCTCTGAAGGCAGACCCGGCACTACCATTAGGGCATCCTTGAGTTTGCCTGTATCTGCGCCAAGAGTACAAGCGAGCTGGTGCTGGATTTTTGGCCTGGAGGAGGGGGTGCTTTAAAGCCCCGGTCGCGGTGGCCCTGTCACTGGCGCTGTGTTGATGCAAAACAACCTAAAACAGTTTCCATTCTGGTAATCTTTTCCACTATCAGCCCCGCAAGTTAGTTCCAATTTCTAAGCGAAACAGAGAGAGCGGTCTCATGGCAGCACCGGACTACGTTAAACACGACGGCCTCAAGCAATGGGTCGCCACGATGGTAGCGCTTTGCAAGCCGGAGCAGGTCGTCTGGTGCGATGGCTCCGATGAAGAATACGACGGCTTATGCCAGTTACTGGTGGACGCCGGTACCTTTATCGAGCTGAATCCAGAGAAGCGTCCAAACAGCTTTCTCGCGCGCTCGGACCCCAGCGACGTCGCCCGGGTAGAGGACCGCACCTATATCTGCTCCAGGACAAAGAATTCCGCTGGACCCACCAATAACTGGGCGGATCCGGAGGAGATGATGGAGACCCTGCAGGGCCTGTTCGATGGCTGCATGCGCGGGCGCACCCTGTACGTCATCCCCTTCAGCATGGGCCCCCTGGGATCACCGATTGCGCAACTGGGCGTCGAGATCACCGATTCGCCCTACGTGGCCGTGAACATGAAAATCATGACGCGCATGGGCAAGGCCGCGGTTGAAGTACTGGGTACTGATGGCGAATTCGTACCCTGTATGCATACGGTGGGAGCGCCTCTCGAACAGGGCCAGGAAGACGTTTCCTGGCCCTGTAACCCCACGGAAAAGTACATCGTGCATTTCCCCGACGCGCGGGAGATCTGGTCCTATGGCTCCGGCTATGGTGGCAATGCCCTGCTGGGCAAGAAATGTCTGGCCCTGCGCATAGCCTCGGTCATGGCGCGGGAAGAGGGCTGGCTTGCGGAGCATATGCTGATCATGGGCGTCACAGACCCCAACGGCGATAAGACCTTTGTCGCCGGCGCCTTCCCCAGCGCCTGTGGAAAAACCAACTTTGCCATGATGGTGCCGCCTGCCGCGCTTCAGGAGGAAGGCTGGAAAGTAAGCACTGTGGGCGATGATATCGCGTGGATAAAACCCGGGCCGGACGGCAGGCTCTACGCAATCAATCCCGAGGCTGGCTATTTCGGGGTGGCGCCGGGAACGTCGTTCGCGACCAATCCGTCGGCAATGGAATCCATCAGGGCCAATACCATCTACACGAACGTGGCTCTCACGGACGACGGCGATGTGTGGTGGGAAGGTATCGACGGCGAGCCGCCGGCCCATCTTATCGATTGGCAGGGCAATGACTGGTCCCCGGACGACGGGCGGAATGCGTCGCATCCCAACGCGCGCTTTACCGCACCGGCGGAGCAGAATCCGGAACTCGACCCGGCCTGGGATGATCCGCAGGGCGTACCGATCAGCGCCTTTATCTTTGGTGGTCGGCGCTCGGGCACCATCCCCCTCGTTGTACAGAGTTTCAACTGGGCCTATGGCGTGTTCATGGCTGCGACCATGGGTTCGGAAACGACGGCCGCGGCTTTCGGCAAGCAGGGTGTTGTGCGCCGCGATCCCTTTGCCATGCTGCCCTTTGCCGGCTACCACATGGGGGCCTATGTGAATCACTGGCTTTCCTTTGGGCGCAACATTTACAATCCGCCGCGTATTTTCGAGGTGAACTGGTTCCGACGCGACGAAGATGGCAAGTTTGTATGGCCGGGTTTCGGCGAGAACATGCGCATCCTGCAATGGATCGTCGATCGCTCGCGGGGACGCGCCGTTGGGGTCGAAAGCCCCCTGGGCTGGATGCCGCGCTACGAGGACATCAACTGGAAGGGTCTGGAGGATTTTAGTGAAGCGGACTTCTACGATTGCATGGCCATAGATCGCAAGGACTGGGAGGCCGAACTGCTGCAGGTGGAGGAGCTGTTTATGCGCCTGCACACGCGCATCCCTACAGAAATGCAGGCGATCCGGTCACTCACGGCAGGAGCCCTGTGGCGTTCGCCGGATCACTGGGACATGAATCCCGACCCGACCTGAGTGGGGCGGGTTCATTCCGCTGCGTATCAAATTGCGCGGCAGATTCCGGGTACTAGTTCTTCAGTCTGGTCCTGCGTACGCGAAAGAATAAGACGCGTACGCAGACCTTCATCAACATCTTCCGTGAGCAGCAAGGAACAGGGTGTGAGTGTTGGTATTCAGTTTCGATCTTCTTTAATCATAGCGGCAGCTTTCTCGGCAATCATCATCACGGGTGCATTGGTGTTGGCGCGCGGGATAATGGGAATGATGGACGCGTCGACGACGCGCAGTCCGCGGACGCCTCTCACCCGCAACCGCGGATCGACCACCGAGTCATCGTCTGAACCCATTCTGCAAGTTCCCGACGGATGATCGGCGCGAAATGCCGACTCCCGCAGGTAAGCGTGCCACTCCTCCCGTCCTGTTTCCACGGTCAGGGGAAAGTCAATCTGCGAAATGAAGCCCTTTAACGGCTCAGCATTAAGGATTTTGAGCGCTTGTCTTCCCGCTTCTGCCAAGCGGTCCATGTCCTCGTCGCATCCAAGCATGACGTGTTCCACGAGCGGCTTCGCCAGGGGATCAGCAGACGCCAGTTTCACGCAGCCTCGGGACTTCGGCGTCATCAGGCAGCAGGCCATTGAGAAGCCATCCCGACGACTGAGCGACACCCCGTCGCCCGTAGCATTGATCGCAAAGTTAACCAGACTGAGGAGGACCTGGAGGTCGTGTGCAGGCTCACTGTCCGACGACCTCGCCAGCACTTGCGCTACGGTTGTTCCGACAGCCGCCGGCCCCTTCCCACGCAGCAGCCAGTCGAGCAAGACAAAAGGCATGCGATGCAGGCGTCCAGCCCGGTTGAAGGAAGGCAGGGTCGTGAAGGCTTTTACGTAAATGGCCGGATGTTCCATGAGGTTCTCGCCAACGGCGTCCGCGTCCCGGACAACCGGAATCCCGTGCTCCGCCAATGATTTTGCTGGCCCAATTCCGCTGTGCATGAGGAGCCGGGGCGACGCAATTGCCCCGCAGCTCACGATGATCTCGCCGCCGCACCTCGCCTGTTCCGAAACCCCGTCGCGGCGATATTCGACAGCCGTGGCACGGCCATCCTCGAACAAAACCCGCGTTGCCTGGCTTGCAATTCGGACTTCCAGATTGCGCCGGCCACTCACGGGCTTGAGAAATGCTTCCGCGGCTGAATGACGACTTCCGTTCTTTATGGACGACTGCGCTACAGCCACGCCCATTGGCTCTGTACCGTTGTAGTCGGGGTTAAGGTCGTGGCCGCAATTCTGCGCGGCGTCCACCCAGATCTTGGCCAGCTTTGGCCTGGCGGCCGGAAAACTTACCGAGAGAGGGCCGGCTCCTCCCCGGTAGGCATCGGGCCCTCCTTCGAAGGTCTCGATGGCACGGAAATGCGGAAGCACGGAATCGTAATCCCATCCCGCGCAGCCGAGATCCCTCCAGGCGTCGTAGTCGGCTTTTGCGCCGCGAATGAATAGCATTCCATTGATGCTGCTCGAACCGCCGAGACCCCTGCCTCCCGACCAGGTGTCGACCGCGTTGTTGCGCGACGGATCCGCAAGGGCGGGGTATCGCCAGTTGTAGCGGTCTTTGAATATCGCCGAGGCAATACCCGCGGGTATTCGTATATCAAGTGCGTTGTTCTTCCCGCCGGCTTCCAGTAGTAGCACCTTGGTGTCCGGGTCTGCGGACAGGCGATTGGCGAGCACGCAACCGGCCGACCCTGCACCGACGATAATGTAATCCCAAATTGTTGAGGTCATTCCCATCCTTTTAATTCCCATGTTGGCCGGTTCATTATCCTGGCCACCAGAATGTTCAGCCGACCCGTCAGGAGCGGGGCAATGCTATATCTGCTGCAAGACCCCAGTCGCTACGCGCTCGCCCGATTCCATAGTAAATCCTTGAGCTGAACCCCATAACTCAACATTCAAATAGCTTGTTTAACTTCAAGTAACGTTGCTTGTGCGCCGGCTCTTAACGGTCACTTCTGGCTCGGCCCACCATATACTCACTCCCCTGACTGTTAAAGCAAACATCTGATAAGAAACCAAAGCGCTCTCCTTTGCTGCAGGCGGGCATTCCCTGCCCGTGACCGTGCGGAGTTAATCATTCGGATCAAATATAAGCCCTGACCCCAATCTTCCTGTGACAAGACCGCCATCTGATTAGGCATAAAGGTGATCTGCCAGCGCCGAAAGCCCGTAAGCTGCGCGTATCCCTCAAGCGTAGCGACACAAATGTTTGGCACCGTTCACAATCGCACCGTCGCCGCCATCGTCATGGTGAACTTTGTAAGCATCTCTGGCTTCGGCCTCATGTTCCCCGTATTCGCTACCCTTGGAAACCAAATTGGCGCCTCGGCTACTGAGCTGGCCTGGGCCATCGCCGGATTCTCCACTGGCCAACTGATAGCCGCCCCGATTACCGGCCGGCTATCTGATCGCTTCGGTCGCAAGCCGGTCCTCGTCGTAAGCCTGCTTCTTGGTAGCATTGCCTACTGGCTGAACGGGTACGTCGACTCGCCGGGCATGCTCATTGCGGCGAGATTTGGTTCCGGACTCGCATCCGGTGGTTTCGCCGTCGCTTTCGCCGTTGCCTCTGACATCTCCACACGAGAGACGCGCACCAAAGTCATGGGGATTGTCGGCGCCGGATTCTCTGCAGGGATCATTTTTGGCCCGGCCATTGGCGGATTTCTTGGCGGAATGGTGCCGCCAGAACAGGCTTTTGCCACCGTGTGTCACGCGGCCTCTGTGCTGAACCTGCTTGCCGCTGCCGTTACCGCGCTGTTGCTCCCGGAGACTCGGGTTCAGCGGCCCAAACGTTCTCTGGCTGTGACAGCGAGCGCGCGCAGCGCGCTCATCGCCAACCCGGCGTTCTATATGCCAGTGCTTATCGGCTTTGCGGCTATGGCTTGTGTGGCCATGATGGAAGGTACGTTCGTAATTTATGCGCAGCGGATACTGGCGCTATCCCCGATACAGATCGGCCTTGTATTCGCGGTGATGGGGACCTGCAGCGTACTGGTTCAGGCGACGGTAGCGGGTCGACTTGCAAAACGTTTTGGGGAGTACGGAATGTTGCTCCTTGCGATGATCGTGCAGGCGTCCGGGCTCATCTGCCTTGGCTTCTTCAGCGACATAGCATTGGTGATCGCCGGGACCATCGCGATTTCAGTGGGCTACGCCATTCTGACACCCGCGGTGAGTTCCCTCGCGTCTTTTGCGGCAGATGACGATTCCCAGGGTATGGCGCAGGGGCTGGTCCAGGGAGCATCGGCCCTCGGTCGCGTGGTAGGCCCGGCTACCGCCGGGCCGATTTACGATGGCTTCGGACCTACCGCGCCTTTCCTTACTGGCGGCGTCCAGTTGCTGATAATTATCGTACTTGCGGCGATCTGGCGGCCAGTTTCAAAACAGCCTGAGGCCGCCGCACGCACCTCTTAGGAGCGAACCGCCTCGCGACGGCTCCGGGCACATTTCAGTTAGAACTCGTAACTAAGCGCAAGACGCCATGTCTGTGGATCTGCCATAAAGCGCGCCTGCACAAGGCTGAAACCAAACCCTGTGAACCAGTACTCTTCATCAGTAAGGTTCTTGCCTGCCAGGCGAATCTTCCAGCGCTCATACTCGTAACTCGCATAAGCGTCCACCAGTGTGGTCGGCTCAATGCGACCAATCTCGGCGTTGTCTGACGTGGAGTAAAAGTCATCTTTCATGTTGACGTTCGCGCCTAGAGAAAACGTGCCAGGCCCAATATCACGCGAATAGTCAAAGCCAATAGCGAACTGCGTATCGAAGACGTTTATCATACGGTTGCCGATCAATGCGTCTGTGGAACTACCTCCATCGGCACTGGAATCGGTGTATTCGCTGTCCTGATACACGGCGTTGGCCCAGAGATAGAGTCCGGGTGAAACCTGCGCGAACAATTCTGCTTCAATGCCAGCATGTTCGGTATCGTAGTTTTCGGTGATGAACACCCCTTCAGACGTTACGGACTGCTGCTGGAGCCCGGAATAGTCGTTGAAGAACCCAGCTACGTTCAGGCGCAAACGCTGGTCCAGAAGCTCTGACTTTATGCCAACCTCATAGGCAGACACCGTCTGTGTCCCGAAAGGCGAATTCAGCGCCTCGGGATTGCCAGCAAGACCGTTGTAGCCTCCGGACTTGAAACCTTCTGTATAGCTGGCGTACATGAACACGTCTTCGTTGAACTGATATTCAACAGACGCCTTGGGTGTAAATTCAGAAAAGGTGTCGCTGCGATCTACAGCCTGACCCTGGATCACCGCGTCGAGAGACTTTTGATCTTCGGTGTAGCGCCCTCCAATAGTGACACTCAGGTCATCACTGATGTTAAAGCTGGCCTGTCCGAACGCGGCATAGCTATCTGTGATGATATCGAAGGCGGTGAAAGACGGTCCAAAGAAAATCGCCGAAGTAACTTCCTGCGTCCCCGTCTCACGGAAATAGTACAAGCCGGCGACGTAGTCGATGAAGCCGTCGGAGGCAGTGCCGTCAATGCGCAACTCCTGACTGAAACTGTCCTGGTCGCTCAGCGACTCTCGCTCAAAGAGTTCTACAAAGCTGCCTGAGGGAATCCCCAACGCCGAGGCCGGTACGCCCCCAGAAAAGCCCAGGGCCCAATTATCTTCCAGCTCAGACCAGGACGTGATCGAGCTAATGGTAGTGGTCGCACCGACATCCCAGGATGCATGCAGGCTCATGCCGTATTGGTCAGTGTCGGTAAAGGATGGGAACGGCGTCACCAAGCGGTCGATAGCGCCGGAGTTGTACTGCAGCTGATCGTAGGGCAGGTCTAGCTGGAAGGGATCAACGGACGACGAATAGAGGCCATCACTCTCGTAAGCCGAGTAGAAGCCGATCAAACGTGCATCCCAGTCACCGCCGTCGAAATAGAGGTCACCCTGAAAACCCTGGTACTCCTCTTCACCCACATCGCGCCCGAGCGTCGACGCAGTTTGTCGGCCGCCATCGCGATCACGAACAATGCCGGAGAAACCGCCGCGCAAACGACCATCGTCACTGAGAGGCCCACTGATGTTCATCTTGCCGTAGCGCTCGTTCCAGATACCGACACCGGCCTCTGCCTTAATGCGAAGCTCCTCACCCGGCGCACGGGTAATCACCTTTAGGGCACCCGAGGAGCTATTTCGGCCGTAGAGCGTTCCCTGCGGGCCACGCAACACTTCGATGCGCTGGATATCCAGTGCTTCAATAAATGATGCTGCAGCACGGGGCTGAAAAACGTCATCGATGTAGATACCGACCTCTGGCTCCGACGCTATATTGGCGCCATCGGTCACGCTACCACCGCGAATATACGGTGTTATGCCGGCGCTACCGCCCGTTACAGGACGAATGGTCACGTTGGGAATCACCTGACCTACATCCTTAACATTGTCTATCTGGAAGCGCTCGATAGACGAGGCATCCAGCGCCGACACAGAAACAGGCGTTCGCTGCAGGCTCTCTTCCGTACGCTGGGCAGTCACCACGATATCCTCAAGTACCCGACGGGTGCCGTCGCTCTGGGCGTAAGCAGCCGGCACCAACGGCGCTGCCAGACAGCACAGGCTGATCGCACGAGAGAGTTTAGAAACCTGGGGCATGATCGAACTCCTGAGAGTGAGGGTGAGAGTGACAGGGGTGTCAAGGCTGTGTCACGCGGATAGTGAGTTGACCCAGTTGTGTCTAGGAAAACACAGAACTTCGAAGAGAGTCTGCTTTGATCGATTCGTTATCCGCAGCGCGGATAACACGCTGGCCGTACTCTCAGCCGGCATCCAAAAATATCGGTGTCGTTGTTCGTCACAAGATCACTGGACTACTGGACTACTGGACTACTGGACTACTGGACTGAGACGAGCCGCTTTGCCATAGCGGGAAAAAACCAACAGGCTCAAGCCGAGAATGACTGCTGGAATGATTGAGTAGCACAGGATCATTCCCCAAATTGCAGTCTCATCCTGGGCAACAGGCCCGCCGGTCGATGACTTAAACCCGTAGATGCTGAGCACTACACCAGCAAGGAGCGGGCCGAGTGCAACAGCGAGCTTTTCTGTTGCCGAAAAAACACCTGAAAACACGCCTTCATCAACATCGCCATGGTGTTCACGCTGATAACCAATTGTGTCCGTAAACAGAGAGAACGTAAGTACGGAAAAGCCAGAGTTAGTAACACCGATAATGACGCCGCGGAGCAACACCAGGAAGTGCTGCGTCGGCAGTTCTCCCCACAAGGGCAAAGTCACAAGTACATCGTCTGCAGGGCCCACCCATATCCAGGTAATCGTGATAAGCATCCAGCCGATGCAAGCCACCAAAAACGCGTGTTCCTTGCCCACGCGGCCCGAAAACTTCACCCAGAACGGCTGGCTCGCCATTGCGCCCAGGGCCATGGACAGAACAAAGGGCAGGAGCATGCCGATGTCGCCTACGGCATAGATAAAGATAAAACCGACCACAGCAAAACTACTACCCTGGGCAATGGTCTGAACGAGCATGGTCAGATTGAGAATCACGAACGGTTTGTTTTCGAGTAGTGCAGTGAAACGTCGCAGGCCCATGTTCGGAGCTGCCACTTTGGCCGGACCGAAGTCGCGGGGGACACCATAAGTGGTGGCGAGCATGGCCAAAAGGCAGATAGACCCAAAAATAATCGCCATAGATCGCCAGGCAGCGGCGTCGCCGCCCAAACTGAACACCAGGGGCTGCGCGAGTCCGACTCCCATAATGACGCCGACGATAGAAAAAATCATGCGAAACGCCAGCACCTTGGTCCGCTCGTGGGGATCATGAGACAGCTCCGAGGCGACAGCAAGATACGGAACGGAGAATGCACTGAAAGCTGTTGAAAAAAGAAAAAACAGTGCACCAACGGTCAGCGCCGCAATGCCCGGAGAGGGAAACACCGCAAAAGAAAAGAGCCCCATAAAGGTGAGCGCGGTAAAAAGAGCGCCCCAGGCCAGAAATGGTCGTCTTCCAAAGCGAGGTTTGTAGTGATCTGATAGCGCCCCAATGATGGGGTCACACGCAATAACCCAGAGCTTCGGAACTAGCACAACCACACCGGCAAGCCATGGGGTCACGCCGAGCATCGTGGTCATAAACAGCGGCAGCAGCACTGCTGGGGCATCCCGAAAAAGCTGCGCGCCTGTCTGACCACTGCCGTACAACAGCATCGTTTTTGTCGATAGCTTTTCCACTGGGGCAGCGACGACGTCGCTCAGCGGCTTGCTCTTTGCATCCATGCCCTTCCCCACGCACTAGCGTACGCTAAATCGTGCTGCTACAGCGGGACTGATCCGCAGTCATAGTCGAAGAGCCCAAGAGTTTCCTCACTGGTGAGCTTGCCGAGACCATAGAGCTCCGCTTCCCCACCCTGAATTCGATCCGCGTTTAAATTCGACTCACGCTGAACAAGGTGCGTGCGTTCGAGTCTCGCTGACTGGTAAAGAGCCAGCGCTTGCTCCTGGTCAGGAGCTGAGCCCAGCGCGCGAGCCAGTACCACCGCATCTTCAATGCCCATTGCAGCGCCCTGCCCCAGGAACGGTGTCATCGCGTGAGCGGCATCGCCCACCAGGATAACGCGGCCATTGCGGGACCAGCTATCCAGTGGCGAATGCGCATTGATCGCCCACTTGTGCAGCGTGCCCGGCTGAATGGCCTCAATCAGCAGGCCAATGTCTTCGCACCAGTCGCCGTAGAGTCGACGCAGTTCCTCTGGCTTGGCGGTGATGGACCAACCGTCTTCCGTCCAACCGTCCTCACGCGCGAAGAACACCAGGTTGAGCAACTCGCCTTTGCGTAGCGGATAGCGCACCACCATTTTCATGGGGCCAATGTGAATACCCGGATTATCGATCAGGTGCCGGATGCTCTCGACCCTCGGTGCGAGCGCGCGAAAGGCAATGTGACCGGTGAACTGTGCAGGCGTCGGGCGAAACAGTTGCCTGACCACTGACTTTAGACCGTCTGCGCCTACCACCAGACCGGCAGTTGCCGATGAACCGTCCGCAAATTCGAGTCGAGGCTCGGCGGACTCGCTGTCTATTGCCACCAGGCGCTTGTCGAGATGCACTCGCACGCCAGCGGCGTGAGCAGCCGAAAAAAGAATATCCTGTAGATCCGCTCGATGAATATACACATAGGCTGCACCGTATCGCTCGCGCGAATCTGCCCGCACAAATTCGTTCAGGGTGTCACCGTGCTGCCAGTGCGATACGTGCTGCTTGACCGGCTCTACCCCCGCATCCGCGATGGCATCTGCAACACCCACGAACTGCATTCCATGCATTGCATTCGGCGCAAGGGTGATGCCTGCACCTACTTTGCGTAGCTCGGCAACCGCCTCGTATAGATCAACCTCAAAGCCCTTCTTACGCAGCGCCAGGGCCAATGTCAGCCCCGCGATCCCCGCGCCAACCACTGCAATCGGTCCGTCACCCCTTTCCACTGCATTCCTCCAATTCGGCTAGTTGGTAGTAATGGGACGCCCGCATGCAGCGAAGTGTCCCGCTCTGTCAGTCATTATTTTGCGGTTCAGGATTCGACGTCTGGTGAGGTTCTGTTCTGGCCGGCGGGTTCGCGCTCTACGAGGTTGAGCAGCGTGCCGTCACAGTCCCGCATGCACACTTCGCGGGCCGATAGCTGCCCGATCTCGAAGCGCTGGGGCGCAGGCGCCCAACGCGCGCCAGCATCTACCAGCGCGGGCATCACGCGATCGAGGTTCGCAACGTAAAAGACCAGCGCTATCTCGCCAATACGCGCAGGGCCGTCGGCAATCACCATGCACTCTGCACCGTGCGCCGGATCCAGCTGAAACAAACCGACCATGCCAAAGTTGGGGCCGGGTCGCTTGAGGATCGTGATCGGATACGGATGGTGGCTGCGGAATCCCAATAGCGTGCTCGCTGAGGGATGATCCAGAACCCCGTCGTAATAGGCTTCCGTCAATCCCAGCGCGCGGTAAAACCCCACCGAGCGCTCGAGGTCCCGCACGAAAATCGTGGCGCGAATCAGAGCGGAGACATCTGCCTCAGCACAGCCCTGCGCGTCGTCAGAAGGTCCCGTCACTGTGCCGCAGACCTATGCAGCGCTTGTTCCACCGCCGGCCCCCAACGATAGGGTTCATCGGGCAGAACCTCAGGTATCGCTGCAACGCCGTGCACCGGATGCCAGGCATACGCCAGCAGCGTGGCCCGACTGCAGGCGCTCAACCGATCGATAGGCACAGACCAGCAGGCACGCAAACATTCATCCGCTGAACTGCGACTCTTAAGTAAATCTACAAGTTGTTCATGCAGCCTGCGCGATGTGACCCGCACCAGGCCATGAATGATGTTGTCTTCCCCGCGCTCAGACCACGGAAAAAACAACTGTTTGTCGCGCAGATAAAACCAGGCGCGCTGCAGATGAGAGCCCGCAGCATCCGGCGCGAGATCCGGGAGAGATTGCTGCAGCACCTGCGCGTTGGAAACAACGTCGGGGTTGCAGAAGGCGATGCCAGCAACGCGCTCGGGAATGCTTTTCACCAGCGCTGCGCCATAGGTCCAGCTGGCACCAAGAGTCACTACATCCACGGAATCTAAACCCAGGTCATCCAGCAATTTCTCGACAAACGACGCCATTTCCTCGACGGAGCACAAACCTGACACGTCCGTATCGCCATGCCCCGGTAAATCGGGTGCGATGAGATGCCTAAGCGGCGCCATGGCGCCCATAAGCTCAATGCAGGAACGAGACGATGCACCGGGTTCGTGGAGGCACAACACCGGCCTACGCGCAGCGGCCTTCCCCGCTGCTCGCAGATGCACATTCCCGAGCGCAGTATGCACAAATCGACGGTACACGCCCCCTGGCGGACTCGGCGCGCCGGGAAGAGACACTGTCTCGCAAGGCGCCTGGGCCCGCAAAAACTGCTGGGTAGCCGCAGCGATATCCGCAAATTCTGGAACCACTTGAACGGCGACACAATCGGGCAATGCAGGGTAGTCAGCCACCGACTCCGACAGCGGGTCGGGTTGCGCGACCAGCAAACAACTTGGAACACTGAGGCGGGCGAGATCGTCGGCGATTGCATAGTCGACCACAGCTCGGTAGGCCGCCCGGTAGTTATCGCCGGCCTGCAGAAACTCCAGGGCGCTGAGATCCATCTCTTCGAGGGAGGCGGGCCAGCTAAAACGTTTGTCCGGGGATCGGGCGTACCACGGGAAAAACGTGTACTGATCCAATAGGCGCGACCACAGCCAGGGTAGATGGCTACCATCCCAATGCGGTTCGAAACGCGGAAAGTAGTGTTGCACGAGATCAGCACGCTCCTGGGCATCGTTGATCAGAACACCATTGGCCACAAGACTGTGCACCTTGTGCGGATAGCGCACTGCAAAGCGTACAGCCTGTATCGCGCCCGTATGGGTGCCGAACAGCGGTACGCAGCCTAATCCCAGCGCATCGAAAAGACGGGCCAGCGCATCGACAAAATCATCTATACCTGGCTCTTCATCGGAGGGAGCCAGGGGATCGGACAGCCCGTAGCCAGGCGTATCCGGGGCCAGCACGTGAAAATCCCTGGAGAGTACCTCCATCAATGGAACGAGTTCCTGAGAACTTTTGGGCGACTGATGCAACAGCACCACCGTCGGGCCCTCTCCGAGGCTGCGCACATGCACCTGGCGCTCGCCTATACGAACGTAGAACCGTTTCACCTTGGTCGGTGCTCGGCGTCGAGACCGAGTACACCGGGCGAAAGGCGTGCGTTGGGATCGAGATATCCCTTAATGGACTCAATCAATCCCAGCGCCTGGGGAGCGAGACGCTCGCGGTAAGGATAAAAGCGACCAATCTGGAAGTTGATAGCGCCGTGCGCTGCATACAGCGCGGCCAGGTCGATTTTGAGTTGGTGTACATACTCGCGTGCCTTGGGGTTGGCCGGATACACCGGCAACGCAGCGAGGTAATCAGCGGGCACCACCGCGCGATGATAGGCGGTGATCTCATCGGGCCAGTACAAGGCGATCTCGTAGAGAAACCCGGAGCTACCCACGGTAGCAAACATGCCGCCGTACCATATTCCCAAAGCCTCGAGCTCAGTTTCTCGCTGCGCATAAAACTGTTCAAGTGCCCGATGAAAGCCAACGGTCTGTGAATGCGCTAAAACGCCATGCAGCGGCACCCAGCGCTCCCCGGCAGGTCCGAGCGTATTAAAAAACGGTGTGAAGGGCATGCCGCGAACCAGGGCCGGTACTGTCGCTACGATTTCGCGGCCGTGCGCCAGCGCGAGCTGCCGAATGCGGTGCAAGCGGCTGCGCGCTTCCGCATCATCCACACCCTCCACGATGTAGTGGGCCATAAAAGCAGATTCGCCGAGAGTCTTCCGCGCGCTGATGCCGGCCTGCAGCAACTGCAACAGTCCCTTAAACCAGGATGGTGAACTGGAAAAAATTGACCAGGCCAATTTCAAAGGCTCGCCCGCCTTATCCTGCTTTGCAATCTGCCCTTGGGAAAGCGCCTGATCGAGAGCAAACTGGCTTTCATCCAGCTGCTCGCTGGCAATCAGTCGCATGCCTTCATGCAGCGCAATAAAATCCGGGAATGCAAAAGACACGACACGGTGTGCTGGCCTTGGGCGCAACAGCGGCAGGGTCACACGCACCTTTATGCCGAAAACGCCGCAATCACCCGTGAATAGCCCGGTCAGGTCTGGGCCGAAGTGCCGGGAAAAGGGGCTATCGCCCACTGCGCCTGAACCCGTTCGGAGCAGGGATCCGTCAGCTGTCAGCACGTCAAAAGACTGTGCCGACTGCGCACTGATACCGTAAGCCCCGCTGCCATGGCTGAGCGCGTTCTGCGACATGGAGCCGCCAACGGTCGCATGCATACCCGAAAATGGCCCTCGAAATGGCGTTCGCCAGCCCTTCTCGGCCAGTGCTTCACTCAGCGCCGCCCAGGTCACACCCGCTTCGACAGTGACAAAGCAGTCCTTTTCGTTAATTTCGACGATGCGGTCCAGAGCACTCAAATCTAGCAGCACAGAACGCTGCTCCAGAGCAAGATACCCATCGGTGTACGACGCCCCTCCGCCGCGAATCGATACGGGCAGGGCGTGGCTATTTGCGAGGCGAAGCACATCCTGTAGCTCCTCAACGCTGCGCACGCGCACTACCGCGAGCGGTGTTTCCAGCGCGCGATAAACATCGGTACAGTAAGGCAGCGCAGCGTCACCTTGCAGGCAATGATCGTCGCCTACAATGGCAGCAAGTTGGTCCACGATAGGCGCAAGCTGATCAACGGTGGCAGTGGACTCGGTCATGGTGATGGTCGCGCCCCGTCAGCGATGTTGCGGATCGTTTCTTCATAGCGAGCCTGGTCATCGGCGGCTTCAGCCTCCGATGTCTCCTTGCGCATAAGATAGAAAAGACGCCGCATTAAGGCCTGACGCCGTTCCTCCCGCTCCGCCAGTGCAGTGTCATCCAGGATGAGCGTTTTCTGTCCGCCCTTGAGATCGACCCCCTGGGCCGCGGCGACGCGTTCAATATCGTCGATATGATCGGCGAGTACTGATACTTCGCTGGCCAACACCATGAGCATGGACATCACCTGGTCCATTTCAGGCGTGTCGTAAAACTGTGGACGTTTACCCCGGGAATCGCGAATCATGACGCGGCCCTCGCAGCGGCGGCCGCGGCCTTGCGCCCAATGAGGACCTCCCAGCCACCGCCCGGGGCAAACTCACCCGCAACGAACTCTCTTTCCTCAACCGCCGCGACACTCTCGTCCCCATAGCCTTGGGCACCCGCGCTGGCTTCCATGATAGCCATGGGCGCCGTGTCGAAGCGTACGTCGGCCGGATCGAAGCCCGCATCTTCAGCTAACTTCTCCTGATCCATGTCACGCATGGCACCCCAAAAAGGCTCGTTGTTGTACCAGGTCTCGTTATCCAGCAGGAACTGCGAGAAATCATCCATCTTCAAAAATGGCGGCAAGTCTGCATGGATCATGAGGCCCTCATCGGAAAGCAATCGATGGCACTCATTAAAAATGCGTGGCATCGCTTTGGCAGAGGTTTCGTGCAGGAGAATGTGGCTCACCACAAGATCAAAGCTACCACTTTCAAATTCCGTCTGTTCCGCATTCATCTGTGCAAAGTTGACATCCAGCCCCAAGGCCCCGGCGCGGGCATGGGCGTACTCGAGCTGCGGAGCTGCAACGTCCACACCCCACAATTCTGCATCTGGGAACATTTCCTTAAACGGGAGCGTGGAGTGGCCCACAGTACATCCAAGATCGAGAATGCGCCGGGGTCGAAAGTCTGGGAAATTACGTTTGATGTAATTACACACTGAACGCCCCATATCGTCATTAGTCGGGCCCGTATAGCCCATGGTGTAGAGATAAACTCCGCGGTCGTAAAGGGCCCCCAGTTCACAACTGCCTTTAGCATTGCGCCCCGCATAACCACCAGGCATACAGTGAATATCGAGGGATGTAATGTAGCCCGGCACCGGCATAGCGCCGTTCAGCCGCAGTTCCCCAGCATTCCGGCTGGAGCATTCCTTCAGGGCGGCAAGCAACGCCTCTTCGTCACGCTCAATGCTGTCGATCACGCTATCCCAGAGAAGCTCCTGGCTGATGCGATTGAGCGCAGCGTAGTGCCTGAAATAGCGATCCACGATCATGGCCTTGCGAATGTCCCGACGACCCTCGGGCGGATGACCGGTAGCTTGCTCAAACCGCGGTGCAGCACGTGCGCCGTAGGCAACGCCGACACCCGGAAGGATGTCCTGCTGGATGAACTGTTTGAGGCTCTTGGCAAACTCCTGCCGCGCTGCCTCATCGGCTGTGCGACTCACGAGCGCGTCGTGGTCTTGCTGCTGAAAGGTATTAAGCATGCTTACTGTTCTCCCCTTGAATCGCTTACAAATGGCACCATCGCACTGCTCTGCCGGCGGCAACACTTGTACACGATTGAGTTCCCCGTGTTCAGCGCTGAGTAGCGCACGCCCAGGGCGCTGTCTGCAATGGCAGTGGTGCTGCACTTCACACCACGCTACCCAAAGCCCGGAAGGTTCCACAACTTTAAACGCGGTTTGTCCGCCAGTCGACCACGTATGCTCTTATTCTGGCTGTGCACTGACGCCAGCCCGCCTGCACCGTGAGATATCCCTCGGGATGGACATCGAGACACCCCAGCAGGCAGCCATCCTTTTG
>JBLIIW010000005.1:0-41112 GCA_047635315.1 Halieaceae bacterium | reverse complement strand
ACGGGCACGACGCGGGAGAACTTGTGTTGCAAATTCTGGCTACCCAGCTCAAGCAAGCCGTACCCGACAGTGACTTTGTCGCGCGCCTGGGAGGCGATGAGTTCTTGATCATCGGTCCCGGCCGCCACCGGGTACATAGGGCTTCATACCCCGGAATTTTCCCGGCACTGGCGCCTGTGCCCACGCTGAGCCCCATGCCGCCGTGTTCTGCAGAGGCGCAGACCAATCAGAAAAAATCGAGACGAATCCCGACTCCCACCATCTGCGAGTCGATCAGGTTATCGAAGCGAAGATACTCAACGTAGATGTCTACGGTATCGAAGAAATCCAGGGCCAAGCCTGCGCCGAGAAACAGCTCTGAGCTGTCGTCCGTGCGCTTATCCGTACCAATCCGCGTTTCCACGTCGAGAAATGCTGCACCAGCCTTGGCATACACTTCGATAAACGGCCCCAGCGGAAGATAGGCAACACCCGCCAGCGTGAGCGCGCTGGCATCTACGGAATAACGCAGATCCTCAAAGCTCCCGGCCGAGCTACCCAGATCGTAGTACCCCAACTCCGCCGACAGCATCAGTACGCTGCTGTCGAGAAACTGATAGCCGACGAAGCCGGCTGGCGTGAAATCGCTATCGCTACCGGCAGCGACCTCCATGTCGGCGAGATAGCCCCCTACGCCAAGATAAAGGGCGTCAGCCAGTACTACGGTCGGCCTACAGATCAACACGGCAAGCGCCATTCCAATCGCGTAGGTCATGAACGATACTCTTGATAGTCTGGCCAACAAACTTCCTCCCTCACCTGAACGCTCCTTAGTATAGGTGATGCGGCCCTACACCGGAGACCCTCTGCACAGGGCGCTTTTGAGGAGCTCCGCCAAGGCGCGGGAACGTCCATCAGCAACGGAGTACTTTATGCAACTGTCTTTCTCCACGTCTCGTTTGCTGCTCTTCGGCCTGACGCTGTCAGGCCTCATTGGCGCCCTGTCGGCGACGGCGCAAACGACCACCGTTGACTATGAGGACCTCGAACGCATCGCCGATAGTGAGACTATGGTGATGGTGCCCATGCGTGATGGGGTTCGTTTGGCGACCGATATTTTTAAACCCAAAGGCGAGGACCGGGACCTGCCGCTGATACTGATCAAGACCCCCTACGATTTCAACAAGATCGCCGGACCGACCCTGGACTGGACTTTCGAGGCTGTGTCCAGAGGCTACGCAGTAGCCATCCAGAACGAACGGGGCCGGTACTACTCTGAGGGGGATTGGTCCATCCTCGGTAAACCGCGCACCGATGGCTACGACGCGCTGGACTGGTTTGCGAGGCAGGAATGGTCCAGTGGTGATATCGGTACCATTGGCTGCTCCTCATCAGCCGAATGGCAGATATCCCTTGCGGCGCTTGATCACCCGGCACACAAAGCCATGGTGCCTATGGCCGCCGGCGCAGGCATTGGTCGGGTCGGCGAATTTCATGAACAGGGCAACTGGTATAAGGGCGGTGTACACCAGACGCTGTTTTCCGTGTGGCTCTACGGAGTGCAGCAGCAGGTCTATCCGCGTTTTCCGGCTGGCAGCAGTGAGGAAGACCTGCGACGCTTGCGCAAACTCTACGATTTGGCACCGGAAATGCCAGAGGTGGACTGGGCAAAACAGCTACGCAAGCTGCCCTCCCTCGACTGGCTGAAGGAGGCGGGTGCAAACCTCGGTCCCATGCAGACGCTCATGCAGCGCACACCCTCTGACGCCGACTGGCGCGAAGGTGGGCTATATCACGACGATGAGGACTTCGCCGTGCCCGCCTTCTGGCTCAACAGCTGGTTCGATGTCAGTCAGGGCCCCAACATTGCGCTGTTTCAGCACGCCAGAAGCAAGGGCAAAACCCGCCGTGACCGAAACGGGCAGTACATGTTAATCGGACCGAATCTGCATTGCGGCTTTTATCGCATACCGGAGCACGAAGACTATATGGCCGGGGATCTCAACGTAGGCAAGGCATGGTTTCCGCTCTACGATCAGATGTTTGCGTTTCTCGACTATTATCTAAAAGGCGAAAGAACAGCCGAATTCAAGGGTCTCCCCCGGGTGCAGTACTACACGATGGGGAGCAACGAGTGGAAGGATACTGAGAGCTGGCCGCCAAAAGCTGCGGCACCCTACACGCTGTATCTGGCAAGTGGCGGCGAAGCGAACAGTGTCTTCGGCGATGGCCGTCTACTCCCGGACGCCGAGGGCGACAGCCCGCCAGACAGTTTTCTTTACGACCCCATGAACCCGGTGCCATCGCTCGGCGGTGGCGTCTGCTGCAATAGCGGCGCCGCGCTCGGAGGCAGCTTTGATCAGCGCGGTATTGAGGCCCGGGCGGACGTGCTGGTGTACAGCACAGACGCACTTGAAAGTGACCTCGAAGTGACCGGGAGTGTGCGCCCGACCCTGTACGTCGCCTCAGACGCCAAAGACACAGACTTCACCGTCAAGCTCGTTGACGTTCACCCGGACGGCAGTGCGTGGAACGTAGACGACACCATTTTACGAGCGCGCTATCGGGATGGCTACGACCAGCCTGTGTTCATGCAGGAAGGTGAGGTGTACAAACTCAGTCCCACGCCCATGAGCACCAGCCATGTTTTCAAGGTAGGGCACAGACTGCGCATCGAAGTCTCATCGAGCAAGTTCCCGCAATATATGCGAAACCTCAATACGGGCGGTAACAACTATGACGAGACGGAGGGGGTCCTGGCGCGCAATACAGTGCATCACAGTAGTGCTCACCCGTCGCGGATTGAACTTTCGGTAGTTCGTCCGTGAGAGTCCCGCACCCCGCGCGACTGCCCGGCTTCAGGTTCCAGTAAGGGGGAGGGAGTAGTTTTCGCCGCAGTCCTCCAAGAAAGGGCAAACGAATTAGCAATGCTGAGATATCCTGCCCGGGCGCTTTGGAGAAATGCGCCCGGGCAGGAAGCGGGACCGAAGGCGAGCTACTCTGCGGCGACTTTCTCGATTCCGATGGCAACGGCCTGGGTGAAAGTCATCACAACAGATTGCCCTATACGCAGTTGCTCAATTCGCTCAACAGCGACATCACGGATAACGTGGGCTTTACCGCGTGAGTCCAGAATAGTCACGGTGCCGATGAGGCGATTCATGCCCTCAATCGTGCAGACCGCGCGGACTGCGGAAATTATAGCGCCGCCCGGTGCGGCGTCCGAACCGGCAACACCGGCGTCAGCACCTTCAACCCAGGGGTTAGCGATTTCTTCTTCGGTCGGCTCGCGCAGTTCAGCGGCAAGAGCCGCCAGATAGGCCACTACCAACATGTCTCCTGGCTCTACCTCGGCCAGACGCTGTACCGCGGGATCTACAATCGTGGTCATTTGCTCGCCGGTCGGCAGTTCCAGGACCAACTCGCGGGTTTCCAGATCAACGGCTACAACCTTGGCGTCTATCTCGATCGCCATGGCGCGCTCCGCGTGATCGGGTAGCGCTTCTTCGTGATGGGCGGCACTCGCCAACGGTGCGATCGAGCTGACACTGATGGCGAAAAGAATACTGGCAAGGGCATGAAGCTTTAACATGGCTTATCTCTCTATAGCTGGATGAGGGCGGGTGGAAAACAGATGGGCAGATTTTCCACGAAGACCGTAGCGGTGACAAGTACCGATCGCCGCGCCCTGGGCCGGCCCGGGTTCCTATCAGGGCTTTCGCCCCCACAGTAGCGCCAGCACTCAATAGCCGAGGAAACGCCGCAGGGCGGGATTGGGTAAGCCGGCATCGTGAACAAGAATAATCAGTTCCCCAGCCTCTGTCTCCCGCAAGGCCGTATCGAGAAAAGCCTCCCGTTCGCTGGATTTCAAATCTTTGATATTAATGCTGGTGAGCGCCGCATAGGCGGGCGCGAGATGCGGCGCCAGATAGGCTCCGAAGGAGTCTGAAAGAATCAGCGCGCGGCCGGTATCCAATGGCTGCGACGAGTGGTAACGACTAAAGCCGCGCGCACCGGGATAGACCGGCCGCAGCCAGTCGGGCGCCCGCCGCTGCGGCTGGACCCCGTAAGCATCGTAGTCGTAGCGCCAGGTCTTTATCTCGCGCTTAAAGCCCATAAGCAGGAGATCGCCGGGAATTGACTCAAGCCGAGCCCCTGCGTCAAAGGCCGGTTTGACTGGGAACCCGCGAAGCTCAAGGAAGCGCCGCGCGAACTCGTGGTTTGCACGGCTATTGGCGTGAAAGTTTTCCGGCGGATAGAACTGCGGGCTATCGCGAAGCTCGTGCAGAGCTTGCAGCGGGTAGAAAAGTTCATAGGGGCCGCTCAGGGACTCCAGTCGCAAGGGCATCGTGCCTGCGGGCACCGCCGCGGCACAGCGCGCGCGCAGCTCTGAGGGAACGCTGGGCGGTAACCTGTCCACATACAAGGCCAGCTTTGATGGCATAACAGCCAGGGTCAACTTAACGTTGCGAGCGACCAGTTGGTCGTGAAGTTTCAGGAGTGCCCTGTGCAGTGTTACAACCTGCTGCTCGGGCATATTGCATAGCTTTTGCAAGGTCTCATAGGGCCGGTCAGCCGTGTGCGATGTCAGGAAAACCAGCTCGCCCTCACCCAGGGCCACGTTCGGTACCGGCGCGTCGGAAAATCCGTAGTACTGCAGACGGCGGTAAGCCCGGTTCAGGGCAAGGGCGCCATACAGGTGATCATCGACAACGGCCTGCAGCTCAGTAAAAAAATCCGGGCGCCCAAAGCGGCTCATCAACCGGGCCGGGCTCGCCAGCTCACGTTTCTCCCAGGTGGCCCGGGCTTCGTCATCGGCCCAGGGAGACAGGAGCACCGGCAACGCCAGTATCAATGCGAAGGCAAGGAGCAGGATCTTTGCCGCAGACTGGAGTTGAACGGGCTTTGACACGGATCAGAACCTGAAATAGATAAATGGGTTGTAGGTGCCGGAGGCAACATACACGCTACACAGGCACAGTAGCGTGATGATCATCAAGCTATCAAAGCATATTGCCAGACGACCGCCAGCCAGAGGTTCGGAGTGCTCATCATCCCAGCTCCGCCAGCGCCCCCCCTCGAGCCAGGGCAGGCACATAAGTAGCGCCACTCCCAACATGAACAGGTTCTCGTTCGTCGATACTTCGGCAGCATACACAACGGCCTCGCTGCCGCCGGGTGTAAACATGCGCGTCAGATACCCGGCAGCATGGCCAAATGACTCAGCGCGGAACAGCACCCATCCCACCATCACCGCAAGGAGCGTATAGCTATGGCTGAGCACCGCAGGCATTTGCTCGAGCTTTCGACCCAGGCCCGCCCGTTCAATGACCAGAAGGAATCCGTGAAAGAGGCCCCATGCAACAAACGTCCAGGCGGCCCCATGCCAGAGCCCGCAGAGAAAAAACACCAGGAACAAGTTTCTGTAGGTTTTCAAGGGCCCGGCGCGATTGCCACCCAGGGGTATATACAGATAGTCCCTGAACCAACTCGACAGCGACATGTGCCAGCGCCGCCAGAATTCACTGATGGAACGAGAGATATACGGGAAATTAAAGTTGCGCGGAAAGTGGAAGCCCATCAGGCGGCCCAAGCCGATTGCCATGAGCGAATAGCCGGCAAAATCAAAGAGAATCTGCAGGCTATACGCCACAATCCCCAGCCACGCAGTCGCCATGCGCAAGGTTTCGGGATCCTTGGCAAAAACGCTGTCGGCGAGCTCCGCGCAGTTGTTGGCCAGCAGCATCTTGTAGGCCAGGCCCAGGCTGAAGAGCTGGATGCCACGCGCGACATCGGCGAGGCGGACCTCGCGCTGGCGCAGGGCCGAGGCCACAGATCCATAGCGCACGATAGGGCCGGCGATCAGTTGCGGAAACATCGCTATATACAGGGCCAGGTCAAAAACCGAATCCGCAGGCTCTGCATCACCGCGATACACATCGATCAGGTAGGAAATGGACTGAAAGATAAAGAATGAGATGCCAAGCGGCAGGTGCACAATGGTGCTGGCGGGTACATCCAGCCCGAGCAGATCGCTGACCAGAAAGCCAAAGTACTTGTAGTAGCCCAACACCAGCAGATTGAAAGCCACGCCCAGGCCCAGCATCAGCGCGGCTCCGGAACGACCCCGCAGCAGCGCAACACGCTCACCGAGCAGATAGTTCCCGACGATAACGGCCAGCAGCAGGACAACATAGACGCCCTCACCCCAGGAAAAAAACAGGAGGCTGAAAATAAGCGCAACGGCGTTCTTCCACGGCAGGATGGTGTAGCAGAGCAAGAAAGCTGGCAGAAAGGCGTACAAGAACGATGCGGTGGAGAAAACCATGCGGTCCGGCGGTACCCATTGTTCGCGAAACCCGGCGGCGACCCGGTTGGTCGCGCTCGATATTCCTGGTCGCCTATAGTGCCCAGCGCAAACCCGAAGGTCCATGGAGGAGTCTGCACGCCCGGTTGCCACCCGCTGTGGCCAGACCTGCAGTTTGTCGCGAATACCCAGCAGACGGCCGAAAACCCGAGAGATTTTTTTGGCACTTCGCTATGGTTTGGTTTTCAGAGGGGAAAACAATGGACAACAAGCAAACAGGCCGTTTCATCGGCGCCTTCGTACTGATACAGCTCGCCATGGGAATCAGCCTCAACATGGTGCTCACGGCCCCCTTGTTCGCCGAGGGCGGCTATCTTCTGACGGCTGCAGCTCACGGCCGTCAACTGGGAGCGTCGGTGCTGCTGGCTTTATTGAACGGCGGCTTGACCCTGGCTATCGCCATACTCGCCTTCGGGCTGATACAGAAGCGCAGCCAGGCCTGGGCGCTTAGCTTGCTCTCCCTGTCGATTCTCGGCGTCGGCCTGTCTGCAATGGAGCAGGTGGGAATCCTCGCCATGCGAGATTTCAGCGAAGCTTATGCAGCGGGAGACGCGGAGCAACAGGGTCTGCTGGCATCGCTTGCGGTCGCAGGATCGGCGCTGCGCAACGGCGCCCACTACGTCGGACTATTGATTTCCGGCGCCACACTCGGTGTTTGGTACTTAATTCTGTTGCGCTATTCACTACTGCCCCGCCCTCTGGCCGCATTCGGATTGCTGGCAGTTAGCCTGCAACTCTATGCGATCAGCCAGCCAATTCTGGGGGGCCACGTACTGTTTATCATTCTCGCGCCGCTGGCTCTGGCGGAATTGCTGCAGGGCGGATGGCTTCTAGCATTTGGCTTCCCGGATGAGGGCTCAAACGACTCCACCGTATGAGGGACCACCTTTGAGGCGATCGTGTTTCACCGCGAATGCCCGGCACATGCCACATCGTTCACAGGCGATACGCGCTACCATGCGAGATCAACAGTCAGGAGCGTGCACATTATGGGGGCAGGCGAATGATCGCATCGCGTATAGCAAGAGGCATGGCCGTAATTGCCACCGTGTCCTATTGCCTCGCCGCGTGGTGTATCTCGGGCCTCTGGTCAACTCTGGTGAGCGACCCCGTTAATGTGCCGGTGCTTGCAGCGCTGACCGTTCGACCCCTGCCACTTTCCATGGAATACGCGATGTTGCACTGGCAACTGCTGGCGCTACTCTCGCTTCTGGGGAATGGTTACTGGAGCGTCAGGCGCTCCAGTAAAATGGGAGAGGATGGCTATGTCCTGCCGCTGCTATGTCACTACGGCTGGTTGTTTAGCGCCCTGTGCCTGCATCTTGCAGGCGCCCTGGTGGGTTTTGTCAGCGTGGTATACAAGCTCTAGGAGCTAAAACTATCCCGTAGCACACGCTTGAGAATCTTACCGCTGGGATTGCGTGGGATGGCATCGACAAAGCGCACCGCAGAGGGCTGTTTGAAACGCGCCAGCTTGCCCTGGCAAAAAGCCAGCACCGCCGCTTCATCGAGCGTTGTATCGGCGCGGATGATGATCGCCAGAGCACTTTCCCCCCACTTTTCATTGGGCAGCCCGATAACGGCCGCATCGGCGATGCCTTCGTGCTGCATCAGCACATTTTCAATCTCGGCGGGATAGACATTCTCACCACCGGAAATAATCATGTCTTTCTTGCGGTCGCAGATACTGATGAAACCGTCTTCATCCATGGTGGCGATATCCCCGGTATACAGCCAACCATCGCGCACAGTTTCCGCGGTCGCGTCCGGGCGATTCCAGTATTCCTTCATAATGTGCCGCCCGCGCAGCAGGACTTCGCCCGCCTCTCCGGTGGGCACCACCTGGCCGTGCGCGTCAACAATGCAGGCTTCCGTGTGAAAAAAGGCCTTACCCGCAGAGCCGACATGGGTCAGGGAATCTTCGCCAATAATCAGGCAACCCGGC
Organism: Halieaceae bacterium; assembly: GCA_047635315.1. GTDB lineage: Bacteria > Pseudomonadota > Gammaproteobacteria > Pseudomonadales > Halieaceae > Congregibacter. The sequence goes on along the minus strand of JBLIIW010000005.1, from coordinate 32,821 downwards.
CCACAGCTCTCCGTGAGTCCGTAGACCTGATGAATCTCGATACCAAGGTCGATGTAGGCATTGATGGTCGTCACCGGCACCGGCGCCGCACCACAGACAATATTGCGTAGCGCGGAATGGTCATACTGTTCCCGCTCCGGAACCTGCAGCATGAAGTTGAGCATGGCCGGGACGGCAAGGCTGGTGTTGATGCGCTCGGAGTCGAGGAGTTGCCAGACTTGGAGGGGATTGAAGTCGCGCAATATGGCCAGCATATTGCCGCGATACGCGGCGGCAATCATTGGGGTCAGCGCACCGACATGAAACAAGGGCAGCAGTAACAGGTAGCGGTCGCTGCCACGAATATCGGCGGTATTGACCAGAGTAAGAACCGCCCAGAACACCGTCTCGTGCGTGTGCACCACCCCCTTGGGCAGACCCGTTGTCCCCGAGGTGTACATAATGAACAGATTGTCCTGCGGCGCCGCCAACTGCGCCGGTTCATCATCCGCTCGCCCGTCGAGCAAAGGCTCATAGGGGCGGGCAAAATCCGGCGCTTCCGCGCCGATCGCCACCCAGTGCTGTACATCACTGCCCGCAGTTCCCCGCGCGTGCAGGTCAAGGGCCAGAGCGGCGAAATCCGTATCGAAAATCAGCGCCTTGGCGCCGCCATCCTTGAGAATAAACGCCAGCTCATCGGCCGTCAGACGCCAGTTCAGGGGCATGATCACCAGGCCGGCCTTGGCGGGCCCAAAAAAGCTCTCTACAAACTGGTGCCCGTTATAGGCCAGCACCGCCACACGATCACCTGGCTCCAGTCCCATACCGAGCAGCGCGTGACACAGCTGGTTGGCCCGCGCGTTCAACTCCTTGAACGTGAAACGCCGCTCTACCTTAACATCAAAGAGAAATTCCTGATTCGGGCTGAGCGCCGCACGGCTGCTGAGGAAGCAACCTACATTCATATCGGTGTTCATGCGGAATTCTCCATTATTGTGATTCTCGAGACGCGCTAATAATGAGCTAAAGCGGCAGAAAAGGTTAGCGTTTGTTGACTAACAAATTGCTGGTTCCGGACGGTCAGAGTCGGCTTGGGTCGACGGCTCTTGCGGCAGTCCGGTCCCCAAGACACATCGGCCTCAGGCTTAATCGCTGCAAAGCAGTTCGTGCACCAGTCGCGCCGCCCAGCGCGCGGTTATTCCGTCGCGGTCGAAGTGCGGGTTCATTTCGGCAAGGTCCACCAGTATCAGTGCCGTGTGCTGCCGTTGGCAGGCCCCCTGAATCCAATGCAGGAGCTCAATCGCAGTGAACGGGCACATCCCCGGCACACCCGGTGCGGAAACGCCGGGGGTCAGCGCTGCGGGAAAGGCATCGAGGCAGATCGACAGGTAGATGAACTGGCGAGCCGCAATAAAGGCCTCCAGCGCCGCGCCGAGCTCCGCGCAATGCGCCGCGCTGCAATAGCTGTCCTCGTACCACTGCACCTGCTTGGCGCTCGCGTAATCAAACAGTGCTTTGGCGTTCATGGCGGGATTCACGCCCAGCACCAGATAGTGGAACCCTGTTCCCGAATCTTCACAGGCTTCGGCTACCTGTCTGAACGGAGTTCCCGAGTTGCCGCCCGCCGCTGGGTCGCGCAGGTCGAAATGCGCATCAAAGTTGATGATTCCCAGAGACGCATCGCCGATATGCTGGCGAATGCCCTGATAGCTGCCCCAGGCCAGCTCGTGGCCACCGCCGAGCAGCAGGGGATTCTCGCCGCGCTGCAGCAGCTCGCCAACCCGTTCCGCCAGTTCAGCCTGCGCTGCCTCCAAGTCGCCTGAGACGCAGCTGACATCCCCCGCCTCTCTCAACACGCCGATTGGAAGGCTGGCGAGTCTGGCCAAAGCGGCCCGAATAGCCTCTGGCCCCGCGACCGCACCGACTCGCCCACCGTTGCGTCGCACGCCTTCGTCACAGGCAAAGCCGAGCAGTGTGGCTTCAGTCCACATACACGCCTCCCCGCCATATCCCAGCCGGCCGGACCAGCTGATGCCCATAGCTGAGCTCGGCCAGATCGTCTATGTCCCAGAGTACTAAATCAGCATCGAAGCCCGCAGCAATCCGGCCCTTGCGGTCCGCAAGACCCAGCGCAGCCGCGGCATGCGCGGTAACCCCCAGCAGGTTTTCCTCCGCCGTCAAACCAAACAGAACACTGGCCATATTCATATTCAGGCGCAGGGACGCTATGGGCGAACTCCCCGGATTCAGATCGCTGGCGACCACCAGCGGCAGACCCGCCTTGCGCAGGAGGTCGATAGGCGGTTTTTGCGTTTCGCGCAGCGTGTAAAAAGCACCCGGGAGCAGCACGCAGGGCGTATGGGCCGCGGCTAGTACCGCGAGATCCTGTTCTTGCAGGTACTCGATATGATCAACAGACAGACCTCCATAGCGTGCAACCAGCTGCGCACCACCGCTGTAGCTCAGTTGCTCCACGTGGCCTTTAACTGGAAGACCCAACGCCGTCGCCGCCTGGAATACCCGCTCGCACTGCCTTGGCGTAAAGGCAATAGACTCGCAAAACACATCGACGGCATCGGCCAAGCCCGCCGCGGCGGCGGCCGGCAAAATCTCATTGCACACCAGGTCAATATAACGGTCGGCCTGGCCGGCGAACTCAGCGGGCAGGGCGTGCGCCGCCAGCAGGGTGGTGACAACATGGATACCGCTGGTCTCCCCAAGGGCTCGCGCCACCCGCAGCATCTTCAGCTCGTTGTCGAGGTCGAGTCCGTAGCCGGATTTGATTTCTACCGTACAGACTCCCTCCGCGCCGAGGCTGCGCAGCCGTGGCAGGGACAACTCGTATAACTCCTGCTCACTCGCGCCCCGGGTGGCCGCCACCGTGCTGAGAATGCCACCCCCGCGGCGGGCAATTTCCGCGTAGGGAACACCGCGCAATCGCTCGGCGAATTCCCCGGCCCGATTACCCGCATAGACCAGGTGCGTGTGGCAGTCAATAAGCCCTGGCGTCAGCCAACCGCCTGCGCCATCGACAGTCCTGTCGGCAGGCAGCCCGGGCGCGCGCTCCCCCACCCAGCATATCTGCCCTGCGCGCATACCGACCGCACGCGGGGACGAGTTTGCGGAGGAGGGCAAGCGGACATTGTCTATAAGTGTATCGAGTTGCATAAGCGACCGAACAGGTAAACGCTGACAGTCTAGTTGTATATACATGTATAGACAACTAGACTGTCGGCTCGTCAATTGGGCACGAAAGCATGAGCAGACCCCGCTACTCGGCGATCAAGGACCACATTATCGGGCAAATTGAGTCGCGAGCCTGGGAGCCAGGCGACCGCGTTCCCTCAGAAAATGATCTTGCCAGCAGCTTTGCTGTGAGCCGCATGACGGCGCGGCGCGCCCTGCAGGAGCTCTCAGAGGAGGGAATCCTCGTGCGCATTCAAGGTCTGGGCAGCTTCGTCGCCGATGCCAGGCCCCGTACTTCGATCCTGGAGATCCACAGCATCGACCGGGAAATCAAGGCTCGAGGACATAAGCATCGGGCTCGGGTGATCAAGCTCGCGCAAAAGAGCGCCGGGCAGAACACCGCTTTGCTGCTGGGTCTAAAAAAGGGTGCTCCGGTGTATCACAGCATCCTGATACACCGCGAGAATGAAGTGGCTCTGCAGTATGAAGAGCGCCACGTAAACCCGAAGTTTGGGCCCGACTATCTGGCCCAGGACTTCACCCAGGTCACACCGAGCCGCTACCTCTCCAGTATATCTCCCCTGACAGAAGCGGATCAGACAGTCGAAGCCGTCGCAGTCACCAAGCCAATAGCAAAGCTGCTCAAGATCAAGGTCAGCGAGCCCTGCCTCAAGGTCAGTCGACGTACCTGGTGCCAGCAGGGCGTCGTCAATATTGTCACCCTTTACTACCCCGGTAGCCGCTATCGACTCGGCGGCCACCTGAAAACAGAGGTCCCACTATGAACGACACGCGCAATCGTGAGGGGGTGATTAAGGCTCCTACGGGCACAACACTCAGCGCCCGCAGCTGGCTTACTGAAGCGCCGCTGCGCATGCTAATGAACAATCTCGACCCCGCCGTGGCAGAGCACCCGGAGTCACTGGTGGTATACGGCGGAATTGGTCGAGCGGCGCGGGACTGGGACTGTTACGACCGCATAATCGAAGCCCTGAAACGCCTCGGGGACGACGAAACCCTACTGATTCAGAGCGGCAAGCCGGTGGGCGTATTCAGGACACACAGCGAAGCCCCGCGGGTCCTGATCGCCAACAGCAATCTGGTGCCGCACTGGGCGAACTGGGAGCATTTTAACGAACTGGATCGCAAGGGCCTGATGATGTTTGGCCAGATGACGGCCGGCTCCTGGATCTACATCGGCAGCCAGGGCATCGTCCAGGGCACCTATGAAACCTTCGCGGCCATCGCCAGGCAGCACTTCGACGGCGATGCGAAGGGTCGCTGGGTACTCACCGCCGGTCTCGGCGGTATGGGCGGGGCGCAGCCACTGGCCGCGACCATGGCGGGCTTTTCCATGTTGGCAGTAGAGTGCGATGAATCCCGCATCGATTTCCGGCTCGGCAACGGCTACCTGGACCAGAAAACCGACTCCCTCGAAGAGGCGCTGTCGATAATCGATGGCGCAGGCCAACGCGGCGCGGCTGTCAGTGTTGGCCTGCTGGGCAACGCGGCGGATATATTCCCCGAACTGGTGACCCGCAGCATCACCCCGGATTGCGTTACCGACCAGACCAGCGCCCACGATCCACTCAACGGCTACCTGCCAATCGGCTGGACCCTGGAGCAGGCAGCTGAGCAGCGACAAAGCAACCCGGACAGCGTGGTCAGGGCCGCCAAGCGATCGATGGCCATACAGGTCCAGGCCATGCTGGAGTTTCAGTCAGCTGGCGCCGCCACCCTCGACTACGGCAACAACATCCGGCAGATGGCACTGGAAGAAGGGGTTGCCAATGCCTTCGATTTCCCGGGCTTTGTGCCGGCCTATATACGCCCACTTTTCTGCGAAGGCATCGGTCCCTTCCGCTGGGTCGCCCTGTCCGGGGACCCGGAAGACATCTACAAAACCGATGCCAAGGTAAAAGAGCTGATCCCTGACAATCAACAACTGCACAACTGGCTGGATATCGCGCGCGCGCGCATTCCATTCCAGGGGCTCCCCGCTCGTATCTGCTGGGTGGGCCTCGAAGACCGCGCCAGGCTGGGCCAGGCCTTCAACGACATGGTCGCCAGCGGCGAGCTTAAAGCGCCCATTGTGATCGGCCGCGATCACCTCGACAGTGGCTCAGTGGCCTCGCCCAATCGCGAAACCGAGGCTATGCAAGACGGCTCGGACGCGGTCAGTGACTGGCCCCTGCTCAATGCCCTGCTCAATACCGCCAGTGGCGCCACCTGGGTCAGCATTCACCACGGCGGCGGCGTCGGCATGGGCTTCAGCCAACACGCCGGCGTGGTCATTGTTTGCGATGGCAGCGACGCCGCCCGAGAGCGGGTTGGTCGGGTACTCTGGAATGACCCCGCCACGGGCGTCATGCGCCACGCCGATGCGGGCTATGAGATCGCCCAAAGAAGTGCACGTAAGAATAATCTCGACCTACCCATGCAGCCCGAGGCTTAGGCCATGCTCGACCATATACTCCAACCGGGGTCCCTGACCCTGAGCGATATGAAGACCATACTGGGACAGCCGCTCAGGCTGCGTCTGTCACCGCAGTGCCTGCCCAGAATTGACGCCGCCGCCAAAACAGTCGCTGAGGTCATGGCCGACGGCCGCACGGTGTACGGCATCAACACGGGTTTCGGCCTGATGGCCAATACGCGTATCGAACCGGGTGAGTTGGAGACCCTGCAGCGCAGTATCGTGCTCAGCCACGCCGCCGGCGTCGGGGCATTACTGCCCGAGAGCACCGTGCGCCTGATCCTGGTGCTGAAGATCAACTCACTGGCCCGCGGTTATTCCGGTATCCGCCTGCAAGTCATCGAAGCCCTCATGCGACTTCTGGAGACGGAAGTCTATCCCTGTATCCCCTGCAAAGGTTCCGTCGGTGCATCGGGCGACCTCGCACCGTTGGCGCATATGTGCGCACCACTGCTGGGGGAAGGCGAGATCACCCACAACGGCCAGCGCCTGCCCGCCAGCCGCGGTCTGGAGATTGCTGGACTGACACCCACGGTTCTGGCACCCAAGGAGGGCCTTGCGCTATTGAACGGTACCCAGGTATCAACAGCACTGGCCGTCCAGGGTCTGTTAGCGGCGGAAAACCAGCTCGCAGCCGGCACCATCATCGGGGCGCTAACTGTAGAAGCTGCAAAAGGTTCCCGGTCACCCTTTGACCGACGGATCCACGATGCACGCGGTCACGCGGCGCAGATCGATATGGCCAACGCCTACCGGGAACTACTGGGTCACTCGGACATTGAAGACTCCCATGATGAATGCGAGAAAGTGCAGGACCCCTACTCCCTGCGCTGCCAGCCTCAGGTGATGGGTGCCTGCCTGCAGCAACTACGCAATGCCGCCGACATTATCGTGACCGAAGCCAATGCCGTGTCGGACAATCCCCTGGTCTTTATCGAGGAGGGAGACATCATCTCCGGCGGCAATTTTCACGCGGAACCCATTGCCATGGCCGCCGACAATATCGCTCTGGCCATGGCGGAAATCGGCGCGCTATCGGAGCGGCGTATCGCCCTGCTAATCGACTCGCAACTGAGCGGACTGCCACCCTTCCTGGTTGATAATGGAGGACTGAACTCCGGCTTCATGATCGCCCAGGTCACGGCGGCGGCGCTGGCCAGCGAAAACAAATCCCTCGCGCATCCGGCCAGCGTAGACAGCCTGCCCACTTCAGCGAATCAGGAAGACCATGTGTCCATGGCAACTTTTGCCGCGCGTCGACTGAGCGATATGAATGAAAACACCTGCGGAGTACTGGCGGTCGAGTGGCTGGCGGCCTGCCAGGGCCTGGACTTTCTCACGCCCCTGAAGACTTCACAAAAACTGGAAATTGCCAGAGATATTTTACGAGCAGAAGTGCCCTTCTACGATCGGGACCGGTATTTTGCACCGGATATTGAGGCGGCCCTCAGCATGCTCAAAGACGAGGCGCTGCTGGACCATGCGCCCATCCACTGCCGCTTGAGCTGAGTTCGCTGCGGCGCAAAACTGTACGGGAATGCAGCGAGGAGTGGTACCGGTTCACGCCATCGCCGTCTATACAGCGGCCTCGGCGATCTGCAATAATTCCACCGTAGTCGGGGTTATATAGCTCTCTAATAAAAAAGGAAATTCGATATGCTTCAGGAATTCAAGAAATTCGCCATGCGCGGAAACGTCGTCGATATGGCCGTCGGTATCATCATCGGTGGAGCCTTCGGCACCATCGTCAAGAGTCTTGTTGCCGATGTCATAATGCCTCCGGTCGGTCTGCTTATGGGCGGCGTCGACTTTGCCGATCTTTTCATCACCCTGAAGGCGGGCGCCACAGCCGGCCCCTATGCCACTCTTGCGGCGGCACAGGAAGCCGGAGCTGTTACGATCAGCTACGGCGTGTTCATCAACTCGGTAATCAGCTTCCTGATTGTTGCTTTTGCGGTTTTTCTCCTGATCAGGGGAATCAACAAACTACAGGCGGCAGAAGAAGCACCGCCTGCGGAACCGACCGACAAGGATTGCCCTTTCTGCTGCTCGAGCATCCCCCTGGAGGCAACGCGCTGCGGTCACTGCACCTCTGAGTTACCCGCAGCGTAAGATCGACAGGGATTGGGAGCGTACCCATACCGGGCTAATACCGCGACCGATGGCCTGCGCACTGATTTCCTGAGGCCACATGACTAGCATAACGTTCCATGGTGCTGCGCGCGAAGTCACCGAAGGCGCACAGCAGGTGCTGGCGACGCGCCTGCGCAAGGAGCTTACCCGGTACACATCCCGAATCGCGGCGAGGTCGTGGAGTTCTAAGACGGCGCTTGCGTCAGCCAGCCTCCTGCAAATACACAGGCCCAGACATCCCGCCAGGGGCTGGATGCAGCTATCCGTCTGCGGCGGGGTCGGGGATTTCGACGCCGGCGTCGACATCAGAGCTGGCAGGCTTGCTGAGACGCTTGGCAGCGCTTTTAGCTTCAGCGATTCGCCCGGAAAGCGGCAGAGCCTCCACCTCGCGAAAGCGATACTCCTCCAGTTTGATGTCGTCCAGGCCGATCTGATCGAAGGGATTTTCCATCTGGCTCTGCACATTGTATAGCGCGATGAGAATGAAACCATGGAGCACGCTGAGGAGGTAAGTGACCAGGACCGGAACGCCCTCCATCTGATGGACGATTGTAGGGACAAAGATAAAAGGAAAAATAAACACAAATACGAGACAGTAAGCCCTCATACTAATGGGCGTACCGTGCATCTTGAGGCTGATGGTGTTCTCCATCCCGTCGTTGACGTCCTGTATAAACCGTATGATTTTCAGGATAAGACCGGCGGACATGGCGTTGCGGTTTCGCTGGATAAAGTAAAACACCTCGTTTATAGCTTCCTCTGCGCGGCGGTTGTTGCCGTCACCCGAACCCAGCGCCTCGAAGAAACTGGCCGACACCTGGTGAAGCAACCGGGCAACTTCCGCGCGCTTTTCCGGGTTCAGTTTAGTGCACTGCTCAAAGCAGAAATGCACTGAACCCATGGAGGCCTTGAAAAGGCTCAGGAATTTCAGGGCATTATCGCGACGTTTAAAAGCCTCACGAATAGTAAATACCAGTGGGAAAATCACCGCGATACTGAACAGGGTGATATTGAGATTAAAAGACAGATCGAAGCGATAGCAGCAGTAAGTCACCGCAATGCACAGCACGATCAGCGCGCAGGCCTTGGCATCGATAATCGCAAGGTACTTGTTCATGAAACGGCGTCGTGTGGCAACAAAGCTGTGTCCTGCCCCGGGGGGAGTGTTTCCTGCCGCTGATAGACCACAGGCGACCAATCGAGACTCGACTGCCAGCCGCAAACGACCGCCGGCACTGGCACGATCGCGCCAGAGGATGCTAACGGTGAACACTGCTAAAGTAAACGACCTGGGCGGCCATTTGCACGCGGCGAGTCAAGCCCATACGCTGTGCACTTGAGTCTATTCACAGGGAAAGAACAGCAATGCTGAAGCCACCAATACCCCAGAGGCGATCCGCGTCGCGCTTATGCACTTACTGCCTGCTGTTGATCGCGGCGCTGTGCACACCCCTCAGCCAGGTCGAAGCAAGGCCGCCCGGCGCTGACCCGCTGTTTGCGGACCCGGACCCGCTGAGCATCACATTGACCGGTCCCTTCAGCGAAATTAACCGCAAGCGCGATAAGGAACAGGAATACGCGGGCACCCTGAGCTACGCGAACGAGGACGGCGAGACGACCGTGCTGGACGTCAAATACTCCGTGCGCGGGAACTTCCGCCTGCAAAATAAGGTCTGCAGTTATGCGCAGTTATGGATAAACCTGAAAAAGAGCCAGGTGAAGGACACGCTGTTTCACAAGCAGAACAAGCTGAAGCTGGTGGTTCAGTGCCGCGACAGCGAGCGGTTTCGTGAGTTCATCGCCCGGGAGGAGCACGCCTACCGCATGTTCCAGACCCTTAGCGATATAAGCCTGGGGACTCGCCTGCTGGAAGTAAACTATGTGGACACCGCCGGTGACGACGACTCACGGACCCAGACCGCATTCTTCATTCAGCACCAGAAAAGGCTGGCGAAGCAGCTCGATATGGACGTTCTTGATTTGCCGAGCGCCGACAAAGCGCGTCTTGATGAACCACAGAGCGCCCTGGTGGCGCTGTTCATGTATATGGTCTCCAACACCGATTACTCCATGATCGCTTCTCCTCCGGGACAGAACTGCTGCCACAATACAAAAGTGCTCGCGGCGAGTACCGGGGCCCTCTACCCGGTGCCCTATGACTTTGACTCCACGGGCTATGTGAATGCTTCCTACGCCGAGCCCTCCGGCGACCTCAAGCAGCGCAGCGTACGCCAGCGTATCTATAGAGGTTTCTGCGTCTCTGATGAGGCGCAGGATCGTGCACTGGCGATCATGCGGGAGAAACGAGCATCCATTTACAGGATCCTGGAAGACAACCGCTACCTTAAGGATAAAAGCGTGAAGAAATCGCGCAAATTCATAGACGACTTTTATTCCGTTATCGATGACCCGCGAGATCTACAGTACGCGGTCATCGGAAAATGCCGCTAGGGAAATCACAGGGCTCAGCTATGCAACGCATCATCCACATGAATCGTTTCCTGCCCCGGCTCTCTCAGGGGCTACTCCTCCTGTGGTGTCTGCTGGCGCTAGTACCAGTTGCTGCTGCGGAAAACTCCATCACCGACGAATGGAATGGGGTCGCCAGCATCGTAGCGGTAGGTGACCTGCACGGGGACTACGACAACTACATTGAGGTGCTGCGCGAGGCCGGAATCGTTGATCGCCGGGGGCAATGGATAGCGGGAGAAACCCACTTTGTGCAGCTCGGCGATGTGCCAGACCGCGGGGCTGATACCGCACGCATCATTGCGCATCTGCAAAAACTGGAGACCCAGGCACAACGAGCGGGAGGCATGGTGCATGCGCTCATAGGCAATCACGAGGCCATGAATGTAAGCGGCGACCTCCGCTACGTGCACCCGGGTGAATATGGGGCACTGAAAAGCAGCAAGGCGCGCAAGCTTCGCAATGACTATTACCAGCGCGTGGTTGCCGCGCGCGAGTCGCTGCCGAAACCTGCGCCGACGAACGAGACCTTCCGCGAAGCCTGGTTCGCAGAGCATCCCATGGGCTTCGTTGAGCATCGCCAGCACTGGCATCCGCAAGGCCCCTTCGGGGCCTGGGTGAGCGAGCACAACACCGTCATCAAGATCAATAACATGTTGTTTATGCACGCGGGGCTCGGGCCCGGCTATGCGCACATGAGCATCCAGGCCATCAACGAGAAGATTCGCCAGGAAATGAAGAACCCCCAGCCACTGGTAGATCAACTATCCACTGCCGAGGATGGCCCCCTGTGGTATCGCGGTCTGGCGCGGGAAGAATCCGCCGCGGAGGAAGCTCATCTGACGTCGCTGCTCGAACACTTTCAGGTCGACCATATCGTTCTGGGCCACACCCCGGGGTTCGGAACGATAATGCCACGCTACGGCGCCAGGGTGCTGCTGATAGATAGCGGCATCTCAGCCCACTATGGCGGTCATCGCGCCAGCCTGCGGGTGAGCGAAGAACGCGAGTTTTTCACGGTTCAGGCTGGGGAAGCGGTGCCTATTCCCCAGGGATCGGCAGCGCTACTACCTTACTTTCAGCGTATCGCCGAACTCGAGCCCGACGTGAACAATCTCCTCTACCTGATCAACACGCTGCAGGCTGCAGATACCGAGGAAAGTACTGTAGGCGAGCACGCCCAATGAAGAAGCTCGCCTGACTCCTGGCAGAAAGCAGTTCGCCGCGCAGCCTGCTACTCCTGCATGCCGTGATAGAGGAGGCGTACAAGAAGGCGTACGCCGTCATTGTCTTTCAGCTCGCTGTACCTGGGCCCCTCTCGCTTGCCGATAGCCCGGATATCGGCCATGAGCTCGGGGTGAAACTGGGAGGTGAAGGAACGGCGAATAGTGTGCGTCTCCCAATCCTTATAGTAAATACAGGTGGTACCGACTTCGGTCCAGAAGACCTCATCGACCTGGGTCTGGGACAGAATCTCAACCGCGTAAGGTAGGCTGAGAAGCCATGCCAGAGGGCTGACAGCCAGCTCATAACGTATCGGCACAATGGTGTCATGCAGTAGTTTGTATGCCCAATTGGCGAACAGGGCGGCCTCCTCATTAACCTCATCCCCATGGAACATCTCTATATCCACGGTGCGCTCCATTTTCATCATCGTGTCGATGACCCCCTCAAGCTCGTCCGCGACCAGAGCATGCGCATCATGCAGTTCGCCGGGAACATGATTCGCGCCACCCTGACGCTTGTAGGGAAGGAGCCGACGCGTGCCGACCTCGATAGCCTCGTTGGGGGCAACCGCAAATAGTGTGTCGTGCCAACCATTGGCCAAAATCTCGCCGCGCTTCACCACTGACAAGTTTTCCCCGACCTGCGCGATTTTTCGGCAGATCCGCTGCAGGGAGGCAAGTCCCGTGCGGCTACTGTCCAGCGGAAGGCTGGGCAGTTCAGCCACCTCGCGAGCCGCCTGCTTGATCAGGCGCACATGCGAGGTAGCAGCGAGCTGGTGGCCGAGGCAGATGCAGATTAGCGGCCCGCTGTTGGCGGAGCGCTGCATGAGCAGCTCATCGGTAAGCGCCAACAGGTCGCCGAGACTGACGTTACTGCCATCGAAGCTGGCCGCGTTATGCGCCGAGGGATTACCACCCTGGACCACGGTCGCTATGCCCGCGCTCAGCACATTGGCCAGTCGCCGCGGGTTGGCAATCCCACTGTCCCAGAGCGGGTAGAGTATTGAATCCGCATCGCAGACCTGCTGCAAAATGTACGCGACATTTTTGGAGGCTCGCACCTCTTCTCCCTGGACATTGATACCGACATTTTTCCAGGGCTCGATGATCGAGACGCTGTGCCGGTAAACTTCGGGCAGCCCGAGCAGAGCATCCAATTCGGATCGAGAGGCAATCACCTTTTCAAGCGGCGGGGCAACACCCCACTCAAACAACTGATGATCGAGCAGCACATCGCGTCCCGGGAAAGGGGACGGTGAACTCCGGTCGCTGAGAAAATAACCGAGCAGGGCGTGGATGGACTGCTGGCTGGCAGCATACTGCCCCAAAATACCAGGCTTGGTGCGCCAACCAAGTCGCTGCATGAGCGCTGCCTGTTCCGAAAGGGCGTCGTGCGGGGAATTCAAATGCGTCTCACCTGCCATATTTTCTTCGAACAAAGTGACAAGCAATCTTTGCGCCAGCTACGCACCGCGCATGACGGTGCATGACGCAGCGGTGCGCCTGCCCATCGCAATAACGCTCAAACTGGCGTATAGCCTGCGTTCACTGAGAAGGATAGTGCCATGGCGCGTTCCAGCACCCAGTGTGCCCGGGGGGCCAGTCATCACGACGCCGGTCCATAACGGCACACATAGCGCACTCGATTTGATCGACGCGCACCTTCAGGACGCACCAGGGCATCGCAGGCCAGAATTAGCCGCAAGCTCCAGCTCCTTACTCCGCTGGAGCGCCCTTGGCCCTGGCAACAACGGCGCGTGCGAGAATTTCGCTGGCATCGTAGACCGGCGCAGCGGCTTGCAACTCATCGGCAATCACGGACAATTCCGTACAGGCAATCAGCAGGCAATCGGCGCCGGATGCCTGCAGTTGCTCTGCCGCCGCCCTGAGGGCGGTGTAGCCCATGGATTTGGCGCCACCCGCTTTCACGGCGCAGATAAGATTCATCAGCGCGGACTGCGAATACGTGTCCGGGTACAGAATCTGTACGCCGCTCTCCTCGAACCAGGGCTCGTAAAGCGCAATTTCCGACAGCGCCGTCGATGCAAGCAACCCGACGCGCTCTACTCCCGGCTGCTCGCGAACGACATACTCAGACACCAGTTGCATCAGGTTCAGCACCGGTACGTCCACAGCGGCGGCGATAGCGGGGTAATAGTGGTGCGCCGTATTGCAGGGCATAGCGAGAAAGTCGGCACCCTGACGCTGCAGGCCCTTCGCCATGGCCTCCAGAGCCGGAGACGGGCTGGGACCGGTTTTGTCGATAAGCGCCCGGATCCGCGAAGGCACTTGCGGATTGCTATCAACCAGCATGCGAATGTGGTCTTCATCGTCTGCTGCGGGGGTTGCTGCGATCACCCGGCGCATCAGATCGATAGTGGCCTCGGGGCCCATGCCGCCGATAATACCTACCGTCGTGTCGCGCTCAGACTCCACGCTCGTACCCGGATGCACCAAGCCGCGGCCCATCAGGGCGTCGCAGAGAAGTTAAAGGCATCAACATAAGCAAACAGCGCCTGGCTGCCCCCGGTGTGGATGAAGACAATGTTCTGGTCTTTCTTAAAATGTCCGCCACGAATCAGATCAATCAGGCCCGCAGCGCCTTTGCCGGAATACACCGGGTCAAGCAGGATGCTCTCGGTGCGCGCGAATAGCTCTATCGCTTCGATGGTACCTGCTGTGGGAATGCCGTAGCCCTCACCCACATAATCGCAGTTGGCCTGTACCTGATCGCGCGCCACCGTTCCCGCAAGGCCAATATAGTTCGCCGTCTGCTCCGCCAGCCTGAAGACATTCTCCTCCTGCAGTGGCTTGGGCGCCCGTACCCCGATACCCAGAACCGGCACGCCGCTGTTACTGCCGGCAAAGCCAACCACCAGGCCCGCCTGAGTACCGGCGCTACCCGTGCCGTGAACCACAAGGTCCATCCTCAAACCACTGCCATTCGCCTGATACAACAATTCAAGCGCACAGTTCACATAGCCCAGCGCGCCCACGGGATTGGAGCCGCCTCCGGGAATGATATAGGGCTTGCTGCCTCGCTCAGCCAGCTCCGCCGCGATTTCTTCCATGGCCAGATTCATGTCGGCGCCACCCCTGTGGCGGCTCAGTGAAGCGCCATACAGCTGATCGAGGAACACGTTGCCGTTGTGATTGTAACCGCCGTCTGTGCTCCCGAGCCTGTCCTCGAGCAGAACATGGCAGGCCATGCCCATTTTCGCGGCAATTGCCGCCGTTTGGCGCGCATGATTAGACTGCGTGGCGCCCTGGGTAATAATCGTGTCGGCACCGCGCTCCAACGCATCGGCCATCAAGAACTCGAGCTTGCGAGTTTTATTGCCGCCGCCAGCAAGGCCCGTGCAATCGTCGCGCTTGATCCAGATATTAGGTCCGCCGAGCTCACGCGAAAGCCTTGGCAAGGGCTCTAGCGGCGTGGGCAGATGGGCGAAGTGCAAGCGGGGAAAACGGGCAATGTGCATAGCGGTGATCCGGGTGATAGTGAATCAGGGAGGGCCCAAGGTTGCAGAAAGTCGACACTGAATCAACGCCCAGCATGCCATCGCGGCGCATAACAACAAGCTTTCTTCGACGGTGATGACGCCGCGCAGTGTGCACTCTATTTGGCGCTGGGAACATCAGGGGTATGCTATGACTCTTGGCGTAACCCCACGGCGGCATTAGTAAGGCCTATAAACAAGAAAACACGGGCGTTGGGGGCAGGCGCAAGTACGGGGACAGGGAAGGAAGTGCAAACGAACGGGGAAGAGGACGCCAGGCACCGCGTCGAGGACAAACTGATCACCCAGAAGGTCGCGGCGCTGTACATGCAGGCGCCCGTATCCAATCTGACGGTGCTGGGCATTGCTGTGCTCTTCTACTTCCTGCTGCGGCCTCGCCTTGACACGGAGCTTCTTGGGTTCTGGACACTTCTGATGATCGCCACGGCGAGCTACCGGTTCTTTCTGTGGTACTGGCGTCTCCTGAGCGAGAGTGCCCGCACAGATCAGTTCTGGCGGCACATATGCCAGCGTTTATTGCTTACACACTTCCGCAGGTCGCCCTGCTCGCTTGGGCGCTTCTCAGGCAGGACGAGCCGGACCTGGTGGCGCTCGCCACTGCGCTGTTTTTCTACCTGATTATGCTGACGGTCTTTGCACGCAACGCGAACCAGCAGTTTGTCAGGTCCCAACGCCTCAGCAGTGAAAACGAGCTGCTGGTCGAGCAACTCCACACAGAAAACCTGCAGCGCGATCATATCATCCAGCAGAGAACAGCCGATCTCGAGACCACCAATCTCAGCCTGGAACGCGAAGTTAAGGAGCTCAAGCAGGCGCAAACGCAACGCGACCCTGGACCTCTTGAGGCTGGTGAGCCGGACTACAGGGACTGGGTCGCCCAGGGCAGCGACGAATAGTGCAGTCCTCATCAAAGCGCTTCATATCAGTATCGACAGTAAGAGAGGTAACGCAACAATGATCCAGTTTGGACGTATGCCTGCCGGGCAGCTATGGGCCGCCAGCTCGCCAGATGTCATAGCGACCGCACAGGCGCTTCTTTCCCGCTCGATTGTGACGGGAGGTGCTGCGCATGGGAGCAGCGAGCGGTACATTGATGACGCCGAAAGCTTTGCAAATACCACCGGCGCTGTCTGTACCCTGGAGTTTGACCGACCCTGCACAACAACCCTGCCAAACGACATTGATTGGGGGCTTCCGGCTTCCGGTCTGGCGGACGCTGTGTGGCTCAGGTGTACCGTCACCGACCTCGCTGCACAACCGCTGGCAGGCTTACTGATATGCGCACAACGTGTTTATCGTCTGGAAGACCTCTGCCGCGCCCTCGAAGCGTCTTTTGAAACAGGACTCGAGCGCCAGGGCCGCTTCGCAGTCATCGACAGCCGGCGAACACCCCGAGCCTCGCGACAGCGCGCTTCAGTTTCAGTCCTACAGATGGCTCTGTTCCATTGCGATAATGCGGCATGCCCAGCTCGCGGTGATGACGTTGCAATCGAATTGAACCCACAGGAACTTGCAAAGCATACCTCCAGCGCCGTGGGGTGCCTCGCCTACCCCTGCCCGTCCTGCCCCGGGCACGGTGACAGCAGTTGGGCTCTCACCTTTGACAGGATTCACAGGGGCGGCGGAAGTCCTGCGGCGATGCCCCCCCCGGTCCTGCATTACCCGGTGATGCCCCTGCAGACCCGACGCAACAATAATCCCGGCCCCATGCGCCGTGTGACAGATCCGGCTCCCGCCTCCACCTGGAATACCGTGTGGAAACCGCGTGCTCTGGAGCCCATGTCTGCCACCCTGCGCCACGGCCTTGAGGAGCCGCACCTGGCTCTGGTGCTGGAGGCGCTCTCTCACAGTGCATCAGACTCACGCTACCTTATCGGCCAGCTTGATCCAGGCAACGTGCGCGCGATTATTGAGTGTTGTCGCCAGTTACCCGTCGATATGAAACGCAACGAATTGGCCGCCGCCCTGGCCATCCTTTTCCAGCCGCGACGGATGCGGAGTTACCGGACCGACGAGGACGACACAGCGCAAGCCGCTGAACGCTTCCCCTATGTCGCCTGTGCGCCGGACCGTTTTCTGGAGGCACTGCGCTACTTCGGACTGATGGAGCACGAGGGCCGTTTCCTCGACGTGGGATGCGGTATCGGTGAAAAGCCTTTTCTTGCTTACGCTCTGGGACGTTTTCAGCAATGTGATGGACTGGAAGTCAACACCGGCTATCTCACCATTGCAGAGTTTCTGTTCGACTGTATCGCGACCGAAACGCCCTATCCGGTCAAGCTCATTGCCGCAGACGCATTGGCTTTCGACAGCTATGGGGAATACGACGTGATCTATATGTATCGTCCGCTCGGTGACGCGGCGATGGCGGGTGAACTCATGCGCCAAATCGCAGCACAACTCAAACCCCAGGCAATCATGTTTGATATGTGGGATCGCTCTATGTCTTTACGCCGGGGCGATGACGGCATCTATGAACTGGACCCGGAGGCAACGGCCCAAGCTCGCTGGCGAGGCCCGATTCAACTGGATGACTTTCTTGAGGCACGGCAGTTACTCTCAAGTACGACCCAGTCTACGTGCTTTATTGCGTCGACCTGACCGCGGAGCCTGCGCGCGGTCAACGCCCGTAAGCGCGGCAGCGATCTGCGAGGCAGTCCAGAGGCAATGACTCAAACTGGGCCGAAGAGAGCTGCCAGTCCCAGTTGCCGGACTCCAGCCCGGGCCGATTCATGCGCGCTGATCCATCGAGCGCCAACAGATCCTGCGCACAGACGATGGCGGTTCGCGCCCGGGACGACAGCAACAGATCTATCATGCGCTCTACCACAAGCTCACCCGGCCCCGGCTCAACATAGCGGGCAAGGCGCGCCTGCGCAGCCTCATCGAGCTCTTCTTCATACCAGCTGCGGGTCGTATTGTTGTCATGGGTGCCGAGGTAGGCGACCGCATTCTCCGCATGATTGTCCGGGATATAGGGATTGTCGCTATGGTCGTCACCGAAGGCGAACTGCAACACGATCATCCCCGGGAAGCCATAGCGCTCGCGCACCTGGATAACGTCCGGCGTAATCGTTCCGAGGTCCTCCGCGACCACCGGCAGTGGATCGAAGGCAGCCTGCATTGCCGTGAAAAAGGCATCGCTGGGGACATCGCGCCAATGGCCATCAATCGCCGTATGCGCCCCTGGGGCCACCTCCCAGTACTGCACCAGCCCCCGGAAATGATCGATGCGCAGCACATCCAGTCGCCGCAGCAGCGTCGTCAGTCGTCTTTGCCACCAGCAAAAGTCATCGCGCTGGAGGTGCTCCCAGTCATACACGGGATTGCGCCAGAGCTGGCCTGTCTCGCTGAAATAGTCCGGCGGCACGCCGGATTCGGCGCTTGGGCGCAGCTCTTCGTCGAGTTTGAACGCCGCCGGGCTGGCCCACACATCAACGCTATCCAGATTGACGTAAATAGGCATATCACCGAACAGCCACACATCGTGCGCCGCACAGTGGGCGTGCAGACGCTGCCACTGGCGCTGAAAAAGAAACTGCAGCCACTTTTCCTGCGTCATCGCAGTCGCGAGCCGCTCAGCCACTGCGCGCAGATCATCCACATCGCGGCGCTTCAGACCTTCGGGCCAATGCGCCCAGACAGTGCCAAAATCTTCTTTAATCGCGGTGAAGAGCGCATGGTCATCCAGCCAGTCGGCTTCTTTGGCGCAGAAAGCAACAAAGTCCGCGCTATCGCTATGCACCGCCGCCGCGCGCTCTGCGGCGAGGGCCAGCAGCGGTATCTTGCGTGCCCGCGCCGCGCCAAAATCAGCCCGTGTGGCGCTAACCCCAGGTGCTGCACTCACTTCCGCCACTGTGAGCAAACCCGCATCGACAAGATCCTCAAGGCTGATGAGCAAGGCATTCGCCGCGCGTGCGGAGCTACTGTAATACGGTGAATCGCCAGCGCTCGCGGTAGTCGGATTGAGTGGCAGGACCTGCCAGTAGCGCAGTCCCGCCGCACCCAATCGGGCGGCAAATTGACGGGCCGTGGGACCGATATCGCCGACCCCCCAGTGCGATGGCAGAGAGGTGATGTGCAACAGCACACCCGCGGCACGAGGCTCTAGGGGCAGGGAATTGGATTGCGGCATGGTCATCTTGCGGTGCGGGGCCTTACACTACTGAGGTACTGGCCAGTTTAGCGTGAGGAAAGCCCTCTGAACGTTCTTCCCGGTGATCCAACACAGCTTGGCGCCAGTTGTCGCGACGGGGGCGTGAACTTTGCTCTCTATTCGGCGCACGCAGAGGCTGTGGAGCTGTGCCTCTACGATGCCCACGGCGAGCGGGAGATCGCGCGCATCGCCCTGCCCGGGCGGCACGCTGACGTGTGGCACGGCTTTGTACCGGGGCTGCGTGCCGGGATGTGCTATGGGTATCGTGTACGCGGCCCCTATGCGCCCTGGCTGGGTCACCGCTTCAATCACCACAAGCTGCTCCTCGACCCTTACGCCCGCGCACTGCGCGGCACTTATCGCCCCCACGAAAGTCATCTCGGGTACAGCAACCCGGCGAACGACATTTTTCCATCAGAGAGCGACAACGCCGCGTTTCTGCCCAAGGGCATGGTCTGTGAGACGCTCGACCCGGCCGGCCCGGGTCCGGCGATCGAGTGGGCAGATACGCGCATCTACGAACTCCACCTGCGTGGCTTTACTATGCGCCATCCGGCGGTCCCCGACGCCGACCGCGGCCGCATCGCAGGGCTCTCCTGCACGGCCATCAGCGACTATCTCAAGGCCCTGGGTATCACCTGTGTAGAACTATTGCCGATCCACGCCTTTATTGATGAACCCTTTCTTATGGAACGCGGGCTCAGCAATTACTGGGGCTATAACACCCTCTCTTACTTTGCGCCGCATAGCGCCTACCTCGGCAAAGACGCAGGCGCCGACGCACCGAGGGCCATGCAGGCGATGGTCAACCGCCTGCATGATGCGGGGCTTGAGGTCATACTCGACGTGGTCTACAACCACAGCTGCGAGACTGACGAGCTTGGTCCGACCCTGTCATTAAGAGGCATCGACAACGCCAGCTACTACCGATTGGAGACCGGCGCGCCTGCACGCTACGTGAACGACACCGGCTGCGGGAACACCCTGGCCACGCAACACCCCGCGGTGCGAAAACTGGTACTCGACAGCCTGCGCTATTGGGCCGGCAGCGTTGGTATAGATGGCTTCCGCTTTGACCTCGGGACGGTGCTAGCACGCGGGGACCACGGCTTCGACCCGCATGCGGGCATCCTCACTCAGCTGCAGGCAGATCCCCTGTTGTCGCAGCGCAAGCTTATCGCCGAGCCATGGGATATCGGCCCCGATGGTTACCGTTTGGGAGGCTTTCCCGCTCCCTGGGCTGAATGGAACGATCGCTATCGCGACAGCCTGCGGCGATTCTGGCGCGGCGATGATGGGGAGCTGCCTGAACTGGCCCGGCGACTGCACGGCTCCGGTGAAATCTTCGAACAGGCAGATCGCAAACCCTGGGCCGGTATCAACTTTATCAGCAGTCACGACGGCTTCACGCTGCGCGACCTGGTGAGCTACAAGCAACGCCACAATCAGGCGAACCAGGAGCACAACCGGGACGGCCACGGTGAAAACTACAGCGACAACTGTGGCGTTGAGGGGCCGAGCGAGAACCCGGAAATAAGGGAACGGCGTCGCCAGCAAGTGCGCAATCTCCTCGCCTCCCTGCTCCTGTCGCAGGGCGTACCCATGCTGCAGGCCGGCGACGAAACCGGCCGCACTCAGCAGGGTAACAATAACGCCTACTGCCAGGACAATAGCAGCAGCTGGCTGGACTGGAAGCAGGCTGACACGACACTGCAGGATTTCGTCGCCGCGCTGCTCTCCCTACGCGCGGCGGCGCCGCTGCTTCGCGCAGACCGCTTCAGGCACCAAAAACCCGATGCCGACGGTCAGTCCTTACGCTGGGTCAGCACGGACGGTGCCGAACCTGAGCAGGACTTCTGGCACGACCCGCGATACGGAACTATCGGCTGTTTGCTGGTGCAGGACGCCAGGCCCGCCATCCCAGCCCATTCGTTGCTGATTCTGCTGAACAATCGCAGTGAGGCGGTCGATTTTAGTCTCCCATCTGTTGGCGCATCCTGGTCAGCGCATGTGGACACGGCGACGGCGCCATGGATAGCACCCGCGTGTGCGATCGCCGATACGCGGGTTACACTGGCAGCGCGATCCCTGCAATTGCTCGCCGCCGGGAATGCCTTTCCGGGTCTTCAGCGCCCCATAGCTTGTGAAAATTGAGGATTCACCATTGAACGAAACGCCCACTCTGGCCAGAGATGCGCTCGCCGACGATGTTGTCAAACACTATGCGCTGACCCTGGGCCGTGACGCCCCCTCCGGAGACCACCACTATCTATATGAAGCGTTGGTTATGTCTCTGCGCGACCGGCTGGTCAAGCCCTGGCGAGCGACCCGCGAACGTTTTCGCGACAGCGATACCAAGCAGGTTGCCTATCTGTCCATGGAGTTCCTGGTCGGGCGCAGCCTGAATAACGCCATCCTCGCTATGGATATAGAACCGGAGGCGCGTGCAGCCATCGCCGCTTTTGCCTGTGATCTGGAGGAAGTGGAGGCCGAGGAACTGGATGCCGGTCTTGGCAATGGCGGCCTGGGTCGTCTGGCAGCGTGTTTCCTGGACAGCTGTGCCAGTCTTGACATGCCCGTGACCGGCTACGGTATTCGCTACGAGTACGGCATGTTCCAGCAGCAAGTGGTAGACGGTTATCAGGTGGAGAATCCCGACCGCTGGCTGCGCCGCGGTAACCCCTGGGAATTTGAAGTTCTTGAATGCACTCGCCGGGTCAAGTTTGGCGGTCGCCAGGAAGCCTATCCAGACGACAGTGGCCGGCAGCGCTTTCGCTGGGTAGATAGCCGCGATGTACTCGCTGTGCCCTACGATATGCCGATACCCGGCTACCGCAACAACACCGTAAATACGCTGCGCCTGTGGCGTGCAGCCGCCACTGAGGGCTTCGATCTGGAGGAATTCAACGCCGGAAGCTACACCGATGCCGTCGCGGCCAAGACCAGGGCGGAGCAGATCACCATGGTCCTGTATCCGAATGACCAAAGTGAGGCAGGCAAGGAGCTGCGACTGCGGCAGCAGTATTTCCTGGCCTCCGCGAGCCTGCAGGATATTCTCGAATGCTGGGTGGCCCGGCACGGCGAGGACTTCAGCAACTTTGCAAAGAGCAACGTATTTCAGCTTAACGACACACACCCTACGGTCGCGATTCCAGAACTGATGCGCCTGCTGATGGACGAACATGGCATCGGCTGGAACACGGCCTGGGTAATTTGCAGTCAAAGCTTTGCTTACACTAACCACACGCTGCTACCCGAAGCACTGGAAATGTGGTCCGTACCGCTGTTCCAACGATTGCTGCCGCGCGTGTTATCCATTATCTACGAGATCAACGCGCGCTTTCTCAGCCGGGTTGCGGACTTCTGGCCCGGAGACATTGAGCGGGAACGCCGCATGTCCATCATCGCCGAGGGTGAGCCAGCCATGGTGCGCATGGCCTATCTGGGCATCGCCGGCAGTTTTTCCGTGAACGGCGTGGCAGCACTGCATACGGATCTGCTCACCCGCGGCCTGTTCAGTGACTTCTATGCGCTGTGGCCGAAGAAATTCAACAACAAGACCAACGGTGTTACCCCCCGGCGCTGGCTGGGGCACTGCAACCCGGGGCTGCGTACACTGATCAACGACACTATAGGCAAGGACTGGCTCTGCGATCTGGACAGGCTGCAAGGGCTGCGCGACCGGGCGGAAGATCCGGGCTTTCGCAAACGCTTCGCCGCCGTGAAGGACGGCAACAAGGCGCGCCTGGCGGCGCTGGTGAAGGACCGCTGCGACGTGGATTTCGACACGAACATGCTCTTCGATGTACATGTAAAACGTATTCATGAGTACAAACGACAGTTGCTCAACGTGCTTCACCTCATTCACTACTACGACCGGGTACAGCGCGGCGATACGCAGGGCTTGCAGCCGCGCTGTGTGCTGATCGCCGGCAAAGCCGCACCGGGCTATGCCATGGCCAAGCAAATCATCAAGCTGGTTAATAACGTTGCAGCGGTTATCAACCGTGACCCGCGACTAAAACCCTGGCTGCGTGTGTGTTTCCTACCCGATTACAACGTTACCAGTATGGAAGTCATATGCCCTGCGGCAGATCTCTCAGAGCAGATCTCCACGGCTGGCAAGGAAGCCTCGGGCACCGGCAACATGAAGTTTATGATGAACGGTGCCCTGACCATCGGCACTCTGGATGGTGCCAACATCGAGATTCTTGAGGCCGTAGGAGAAGAGAATTTTTTCCTTTTCGGACTGAACGCCAGCGAAGTCGTAGAGCACAGACACGCCTATGACCCCGGACAGCTGATCGCCGGCGATGAAGATCTGGCGCGCGTGATGCACCTCCTTGAAAGCGGCCATTTCAATATGCTTGAGCCGGGGATATTTGAGGGCATCTCCGCAGCGATCCGCAGTCCTACGGATCCGTGGATGACCGCGGCTGATTTTCGCAGTTACAGCAACGCCCAGCAGCGCGTGAGCGACACTTGGGCGGACCGTGAGGACTGGCTGCGCCGTGCCATAATCAACGTGGCGAGTAGCGGCCGCTTCTCTTCGGATCGCACCATTCGCGAGTATGGCGAGGACATCTGGTTTAGTTCGACGTCCAGCGACTGCCAGAAGATCACCCAATGAAGCGCCGCATCATAAGTACACTCTGGAGGTACTGAACCGATGGAAGAAAACCCCCGTTACGTCAGCCGCCTGACCCGCGAAACCCTGGCGCTGGTACTCGCAGGCGGACGCGGCTCGCGGCTCTACGAGCTGACCAACTGGCGAGCCAAACCAGCCCTGTATTTCGGCGGCAAGTACCGGATCATCGATTTCCCCCTGTCGAACTGCGTCAACTCAGGCATTCGCAAAATAGGCGTGCTGACGCAGTACAAGGCGCACTCGCTCATAAGGCACCTTATGCGCGGTTGGAGTTATTTCAAGCGCGAGCTGGGCGAGTACGTGGAGGTCCTGCCGGCCTCCCAGCGCTACTCCGACGACTGGTATCAGGGCACGGCGGATGCCGTGTACCAGAATCTGGACATTATCCGCGCCGAGCAGCCGAAGTTCGTGCTAGTTCTGGCCGGTGACCATGTCTACAAAATGGACTACGGCCCACTGCTGGTTCAGCACAACGAGTCTGGAGCGGACATGACCGTCTGCTGCCTCGAAGTGCCCGTGGCGGAGGCGGCCAATACTTTTGGTGTTATGCAGATAGACGCCGATGGCCGCATCATCGGCTTTGAGGAAAAACCGGCGAAACCGGCGGAAATACCCGGAAAACCCGGCTATGCGCTCGCCTCAATGGGTAACTATGTGTTCAACACGGAGTTTCTCTACGAGCGGCTCATTCACGATTCCTCAAGACTTGGCTCCACCCATGACTTTGGACACGACCTGATCCCGGCAATGATCGAAGAGGCGCGCGTCTATGCCTATCCCTTCCGCGATCCAAAGACCGGCAAAAAAGCCTACTGGCGCGACGTGGGAACACTGGACACCTTCTGGGAAGCCAACATGGAGTTGATCTCCACGACCCCCATGCTGAATCTGTACGAGAAAGACTGGCCCGTGTGGACCTGTCAGGAGCAGTTGCCCCCCGCGAAGTTTGTCTTTAACGATGAGGACCGGCGCGGCGCGGCCCATCAATCCATGGTGGCGGGCGGTTGTATCATCTCCGGTAGTCGCGTGGAGGGCAGCGTACTGTTCTCCCGCTGCCATGTGCACTCCTATTCGAGTATTGCCAACAGTGTCCTGCTTCCGGACGTCGAGGTTGCACACAGTGCACAGATTCAGAACGCCATCATTGACCGGGGTTGCTACATACCCGACGGCATGAGCATCGGCATGGATGTCAAAGAAGACCAGGCGAACGGTTTTCGCGTATCCGGCGGTGGACTCGTACTTGTAACCCGAGGCATGCTCGGCATGGCCGAGGGAACGATCTAGCAATAACAGTAAAGGGGTCGCCGCAAGGCGGTTAAAAGTATATGGACTGGAATCCCAATGCAGTGCTGCGGGTTGCCACTCAACCCATCGAAGGGCAGCGGCCCGGCACCTCCGGGCTGCGCAAGAAAGTCAGCGAATTTCGCGCGCCGCATTACCTGGAAAACTTCATCCAGGCAATTTTCAACACGCTGGAATGCCGCGGCAAAAGCCTCGTTCTGGGTGGCGATGGACGCTTCTGGAACCGCGAGGCGACACAGCGCATTCTGCGTATGGCCGCCGCCAATGGCTTTGCCAAGGTGATCGTCGGTTGTGGCGGTCTATTGTCGACCCCCGCTGCGTCCTGCCTGATCCGCAAGTATGCAACCGCTGGGGGGATCATTCTTTCCGCCAGCCATAACCCCGGTGGAGAGGACGGTGACTTCGGCGTCAAGTTCAACGTCGCCAACGGCGGTCCTGCACCAGAGAACATCACCGAGGCTATTTACCAGCAAACCCGCGCCCTTGATAACTACCTGATCTGCGATTCGGCGGACATCGATCTCGATCGCAAAGGGCTGCAGCACTGTCTGGGCACGCTCATCGAGGTGGTCGACCCGGTCGAAGCCTACGCTGAACTGCTCGAAACACTGTTTGATTTTGACGCCATGGCCGAGATGCTCGGCGGCGGACGCTTTCGCCTGCGCTTCGATGCCATGCACGCCATAACCGGGCCTTACGCTAAAGCTATCCTTGAGGATCGGCTGGGTGCACCACCGGGTACGGTTCTCAACGGTGAGCCACTGCCCGATTTTGGCGGGGGCCACCCGGATCCAAATCTGCAGCATGCGCAGGAGTTGGTGGAACTCATGAATGGTGACGAGCCCCCGGCCTTCGGCGCCGCCTCCGATGGGGATGGCGATCGGAACATGATTCTCTGTCGCGGCGGTTTTATCAATCCCTGCGACTCCCTGGCCGTTATCACCGCCAATGCGCATCTCGTGCCGGGCTACCAGCATCTGGCGGGCGTGGCCCGCTCCATGCCGACCAGCCTCGCGGTGGATCGCGTGGCCGCCGTGTTGGGTATCGACTGCTACGAGACACCCACGGGATGGAAGTTTTTCGGCAATTTAATGGACGACGACCGCATTACCCTATGCGGCGAAGAAAGCTTCGGTACCGGCTCGAACCACATACGCGAAAAGGACGGCCTCTGGGCCGTACTCTTCTGGCTCAACATCATCGCCGCGCGGCGACAGCCGGCGCAGGCGATTATGCGCGAACACTGGCGCGAATATGGCCGTGATTACTTTAGCCGGCACGATTATGAAGCCGTCGACGGCGCGTCCGCTGCAACGCTGATGTCGGAACTGCGCGAGAGCCTGCCGCATCTTCCCGGGCAACAGGTTGGCGAAGTCACGGTACAGAGCGCCGATGAGTTTGCTTATGAAGACCCCGTAGACGGTAGTCGCAGCGACCAGCAGGGCGTGCGCATTCATTTCACGGGTGGCGGTCGTGTGGTTTTTCGACTGTCCGGGACAGGCACCGCCGGCGCAACGCTGCGCGTTTACTGCGAAAAGTATGAGCGGGATCCCGCCATGCTGGAACTCGGCACGCAGCGGTTCCTCGCCCCTCTAATTGATGCGGCAGATATACTGGCCGGCATTGCGCGCCACACCGGTCGCATCGCGCCGGACGTTATCACCTGAGAGACACAGCGCTGTGAAGATCCTCATGCTAGCTGCGGAGAACGGTGCTCTGCCCGGCGGAAAGGTCGGCGGCATGGGGGATGTGCTGCGGGACGTGCCACGGGCCCTCGCGGCCCTGGGGCACGAGGTGACTGTTCTCAATCCCGCTTACGGCGTGTTCTCGCATCTGCCAGGCAGCCAACTCTGTGGCGAATTGAGCACGGAATTTCGCGGCCGCGCGGACACCCTGAGCTTGCATGAACTTCCCGCCGCCAGCGGTGGTCGACTGCGCCAGTATGTACTTGAGCACCCACGCTTTGCCGCTGGCGGCGCGGGCAAGATCTACTGCGATGACCCGCCGGACCAGCCCTTTGCCACCGATGCCAGCAAATTCGCCCTGTTCTGCGCGGCAGCGGCGGATGCACTCCTGTCCGGTGCTCTGGAGCCGCAGGATGTGGTGCACCTGCACGACTGGCACAGTGCCTATTTTGCGCTGCTGCTGCGCCGCCACCCGCGCTATAGCGCCCTTGCTGAGCAGCATCTTGTGTTCACCATCCACAACCTCGCGATGCAGGGCATACGCCCGCTGGCGGGGGACGACTCCAGCC
Organism: Halieaceae bacterium; assembly: GCA_047635315.1. Lineage (GTDB taxonomy): Bacteria > Pseudomonadota > Gammaproteobacteria > Pseudomonadales > Halieaceae > Congregibacter. The sequence continues at coordinate 5,471 of JBLIIW010000005.1, read as the reverse complement.
TGGGCGCGTGGTTTCCAGGACTCGAAGCGGGACCGGAAGGACTGGACCCACGCTACCCGGACTGTTTCAATCCTGTGCGCTCTGCCATAAATTTGTGCAACCAGATACACGCCGTGTCACCGACCTACGCGGTGGAAATATGTGACCCCTCCGGGTCCGCGGGAGAGGGCCTGCAGGCGGATCTTGCCAAAGCCAGTGATGAGGGGCGTGTACACGGCATCCTGAATGGCTGCGAATACCCGAAGACCCTCCTTGCGCCCCTGGCCTGGGAGCCATTCCTGGCCCTGGCGCGCGATGAACTGATGCGCTGGATAGGCGCTTCAGCAACCGTGGCTGGCGCTCATATGCTCGGCCTGCGCCGGGTGGAGGGCTGGATTGCCTCGGACCGCGCGCGACCACAGCACTTGCTGACGGTGGTCAGCAGGCTGACGGATCAGAAGGCCGGATTGTTTGCGGAGTACCTCGATGACGGCCGCCCGGCTCTCTATCACCTGCTCGACTCCCTGGCAGAAGACGAAGTGCTAATCGTGCTGGGCAGCGGGCAGGCAGAAATCGAAATGCTTTTCAGCGAGGCCCAGGCCGCGCACCGGCAACTACTTTACCTGCAGGGCTATTCCGACACGCTCTCCAACCAGCTGTATACCGGCGGCGACCTGTTCCTCATGCCAAGCCGTTTCGAGCCCTGCGGCATCGCCCAAATGCTGGCCATGCGCGCCGGCCAGCCCTGCCTGGTCAATCGAACGGGAGGACTTGCGGATACCGTTGTAGACAAGGAAAACGGCTTTGTCTTTAGCGCCGGGGACGATCCCGGCCGCGCGCGGGCCATGCTGACACGACTTCAGCAAGCTATGACGCAACTGCGCCGCCATCGCCGCAAGCGCGCGGCCATGCAAAGTGCGGCTAGCGCCGCGCGATTCCCCTGGGCCGCTTCGGCCCAGGCTTATATCAAGGTGCTTTACGGGGGCTGAGAAAGGTGGTCGACAGCGGCGGCAGCGTGAGCAGCGCCGAACAGGCTTGTCCGTGTGATGCCTGCGCCTCGGTGAACACGCCGCCCAGATTTCCGCCGTTAGCGCCCCCGTATATCTCCGCATCGCTATTGAGCAACTCGCTCCAGAAGCCTGCAGTGGGTAAACCGACCCGCCAGCCCGCGCGTTCCACCGGTGTGAAATTGCAGATCACCAGTACCGGCGGATCCTCGGGCTCACCCAGACGCAGCCAGACAAATATCGAACAATCAGCGTCGTTCGCTTCAATCCACTGGAATCCATCCGCACGGCAGTCGCGGCGATGTAGCGCCGGCTCGGCGCGGTAAAGGGTATTGAGATCGCGCACCAGTCGGGCCATGCCCGCGTGAGCCGGTAGCTTCGCAACGTCCCAGTCGAGTTGCCCGGCCTGCGCCCACTCAGCGGGCTGGGCAAACTCGCAGCCCATGAAAAGCAGTTTTTTACCCGGATGTCCCCACATGAAGCCATAGTAGGCACGCAGGTTCGCGAAGCGCTCCCAGTCATTCCCCGGCATGCGTTGCAACATGGAGCCCTTGCCGTGCACCACCTCATCGTGACTGATGGGCAGGACGAAATTCTCCGAAAAGGCGTAGTCCAGTGCGAAGGTCATCTTCTCGTGATGATGTTTGCGGTGCACCGGTTCCTCACCGATATAGCGCAGCGTGTCATTCATCCAGCCCATGTTCCATTTGAAGCCAAATCCCAGGCCGCCATCGTGTACCGGACGAGAAACACCGGCGTAGGCGGTGCTTTCCTCGGCTACCATCATGATGCCTTCGAGCTCACCGTATACGAGCGTATTCACGCGCTGAAGCAGCTCAATGGCCTCGAGGTTCTCGCGACCGCCATAGCGGTTCGGCAACCACTCACCCTCATCCCGGGAATAATCAAGATAGAGCATGGAGGCCACCGCATCGACGCGCAGCCCATCGAGATGGTATTCCTCTAGCCAGTACAGGGCGTTGGCGATCAGGAAATTCGCCACCTCGCGCCGGCCGTAGTTATAGATGAGCGTGTTCCAGTCCTGATGAAAGCCCTGACGGGGGTCCGCATGCTCATAGAGCGCCGTACCGTCAAAGTTCGCCAGCCCGTGGTCATCCGAGGGAAAATGCGCAGGCACCCAGTCGAACAGCACACCGATGCCGCGCCGGTGCGCCGCGTCAATCAGGTCGCGAAACTCATGCGGAGGTCCGTGGCGGATCGTGGGCGCGAACAGACCCACCGGCTGATAACCCCAAGAACCATCGAAAGGATGCTCCGACAGGGGCAGGAATTCGATGTGTGTAAAGCCCATATCGGCCGCATAGTCCACCAGTTCCTCGGCCGCCTCCCGGTAGGACAAGGGGCGGTTGTCCTCCGCGACCCGTCGACGCCAGGAGCCTAGATGCACCTCGTAAATAGTGATCGGCGCGTCGCACTGGTTGCGTGCCGCGCGCTGCGCCATCCATTCGCTGTCGTGCCACCCGTAGCCAGCGATATCACGGACGATGGATGCGCTCTCCGGCGGGTGCTGCGAACCAAAGCCCAGCGGATCGGCCTTCAGGGGAAGCTCTTGGCCCTCGCGGCCCAGGATACGGTATTTGTATAGCGCGCCTGCGGCTGGACCCGGCACAAACGCCGACCAGATCCCCGTGGAACCCAGCGGTGCAAGCGGATGCGCATCGCGGTTCCAGCCGTTGAAATCGCCGACCACGCATACGGCGCTGGCACTGGGCGCCCATACGGCAAAGTGCGTACCACCTGCCTGCACCTGCGCGCCGAGGATCTTCCACAAGCGGCGATGCGTCCCCTCGTTAAACAGGTGCTGGTCCTGGTTGCTGATTAGCGCTGTATCCATCTGGCTCATGCTTCATAATTTGCTGTGGGTTCATGGTAGCTGGCGCAGGCGCTGCGGGCGAGTCACTCACGCGGGCGCGTTTCTCCCGGATAGTTCGCCCCATCGCAGCACGCGCTCACTTGGGCGAGAACATGATGATCTGAGGAGACTTGCGGCCCATGCTGGGCAAACAGTCTGCCTCAAGAAGGTTTTAGCAATGAAGACACTAACCGTTATTTCTGCCCTGCTTTTCATGGCGCTGCCAGCGCTTGCGCAAGACGCCGATATCGAGTCCATGCCCGGCTACGTTGATTTTGGCGCCCTTAGCGCCGATTACGGAGAACCCCGGGTGATGGTCGATCTGGGGGGCTCTCTTCTGAAGCTGGTGAGCGCTATGAAGCACGACGATCCCGTCGCTGAACAGGCCTTGCGCAGCATCGATTCCGTGCGCGTGAACGTGTATGACACGGCGGGCGACAGTACGCCAGCTGAGGAGCGTATGAGCTCCGTAAGCAAGTCGCTCACAGCGCTGTCCTGGGAACAAATCGTCCGCGTGCGCGAGGAGGACAAGCAGGTTGATATCTATGTAAAACACGGTGATGACCGTGTCCATGGCCTGACCGTGATGTCGGTCGATTCCGAGCAGGCCGTGTTTATCAATGTGCTCGGCGACATTGACCCCGGTACGCTTCGCACCGTGGTTGACCACGTCGATCTCGACGTGGATATAGATCTCTAGGCGCTACCATGAGGCTTATAGGCGCCATCGTACTATTCACACTGCTCTCCGGCTGTGCCGTAAGCGCACCATCCGGAAGCCCCGGTTACGCGGACTTCAAAAAACCTGAGCAGCGCGGGCTGCGCCGGGACACATCGATCTCCCTGGGACCCACGATCCTGCGTTTGGTCGCGGTGCATGCCAATGAAGGCCCGGAAACAGCCGCCCTGCTCAGAGCCCTTGATGGGGTGCAGGTGAAGGTCTATGAGATTGGCGAGAGCGCCGACCTGAAGGCTGTCTCCCAGGAACTGGAACTTGCAAGAGTGCAACTCCTGGGCGACGATTGGCAGCAGATCGCGCGGGTTCTTGACGAGGGTTCCACGGTCAATCTTCTGCTGAAGACCCAGGGTGACTCCATCGTTGGCATGACCGCCCTGGTGCTGAAACCGGATCAGTTGGTCTTCGTCAACCTGATGGGCGATCTGTCCGCAGAACAGCTGGCTGAGATATCAATGAGAATGCCAAACGCAGCGGATCTGGATCTGAGCGAGCTGCCTTTGCCGGGACTGGCGCTCAATTGAGCGTGACGTTCAGGGCGCAGCGGGCTGTAGTTTCTGCTGCTCCTTCCAGTTGTTGAGCAGCGCTCGCGTATCCCGCTGCCAGGGGTGAAAGCCCTCCCGGAAGTACTCCCGGTAGGCTGGCCAGATTCGACGCACAACGCCGTCCCGGAAAAACAGGAACTTCCAGCCCTCGCTCCACAGGCGCAAACTCCAGAGCTTGCCGTCCCGGCGCAGCATATGCACCGTTCCCACCAACACATCCATCAACAGGAAAAACGTCGCCTGTCGCATTACCCGGCGACGCAGTTTTTCAGCGCCGCCCACGGCGCGAAAAACGTCGATCGCCACAGACTTGTGCTCCATTTCCTCCGCCGCGTGCCAGTCCCAGAGTGATCGCATGGCCGGATCGCTGACCGCATTCATGGGGCTGTCGTCGGCGAGCGATGATTCCGCCATGATCGCCGTAATGTGCTCCAGGGCGGCCGTTATGGCCAGGCGGTCCATCGCGGAAAGAAAGCGGTAGGAACGGGCGATACTTTTCTCCAGGCGACCCTGCAGGTAATCGTGGTCGTAGCCGCGCAGTTCGCACAGGCTGCGATTATAACGATCGTGTTCACGACGGTGGAAACCTTCCTGACCGCAGAACCCGCGTATATCCTCCTGTAGCTTCGGGTCGCTGATCTCCCCGCTGTAGTGCCTTACGCTGTCGATAAAAAACTTTTCCCCGAGGGGAAAGGTCATGGACATGGCGTTAAACCAGGCCGTCTTGAAGGGGTGGTCGGCGAACCAGTCCTGCGCCAGGCTATCCGCCAGCTCATGCTGGCGGTTGCGCGGCGTCAGCGGAACGTCACTGGGTGTGAGTGAAGCGCTGGACACTAAAAGTTACCCTCCCCCGGTCGGTCGATATTTGCGAGGCCATACAAGTTTAGCCCAGGATTCAACATTATGCAGACAGCGTGAGGACTTGTCGCCGCGGTCGGCGACAGGCAAAGGGATCTGTGCGTCGATTCCGGGGGCATCACGAAGCTCCGCAAGCTTGCCAGGGTTGCCTGCGGCCATTCCCCCGCGCAGCTCACCTCGCTCGCCGTAGCCCTGATAAGGATCATCCAAATACCGCCGAGATGCTTTTCCTGAAAATTGCGGTACTATCCGCCTGAATAAAAAAATCAAAGAGCACCATGGCAGAAATTCTATGAGTGAAGGCACAGTTTCCTTGTGGCCCTTTGCAGTCTATTTTACTGGCGTCCTGATGCTGGTAGGGACCATGCTTGGCCTCTCTTGGGTACTCGGTCAGCGTCGCGCAAACGCAGCGACGAACATGCCCTTCGAATCCGGTGTGCTGTCCGTCGGCTCGCCGCAGCTACAACTTTCCG
>JBLIIW010000004.1:0-41710 GCA_047635315.1 Halieaceae bacterium | reverse complement strand
CTGCCAGCGTCATGGCGGCCTGGTAGTGCCGCGTGAACACGCGAATCTGCCGTTTCTTCCCGAGGCGAGTGAGGGCCGCATCCACCCAGCCCAGACGCTGTACATCATCCGGATTAACGCCTACACCGACGCCCATCCCCGTTTTGCTGACCCACACATGGTCGTACTTCAGGTAGTTGTCGAGGGTGAAGCTCTCGAGCACCGGATGGGTGGGGCTGAGAAGGCAGGAAAAACTGTCCTCCCAGAGCAGGATCTGGTGAAAGGACTGGGGCATAGCATCGAAACGATTGATGACCATGTCGACCTTGCCGCGTTCCACGTCGAGGAAACTCACGTCACTGGGGGTCATAATGTCCAGAGTGATACCCGGTGCCTGATCCCGCAGTTGCCCCAATACGGCGGGAAACAGGGTGGATTCTGCATAGTCGCTGGCCATAATGCGGAAGACTCCACGTGCTTGAGCCGGCTGAAACTGCGCGCGCGGCTGCACCGCGCGGTCGATCTGCGCGAGGGCATCGCGGACCAGCGGTTCCAGTTCCAGGGCCCTTTCCGTGGGCGTCATGCCCTCGGAGGTGCGCACCAGTAGCGGGTCATCAAACAGCGTCCGCAGGCGCCGCAGGCCGTTGCTCATGGCCGGCTGGGAGAGGTTGAGTTGCTGTGCCGCCTGAGTCACGTTGCGCTCGCGCAGGAGCGCGTCGAGGTAGACGAGAAGGTTCAGGTCTATGCGATGGAGGTTCATCGGCGCTTCCGGGTTCGCAAAGTGCGACAGTATCGCGATGATGTAGCTGATCTGCCAAGTCTTTATACTGGCATCGTCGCGCAGATGAGCGACTTCACCCCCAACAAAATTATTTGCAAAAGAGGCAACACGCTATGTATCGCGCCCCGATTGAAGACATGGCTTTTATCATTGATGAGGTGCTTGCGGCAGGTGAGGTTCTCGGCGGCCTGCCACGCTTTGGCGATATGGGTGTGGGACCGGATCTCACCTCTGCGCTGCTCGATGAGGGTGCCAAGCTTGCCGGAGAAGTCCTCGCGCCCCTGCGCCGGGTAGGCGACGCGCACCCGGCGCGCTGCGAAGACCAGCGGGTCATCATTTCTCCGGGCTATGCGGCCGCGCTGCAGCAGCTGGCTGCGGGTGGCTGGTTCGGTATATCGGCCGATGCAGCCCATGGGGGCCAGGGTCTTCCAGAGCTGTACGGCACGGCCGCCAACGAAATGTGGAACGGCGCGGACATGGCTTTTGCGCTGGCTCCGTTCCTGTCCAGCGGTGCGGCGCTGGCCATTGCGGAACACGGCAGCGAGGCGCTCAAGGCCACCTATCTGGAGAAACTCCATAGCGGCCTGTGGACCGGGACCATGAATCTTACCGAGTCCGGGGCCGGTTCAGATCTTGGTGTCATGAACACTCGCGCTGTTCCCAACGGCGACCACTACCTCATCAGTGGGCAGAAAATCTATATCACCTGGGGCGACCACGACGCGACAGAAAATATTGTGCATCTGGTTCTCGCCAAGTTACCGGACGCACCGGAGGGCTCGCACGGCATTTCCCTGTTCCTGGTACCCAAGTATCTGGTGCACGAAGACGGTTCCCTGGGAGAGCGCAACGATGTGTTTCCGGTTTCAACAGAGCACAAGCTGGGTATCCACGGCAGCCCTACCTGCGTGATGGCTTTTGGTGACAAGGGCGGCGCGATCGGTTATCTGGTCGGTGAGGAGAATCGCGGGCTTGCCTGCATGTTTACCATGATGAATGAGGCCCGCCTCAAGGTGGGTCTGCAGGGATTGGGTGCCGCCGAGGGCGCCTTTCAGCAAGCCCTCGCCTACTCCCATGAGCGCGTGCAGGGCGGTGTTCCGATCATCCAGCATGCGGATGTCAAACGTATGCTGCTGACCATGAAGGCGACAATCGAGGCGATGCGCGCGCTGGCCTATGCGGAGGCCGTGACCATGGACCTGGCGCACTACGGGCCGGAGTCCGGGCGCCAGAGCCAGCAGGCGCGTATCGATCTTATGATTCCGGTGATCAAGGGCTGGATGACCGAGATGGGGGTAGAACTGACCTCGCTCGGCCTGCAGGTCCACGGTGGTATGGGTTATGTGGAAGAGAGCGGCGCGGCACAGTACTGGCGCGACGTGCGCATCACACCGATCTACGAGGGGACTAACGGTATTCAGGCGGCGGATCTTGTCGGCCGCAAGGTGGGTCGCGATGGTGGGTCGACCATGCGGATCCTGTTGGCGGAGCTTCGGGAACTGGCGCAACGCCTGAGCTCGGCTTCCGGTGACCTTGCGGTAATTGGCCACGCCCTGCTCGCGTCGCTGGCGCTGCAGGAAAGTTCAACGGAACAGATTCTGCAGCTGCTTGCCAGTAACCCCGAGGGCGCGCACGCTGCGGCCTTTGATTACATGATGCAGACGGGTTTTCTGTTTGGCGGCTGGCAGCTTGCCCGCGGCGCCGAAGTGGCGGCTGCGCGAATCAGTGCCGGCAGTGACAATGACTTTTACTCACGCAAGCTCGCGACGGCACAGGTTTATGCGGAAAGTATTCTGCCGCGCTGTGAAGGCTATGCCGGCGCCGTGCGCGCCGCGGGCGGTGCCCTGCAGCAGTATCCGGTCGCTTGGCTGTGATGTCTGCTGCAGACTTCAGCACGCCGGATCTTGCGGACAGCGCGCCGGCCGCCCGCGCCTTGTTGTTGCCCTGGCGCAACTTCGGGGCTCGGGAGCGGTTCTGGGGGCCTGCGGTCACAGTGAAGTGCTTCGAGGACAACTCCCTGGTGAAGGCGCTGGTGCAGGAGCCCGGGGCGGGGCGGGTCATTGTTGTGGACGGAGGCGGGTCACAGCGGCGCGCACTGCTCGGTGACCAGCTCGCCGCAAAGGCCGCAGACAACGGTTGGGCCGGCCTGCTTATCGCCGGTGCCGTGCGCGATGTGGATATTCTTGCGACCACGAAGCTGGGCATCAAGGCGCTGGGAGCATGTCCCTTGCGCACGGAAAAGCGCGGCGAAGGACAGCGCGATATCCCCCTTGAGCTGGGCGGCAGCACGGTGCAGCCCGGTGATTATGTGTATGCAGACAATAACGGCGTGCTGGTATGCGCTGAGGCCCTGATCGCCGCCGCGCCCTGAGACATCGGGCGCCTACTGCAGGCGCATGGACAGATCGAGTGTCTGGAGGTCCTTGGTAAGCGCGCCAATGGAGATAAAATCCACGCCGGTTTCGGCGATCGTGCGCAAGGTATCCAGGGTCACATTTCCGGACGCTTCGAGTTCCACGCGGCCACCGACCTGGCGCACGGCCTGACGCAAGGTAGGCAGGTCGAAGTTGTCGAGCATCACGCGTTCGCAGCCCGCGTCTATTGCCTGCGCCAGCTCATCGAGGTTTTCCACCTCCACTTCTATAGGCTTGGCCGGGAATGCATCGCGGGCCTTGAGGACCGCGGCGTGGATACCGCCGCAGGCCAGTATGTGGTTTTCTTTTATGAGAAAGGCGTCATATAGTCCCATGCGATGATTGTGACAGCCTCCGCAGAGCACCGCGTATTTCTGTGCCTCACGCAGCCCGGGCAAGGTCTTACGTGTGTCCAGTAGTCGCGCTCCGGTCCCCTCTACCCGCTCCGCGTAGCGGGAACAGAGTGTTGCTGTGCCCGAGAGAGTCTGCAGAAAGTTAAGCGCGCAGCGTTCAGCCGTTAGCAGGCCGCGCGCGGTGCCGCGCAGCTCCAGCAGGGTTTGGCCAGCATTTATGCGCTCGCCATCTGCGGCCAGCCAGCGGATCTCGATGCGTTCATCAACGCTGGCAAACACCTTGTCTACCCAGGGCTGACCACACAGCACACCATCATCGCGTGTAATGATTTGGGCTTCCGCCTGATGTTCTGCGGGTAATAAATCTGCTGTGATATCGCCGCTGCCGATATCCTCGGCGAGGGCGATGCTGACAGCGCGCGCGACGGTGGCATCCGGGACGCGGGGAATCTGCCGACTCATGTTAGGTATTCCTGACTGATGCTGCGGCGAATGAAATCAGGCTAAGCATGGTAGCAGTGCCTGTGGATGGGCAGAAGCCTGCTTTTGCATATTGCTCCGGCGCGCAAGGGCTCGCACAATACCGGGCATGACCAGTAACGCACTAATCGACGGTCGACTTGCCAAGGCGCAGTGGGTGCCATCGCCAAATTACGATGAACGACCTGGCGCCTGCAGCCCAGAGTTGCTTGTTATACACAATATTTCGCTGCCTCCCGGATGTTTTGGGGGCAACGATATTGCAGCGTTGTTCTGCAACCGCCTGGATTTGTCGGCGGATCCCTTCTACGCGGAGCTTGATGGTTTGCGGGTGTCCTCTCACCTGTTGATCGATCGTCAGGGAGCCCTGACGCAGTTTGTCTCCCTTGAGCGGCGAGCCTGGCACGCGGGGCTGTCCCAGTGGTGTGGACGGGTTAACTGCAACGATTACAGTATTGGTATCGAATTGGAGGGGACCGACACGCTCCCCTATACACTCGCGCAGTATCATTGTCTCGCCCGAACGATTCGCACGTTGCGTGAGGCAATGCCCTCGCTGCGTCAGGCGGCGATTGTGGGCCACAGTGACATTGCTCCCGGGCGCAAGACTGACCCTGGCCCCGCCTTCGATTGGGCGCTGCTGCGCGGAGCACTGCGCGAATGAGCTTTCTGGCCCTTGTGATGGCCCTGTCCATGCATCAGGTGGTGCGCGGCGACCGCACTGCAGCGCCGCCGTTGGCCGCTGGCCTGGGCCGCGTGGGTGACCGGGCGCATAGCGATGCCCGGCCCCCGGGTGCTGGGCACCTTGCTGCCGGTCCTGTTGCTCGTTTACTGGCTTCTTTCCCATGGCTTTTTGAGTATGACGGCCAGGTGGGGGTCGGTTTGTGATGAACGATAGAAACCGCACCACGCAAGCCGCTGACTCAAATCTTGTCGCCCTTGGCGGTGCCTGCGCTGAGTGGTCTGTTGTCATCCTGTTTCATCCGGATACGCCACGTATTGGACAGACTGCCCGTGTGCCGGTCGGCGATGATTCCTGGGTGCTGGGTCGCCACTGGCCTGTTTTCGCCGGAGCGTACGCTGAGACCGCGCCCGGGCAGAACGGTCGCCAGTCAGGGGCGGCTTCCCATAACGAGGTGGCGGAAGTCCCGACGCCGGCAGAGGGCCGAGGCCTGGAGGATCCGCGGATTAGCCGACGGGCCGTGCGCATCAGCGCGAGCGCGCAGGGCTGGGTCCTGGAGCGAGCGCCGGGCCGTTCGCGCCTCAGGGCGAATGGTGACACGGTTAAAGGGCAGCTCGATCTGTCCGCGGCAGATGCGCGCGCCGGGCAACTGCTGTTGCTGGGCAATCGCGTACTGCTCTACCTGCGTCTAGAGCAACACCGGGGGTCGGGTGATTTGGCGGATGGCGATAGCTCGGGCGCTGGCGGAGCGCCGGCGCTGCAGGAGCTGTGTGGCGTCAGCCCGGCGATGCGACGGCTTCGGGAGGAGATAGTACGCGCCGCGCATGCTAGCGGGGATGTGTTGCTACTGGGCCCCACCGGCACCGGTAAGGAACTGGTAGCGCGCGCGATTCACAGGCTTGGGGCACAGCGCTCAGGGCCATGGATTGCCGTCAATATGGCGGCGCTGCCCGCGGAGCTGGCGGCCGCGAGTCTGTTTGGTGCCAGACGGGGTGCGTACACGGGGGCCGACCGGACGCGTAAGGGCTATTTCCAGGAAGCGGCGGGTGGCACCTTGTTTCTCGACGAGATAGGCGATACGCCGGCGGCACTGCAGCCGCTGCTGCTGCGAGCGCTTCAGGAGCGCGAACTACAGGTGGTCGGGGGCGCTATCGAACGCGTATCCCTGCGCGTTATCGCGGCCACGGAGCGTGATCCGCAGGGTGATGAGTCAACCCTTCGCGCAGCCCTGCGCTTTCGCCTTGGGGCGCTGGAGATACACCTCGCGCCCCTGCGCGAGCGCGCCGAGGATGTGGGTATCCTGGCCGCGCGCAGTTTTGCCCAGGACGCGCGCCGCACGGGTCGCGCCTGGCTGGCGAACACGGCCAGCGGCGGTGAGCTGGAGCGTTGGGCGCTGTTTTTCGAAATGCTGGCTCTGCATGACTGGCCCGGAAACGTCCGTGAGCTGCAGCACGCGGTCGCGCAGATCTGTGCCGCCAGCGTCGATCGTCTGGAGTGCCCGGCGCATCTTCTTGAACGCATGGAGCGCGCAGAAACCGTCGCGGCAGACGGTCCGCCTGAAGCCGCTCCCAGGTCCAGCATGTCGGCTATCACTGATGAGCAATTCCGGGCGGCCTGGCGCGCCGCCCGTTACGAGGTATCGCGGGTGGCACGCGAGCTCGGTGTTAGTCGCTCTGCGGTGTACCGTCGCCTGCCTGGTTTGAAGGATTGCCGGCTTGCTGCGGATGTGCCGCTGGGTGAACTGCTGGCCATGCTCGATGAATGTTGCGGCGACCTCGCAACCGTCGCTGACCAGTTGGCCGTATCCGAGCGCGGGCTGCAGGCGCGCCTGCGCGCCAGCGGCGTTCGTCTGGCCGCTGCAGACGGCCAGCCCACGCGCAGCGACGGCTGATTCATGCTGCGCGGTCTGGCGCACTACCGGGTGCTGCGCATGCTGAGCGACGGCGCGCAGGGTCGCGTGTATCTGGCCCTGGATACGCAGCTCCAGCGCCGGGTAGCAATCAAGATTTACCATTTGCGCGGTGCACTCAGCCAGCGTCGTCACGCGGTCGCCGAGGCGCGTCGGCTGGCGCGCATGGAATCCCCGCGAGTTGTGCGCATCTACGACGTAGTGGTAATGGGTCGCGAGCTGGCCCTGGTTATGCAGTATGTGCCCGGTTGCGACCTCCGGGCGCTGCTGGCGGGAGGTGAAACGCTGACGGTTGCGACCGCTGTTGGCATCCTCACGGATCTGGCCGAGGCCCTGGCGGCCAGTCGTCAGTTGGGGTCGGTACACGGTGACATCAGCGCCTCGAATGTGCTGATCGATACCGCTGGTCGGGCCACACTATGTGATTTCGGCGTGGCTGCAATGGCCGGCGATAAGCTGTCAGGATTTAACCGGGAAGCATTGTCGCCGGAGCAGGGCCGCGGTGAGCCGGCGTCCCTGCAGAGCGATTTTTTTGCCCTGGGTCTGCTTTGCTACCGCATGTTATTTGGCCGCCATCCGTTCTTTCTGGGCGGACGCCTTGATGACGCGGCCTTGCAGCGCGGCGTATTGGCCGTACCGGCGATGCAGGATGTGCCCGCCGCGGCGGCCAGTGCCCTTGAGGGCCTTCTGCTTGATCTGCTGTGTGTCGATCCATCGCGGCGACCAGCTGGTACCTTTGAACTGCGCGAGGGGCTGCGGCAGCTGCGCCAGCTGCTTCCAGCACCCGTATCCCTGCGCGGCGCAATTCTCTCGAAGTCGCGGGGAGAGCACGCAGCTATTGGTGCTCCAGCGCTGCCGCGAGCGCTCGCCAGCCTGCCCTGGTGGCGCCACGCTGGCGCGTGGCTACAGCGCTACTGGAGCGGTGGGAGTGTGGGGGCCCGCGCGACCCTGGCGGCTGCGGTGATCGCTGTGCTGTCACTAATGTTGTTGCAGACGCTTCGTGGCGGTCCCTGCGTGGCGCTGCATGAGGTGCTCATCGACGCTCCCGCAGGCCGGCTGCGGCTCATGCCCTCAGCAGATATCCTACAAACGCGCCTCGCGGAGCTGCTCCATGAAATGCGTCCGGACGCGCGTGTTTTGTGCGCGGGCTGTGGGGCCGATTCACAGCTCACACTGAGCTCCAGAGGATTGCGCGATGTGTGTGTTGCCCAGCGCAGCCTGACATTGTCGATACGCTGCGACCAGCAGCAATGCCAGCTTGAGCTGCGAGCGGGTCGGCAGTCGGACTGGCACAGCGGGCAGCTGGCCCTGGGGGCGGATGCGGGGCTCAGTGACTTCCTCCAGGCGCTGGAGCAGTTGGCGCGGGCCCAAGAGGTCTATCTTCTACGCTAAACGACTCTGGGGCGGCCTGCAAACGCTGCCATAGACTCCGGTTGAGGGGTAAATCGAGCTCCTGCCCAGCCGCCCTGCGCAGGAGTTCCCCGGTGAGGTAGGCGAGTTCGGTTTCACGCTCCGCCAGCACATCCTGGAGCATGGATGAGAGGTTGTCGCGGGTGCTTTCGCACACTGCCGCCACGGTCTGCGACAACGCGTCTTCATCCCGCCATAGGCCGAGAACTCGCAGGGCCGGTTCACTTTCCTCACAGAGGGCGAGCATGGCTGTGCGGTGCGCTGGGTTGCTGAGCAACCGCCCGTTGCGGCAGCGCAGCGCGGCAGTAAGCGGGTTGATGATGCAGTTGATAGCAAATTTTCGGTGCAGCGCCCGGTCGATGTCGGGTTCCCAGTACCAGCCCGGGAGTTTGCCAAGGCTGTCGACGAACCATGCGGGGGGGGCGCAGGGCTGCCCGAACTGGCCCATACGGGTCTCGCCGGTTGCGGTGTGGACCACTGTCCCCGGGCCTTCCCGGTAGGCGGCGTCGGTACTGACCGCCCGGTACAGGCGTTGCCCGGGTGCGAGAGCGCTCAGTCGGGTTTCGAAACCGAGCCCGTTGGCGGTGGTTGCCACGATCGCATCGCCATGGAGCTGGGCCTGGGCGCCTTCCAGTGCGCGCGGCAGTGCGGGCGCTTTGGTGGTGAGTAGCAGTCGCCGGATACTGCCAGTTGCCTGTTGTTGTAGCGTTGCAACGGGAATTCTGTGGCGTGAACTGCCAGCCAGCAATAGACGACTGCCGGCATTAGTGTGGTGAACAAGCGTACAGGGGATGCCCGCTTCCCGAAGTCGGTGCGCCAGCAGTGTCCCTATGGCACCGGCGCCGAGCACATGCCAATGTCGATCATCGGACATGATCTAAGCCGTTATTCAATAGCTGTCCCAGCCGCTCACGGGCCGTGCTGGCCATGGCCGGGTCTGCTGCGTAGCGTTGGTACCAGCAGGTCTCAAGAGTGCCATAAATGATGCTCCAGGCGGCCAGTCGCGTTTGCTCCGCGGGCTGTGCGGGTCGTTCAAGGTACGCTGCCAGCAGGCTGCGGGCATAGTGGGGGTCGCCGGTCTCTTCAGAAGCACAGACGGCGAGATCGAAGAAGGGATCGTTCGGGGCGGCGTACTCCCAGTCGATGGCTTTCATTTGCGTACCCTCGCGGAGCCGGTTGGCGCGCAGAAGGTCATTGTGGCAGATAACCGGCGGTTGGCCGGGTCCTTGAAGCAGCGCCTGGGCTGCCTGCAGCTGCCCGCGATGCACGCGCAGTAGTTCCTCCAGAGGATGCCCCGTTGCCAGCGCCGAGAGGTAGCCGGGCAGGCTGCGCTGCGGATACACGGGCTCTCCCGCGCAGGGCAGGGCGTGAATACGGCGCAGCAGTGCGGCCAGTTCCCGGGGGCCCTCACGCTGGTCCGTACCGCCAGCAATGTAGCGAGTGATCAGCACCCCGCGCTCAGGATCACAGTGGCTGACCTGGGGGGCGAGCCCGGCGAGGCTGGCGAGTTGCATGAGTCTGCACTCCCGGTGGCGGCACACGCCGTCGCGCGCGGTGCCGGCAATACGCAGCGCCCAGCGCCCGGTCGCCCCTTCCATTAGCAGCACGGTGTTGCTCTGCCCGCCTGTCAGGGCGGCCTTGACTACCGGCGCCGATGCCTCCCCAGGTGCCCAGGTGTGGAAGTCGGCGCGCAGCTCAGCGATCAGGCCGCGCTGGGATGCAGAGAGGTCGATCGCCACTTCAGCCAGCCGACAACGGCAAGAATGGTATAGAGCAGGTATAGTCCCGCCGTGGGTTCCAGGCCCGCGTCGAGGTACATGAGCACGGATACGGCATCAATGAGTATCCAGTAGAGCCACGCTTCCAGTCGTTTCTGCGCCATCATCCAGGTGGCCAGAACACTCCCCCAACTGGTTGCGGCATCCAGCCAGGCACGCTGATCCCCAAGGGCATCGCGCAGCAGAAGGCTGCCAAGTACCGCGACAGCGACTGCGCAGGCCGCCGCCAAATGATAGCGCGCGCGCCAGCGGGTGATGGGTAGAGGGCTGCCGTCGGAGGCTGCCCAGTGTCGGAAGCCGTGCGCGGCGACACCCATGTAGTAAAGCTGCAGCAGTGCCTGCTGGGGAAGCGATGCGCGCCAGAAGATTCCCAGAAACAGCAGCGATGCCAGCCCGCCTGCAATCCAGCAACTGCGTCGCTCAAGGATCGCCAGAAGCAGGTAGCCTACCCCCAGCAGAACGGCGGCGGACTCGACCCAGATCATCACAGACGCAGTTCCAGGGTCAGGCCCAGTTGCCGCGGGTCGGCAAACTGCCGGTACTCTTCAAGCGCGTAGCCCTTGCGGGGGTCATTGCCAAAACTGCCAAAGCCGCGTACGAAATAGTCCTCATCGAGGAGGTTGCGTCCCCAGAGGGCGAGCTCCCAGTTGCTGCGCGTGTACGCCACCCGCAGGTGCAGGAGCTGAAAGGCGCTGGAACGCCCGTTGTGACGATCCGAGAAGTAAAAACCGTCCCGCCCTTCAACTTGCAGATCCGCTTGCCAGTTCGTTGCGGGTCTATAGGTGAGCCCGGTGGCGAACTGATAGGCGGGCGCGTGGGCCTGCTCCCTGCCGCCGAGGTCCGCCCCATCGGCATTGACATAGCTATCGAAACGCGCGCGCAGGAGCCCCAGATTAAAGTAGAGTTCGAAGCGGTCCGCCGGTTTCGCGCGCAACTCCCACTCCAGTCCGAGGTTGTAGCCGGAAGCCGCGTTATCCGTGAAGTCTATGAATGCGGTGCTGCCGTCTTCCCGGGGCAGGGTCAGGGAGCCGCGCACCTGCTGATCCCGGCGGTCCATGTAAAAGAGCGTCAGCGCCGATTGAAGTCGCCCGTTGGCACTACGGCGCTTCAGGCCCAGCTCGATGTTGTAGAGCAACTCCTCATCAAAAAACTGTTCTGCACGCAGCGTTGCGGTCTGGTCGCCAGCCTGCCCATCGGCGGCGCTGGCGAGAATACCGGCGTTGACGCCTCCGGCCCGGTAGCCCCGGGACAGCGCTGCGTAGACCATCCCAAGGCGCTCGCTCTCATACTGCAAGGAGAGCTTGCCGCCCCACAAAAAGTCTTCCGGTGCGGCACTGACCTCCTGTGAATCCGCGTAGCGCATATCGCGGTTCGCCAGACGCAGGCCCGCACTGAGGCTCCATTGCGGTGCCAGATCAACATCCAGCTGGCCATAGGTGGCCACCGTGCTGGCGCGGTACCGGCTTTGGAAGTCTTCGCTCAGGTAGGTGTATTGGCGGCGCAGCTTCTCATCGTCCTCAAGCCAGTACAGTCCCCAGACCCACTGCAGGTCGTGGGCGGCCAGGGAAAGGGGCTCGGATGAGCTCAGGCGCAGCTGTGCGCTATGGCTGCGGCGGTCGCGGAGGTAGCGGTCGAAGGATGAGTACTCGAGTCCTGGGGCAATACCGACAAAGCTCCAGTCCTCGTCATAACTGTACTCGCTAGCAGAGTCCGCGAGACTCAGCATCAGTTGGCTATTGATAGCCGCGCCATCGACCTGCCATGTCAAGCCGAGCGCATCGCTCTCCTGGCGGTCACGGCCGGGCATATCGCTCAGGGTTTCCCGGGTGTTATCCAGGGAAAAGGCGTCGTAGCCGTTATCCACAGACAGCCGCGTCAGGCTCAGGTCGACCTGCTGGTTATCTCTGGGCAGCCAGCGCAGTCGTCCGCGAAAAAGCTGTTCATCGCGCTCGTTGGTGTCATCGCGACCGAGAAACGTATTCTCTATGAAACCATCGCTGCGGTGCTGGAAGGCGGCGACACGATAGAGCAGGCTATCGCTCCCCAGAGGGCCCGAAACGACTGCTCCGAGTTCCCGGCGGCCGTAATCGCCGACGGTCGACTGCAGGCGCGCGCTGGCGGTGTCACTGGGCGCCGCTGAGCGCATGTTGATCAGGCCGGCCAAGGCATTGGCACCGTGCAGAGTACCCTGGGGGCCGCGGAGAATTTCTACCTGTTCCATATCGAAGAGTGTGGCCCCGGCGCCCAGGCCGCTGAAGTCTATGTTGTCGATCAGCAGTCCCACTGAGTGGTTCAGTGGTTCGACGAACTGGCTGCGTTCGCCTATACCGCGAACCTGATAGAAACGCGCCCGCGACGAGCCCCCGGCGATGTTGATGTTGGGCGCCAGTAGAAGCACGTTCTCGAGGTGCGCGGCGGCCCGCTCCCGAATAGCACTGGCAGGGATAACGCTGCTGCTGGCGGGTTGCTGCAGCCATGGCATGGTGCGCAGCTCAGCCGTGACCAGCACTTCTTCAAGCTCCCCGGCCCGGGGCGGCTCGGCAGCATGCGCAACAGATGGCTGCAGGCCCAGGCACAGGAGCAAGGATGCCAGGGCCGCGCGCGAGGCACAGTCTCGCCCCAGGCCGGGCTCGAGCCGGTGTGGACGATGGTGATAAGCGCTGAAAAAGTTGCGTTTGCAGTAGAACATTAATGCCTCCCTGTGGCGTTCGGGAGGATCAGCAGACGTGTTATCGAGCACGACAACGCGGCGCCTAAACCATCCCTACGCCGGTATTGTCCGGATCAGGTTCAAAGGGTTTGCGGCCGCAAAAAAAATATCGGCCCGCATCTCAGACGGAACGCCACCCCTCGGTTTGCTGAGGGAGTATAGTGGGCTTACACTTAAGATTCAATTTGGCACGGCCGTGGGTTGTGTGAACAGGCTGCAATGCAGAGACGAGACACATGACTGACCCCGACGACAGCGGGCCGGATATCACCAACATCGAAATGACGGCGCTACCCAGAGCCCATGACCCGGCGGCGGCACTCAGTGCCCTGGTCACGCTGCACTCTCATGTGCTGACACAGCTGCGTCAGGCGCAGAGTCAGTTACTAAGGGTCAAAAGCCTCTCGTCGCTGGTTAAATATCTCCTCGAGGACTTTCCTGCGTCCTTCGGCTCTGCACGGGGTGAGTTGCGCCTGCACGATCCGGAGGGTGTCTTTGCCACGCAGTTGCCCATCAGCAAGTTGTTTGGCGAATCGCTCACCATGAAGTCCGATAGCTATGCGCTTCATCAGTTGTATGCGGATGAGCCCGAAGCAATGCTTCTCGATTTGTCCGATGAGCGCATGTTCTCGATACTGCCCGGCAGTAGTAGCGCCACGGGTGCTGTACTGATGCCATTGCTCGACAATCACCGTCTTATAGGCAGCTACCATCTTGGGCTCATGGAAGGTATGAACGGCTACGGAGAGCATGAGCTGCAGATGTTCGGCATGCTAGGGCAGCTGGTTGCGGCCTCCTTGCTGAGGGTTGTGGAGTCTCAGCGGGCCGATCAGCTGACGCTGCTCGACCCGGTCACGGAAGTGGGTAATCTGCGCGCTTTCCGCCGCGACATGCTGCGGGAAATCTACTGGGCGCGCCGGGTTGAGATGCCTATTGCCCTGCTGTTTATTGGCTTGGACGAACTGGAGGAGCTGAGCAGCAGTTACGGTGAAGTTGCCAGTCATTTTGTGCAGCGGCGCGTATCGCAGCGCCTGTGCTCTGACCTGCGCGCCACCGATTATATTGCGCATACCTCCTCCACGCACTTCGCGGTACTGCTGCCGGGCTGCAATGAGCCCCATGCGCACGATATCGGCGAGCGTATGCGCCAGGACATTGATGATTTTGCCATCGATGACGGGCGCGGCGCAGTGCTTTACTGCACCTTGAGCATCGGTCTTGTGTGCTGGGAGCCGGCGCGACAGCCGGTTGAATCGAGCGAGCGGCTTGCTACGCAGATGGAGTCCGAAGCGGAAGCGGTTATGCAAAAAGCTGAGCGTGCCGGCGGCAACCAGGTGGCGGTGGCTCGTCTCGGCCTGTTGATGCTCTAGCGGTTATGCAGGGGTTGCGTCAGCTGCTTGCCAATAACCGCGATTGGGCGCAACGCGTCAGCGCGAGTGACCCCGATTTTTTCCGAACTTGCCGCCCAGCAGAAGCCGTGTTATCTGTGGATCGGCTGCTCCGGCAGCCGCGTACCGGCGAACCAGATCATTGGGCTGTAGCCAGGCGAGGTTTTTGTTCATCGCAATGCTGCCAACGTGGTCGCACACAGCGACCTGAACCGCCTGTCGGTGCTGCAATACGCGGTAGACATACTCGAGGTCACACATGTCCTGGTGGTGGGGCATTACGGATGTGGCGGTGTTGCGGCGGTGCTGGATGAGAAACCGCACGGGCTGATAGATCATTGGCTGCAGCACGTGAGGGATGTGGCGATTGCCGAGGCCGCCACCCTTGAGCTCGAAGTCGACCGAGGTCCCGCATTGACCGCTTGTGCGAGCTTAATATCTGCCGGCAGGTTGAAAATGTGGCGCGCAGCTCCGTGGTCGAAGCGGCATGGTCGCGCGGTCAGCCCCGTGGGGTGCACGGCTGGATTTACAGCCTGGAGGACGGCCTGCTGCAGGATCTGGAGTGCAGTCGCTTTCGCAAGCTGTGAGCAAAAAACTACCCCTGAGACTCCCGAAGTGCGCCCTTGGACACGGGTCTTGGGGGTACTTCATGTTAAACTTTCGTACTGATATAAAGAAAATCCGGGGATTACATGGCTGAACAGAAAGCGACCAACGTGCACTGGCACGAAGGGGACATCACACGCGCTCACCGCGAGAAGCTGCTTGGGCATCGCGGCGCTACTATTTGGTTTACCGGTCTCTCCGGCAGTGGCAAGAGCACCGTAGCCGTTGAACTCGAAGGTGTCCTGCACGAGCGCGGGGTCATCTCCTACCGTCTCGACGGCGACAATGTGCGCCTCGGTATCAACAAGAATCTGGGCTTCTCGGCGGAAGACCGCACGGAGAATATTCGGCGGATTGGTGAAATTGCCAAATTGTTTACGGAGAGTGGCGTGATCGCACTGTCCAGTTTTATCAGTCCTTACCTGGCGGATCGCGACACCGTGCGCGAACTCCACGATGCGGCGGGGATCGACTTTATCGAAGTCTTCGTTGACTGTTCACTTGAGGAAGCGGAAGCGCGCGATCCCAAGGGCCTGTATAAAAAGGCGCGTGCGGGGGAGATACGTAATTTCACCGGTATCGACGATCCCTATGAGTCGCCACCACGTCCGGAGATACACCTTCATTCGGACAGCCAGACCCTGGATGACGAGGTGGCACAGATTCTGTCAGCCCTGGTCGAGCGCGGCATTATTCCCGGCTGAGATTTGCCCCGAACCGAGCATCGCCCAAGCAGCGTCGAGGGGGCAACTCTCGCGCTGCACCGATTTTCTATGAGGACAACACTATGATCAAGCCGCACGGATCCGATGAGCTGCGCCCGCTTTACGTGGCCGATGATACGCTGCGCAATGCGCTGATAGCCGAGGCGGAGACCCTGCCTTCCCTGTTGTTGAACTCTGCCGCGGCCGCCAACGCCGTGATGCTCGGGGCGGGATATTTCAATCCTTTGTCTGGCTACATGAGCCTGGACGATGCGCTCTCTGTGGCCGAAAGCCTGCAGATGCGAGACGGCCTGTTCTGGCCTGTGCCTATTCTCAACCTCAGCGATGATGCCTCCGTGCAGGCCGGCAGCCGCATTGCCCTGCGCGACCCGAACGTTGAGGGCAATCCGGTCCTGGCGATCATGGACGTCGAATCCGTTGACGAAGCCAGCCAGGAGCAGATCGAGGCAATCGCCAGCCGGGTTTTCCGTACGCTCGATCCGAAGCACCCGGGTGTCAGTACATTTCTCAATCTGGGTCGACGCGTCCTGGCGGGCCCGCTGCAGGTTCTCAGCTATTCCTATTTTGCCGAGGAATTTCCGGAAACCTTCCGTACCGCCTTGGAAATTCGCGAGGAGATCGCCGAGCGAGGCTGGGAGCGCGTTGTAGCCTTCCAGACTCGCAATCCCATGCATCGCGCCCACGAAGAACTCTGCCGCATGGCCATGCAGGAGCTCGATGCGGATGGCGTCCTGATTCACATGCTGCTGGGTAAGCTCAAGCCCGGCGATATCCCGGCGGACGTTCGCGACGCGTCGATTCGCAAGATGGTCGACGTCTATTTTCCACCGAACACGGTTATGGTTACTGGCTACGGCTTCGATATGCTATTCGCCGGTCCGCGTGAGGCGGTGCTGCACGCGCTGTTCCGTCAGAATTGTGGTTGCAGCCACCTGATAGTCGGGCGCGATCACGCGGGAGTCGGCGATTACTACGGCGGCTTTGATGCGCAGACGGTTTTTGACGAGGAAGTGCCCGCGGGCTCGCTGGAAATCGATATCTACCGCGCCGATCACACCGCCTATAGCCGGAAGCTTGATCGCGTGGTCATGATGCGCGATGCCCCCGACCACGGCAAAGAGGATTTTGTGCTGCTCTCCGGCACGGCGGTACGGGAAATGCTGGGCAAAGGTATTGCGCCGCCACCCGAGTTCTCGCGGCCTGAGGTCGCGGAGATCCTCATGGATTACTACCGCAGCCAGCAGTGAGTCATGACCACGGCGGCGTCTGCGAGCGACATCGGCGACGACAGTATTGCCCTGCAACTGCCGTATAAGTTGCATACTTTGCGGCGAATCGGTTGCCGGCGGGCTTTGGTCGTTGCAAAAGTTGGGAAAAAGCAGAGAGAAAACCGGGCCGTTACAGGCCAGTTGACAGTCAGTTGAAATCTAGGTGAGGGCAGTAGTGAGCGCTGGAGGGCAAAAACAACTCGCAGCCTCTGCGTCGACGGCGCTGCAGTCCGTGCAGGGCGCCTTTGTCTATTTGTCTCAGCCTGCAGCGCTGCGCACCCTGCAGAGAGTCCTGATGGCCCTCGTGTTTCTCTGGGTGTTGCTGTCTTTGGCCAGAGTGCTGTGGAGTTTCCTGCCCGAGACCGAGCCCCTACCTGCGTTGCTGGTTATTAATCCCGTTAGTCCTGCGGCGCCTGCTGTCGCAGCCGCGGAGGTAGACATCGAAGCGCTGCTGGCCGCCAATCTGTTCGGTGAGCCCGGCCAGGTGGTCCCTACGGATTCCGAAGGCCTGGCGGAGCCGTCGCCCCAAGCGGCCATCACCGAAGAGGAAGCCTCGGTCGCTCTTGCGGGGATAGAGAATGGCGCCCCGGAGACCAAGCTGCCGCTCCTGCTGCGCGGCGTACTTGCCTCCTCGGAGGCGGGCCTTGGTCAGGCCGTGATAGAGCATCGCAAGGTGCAGGATATTTTCCAAGTCGGCGACGAGGTGCCCGGCGGGCGAAGGGTCGTGCTGGCCAAGGTGATGCGCACGCAGGTTGTTCTCGATAGCGATGGCAAGTACGAATTGCTCACCTTGTTCGAGGAGTCGGCCCTGGCGAGCCAGATCAGTGAGGCCCCGGGGAACCGACCGTCAATCAGGCCGTCAAAGGTTTCGGGGTCGGAGCCTGTGGAAACTCCCGGGGAGGCAGCGGAGTTGGCGGCGCGCTATCGTGAGCAACTGTATGCGGACCCGGAATCTCTGGCCGATGTGGTTCGGGTGACAGCGGTTCGCGAGAACGGCGGCCTGCGCGGTTACCGTATTTCCCCGGGCAAGGCGGCGCGGGAATTTTCTGCACTGGGTTTCCGGCCCGGCGACCTGGTGACGAGCGTCAACGGTATGTCGCTGACCGATCCATCCAACACCGTGCGGCTCTATCAGGCCATGCGTGCGGCGCAGGAGGCGGTGTTTGAGCTGGAGCGCGGCGGTGAGACCCTGACCCTCAGCGTCAGTATCGGCACTGAGGCGGGTGTACCCTAGCCGTGCCCCGAGACAAGTGATTGAGCAAAGTGGCGCAGATGCGTGAGGAGAAAGAAGTGTCGGTAACAGAGGTGCCAGGAATACCTGGCCCACAGGGTCCTCGCGGTATTGGGCTGCGCCTCGCTGCGTTCTGCGCTTTGCTCCTGGCCCTGGGCGGCGCACCCTTGAATGCTCAGGATTTCACCGTCAACCTCAAAGAGACGGATATCCAGGAGCTGATCAAATTCGTCGCGGAGGCAACTAATACCACCATCGTGGTCGATCCCTCGGTGAAGGGGAAGGTGAAAGTGGTCTCTTCCCGGCCGGTCAACAGCAGCGAGCTGTACGACCTGTTCCTGGCCATTCTCGACGTGCACGGATACACCGCGGTGCGCTCCGGCGAGGTTGTGCGGATTATTCAGAACAAGGATGCGCGTTCCGCGGCTGTACCGGTGGCCGATGCAAGCGGGCTGAACCGCGGCAGTGATGAGTACGTTACCCAAGTACTGCGTCTCGAGAACATTTCTGCAGCAAAGCTGATACCCGTGCTAAGGCCACTGGTGCCGCAGCAGGCACATATGGCGGCTTATGCGCCGAGCAATGCCATTATCATTTCGGACTCCTCATCAAACATCAGTCGCATCCGCGACATTATTGAACGCATGGATCAGTCGGCGGTGCAGGAAACTGATGTAGTGGGGCTGAAGTACGCTGTCGCGGAAGACGTGGTGCGCATGCTGGAAAAGCTGAATGCCTCTGAGGCGAAGCAAAACGGTGGCGAGCCAGATGTCCTGCTGGTCCCAGACAAACGTACCAACAGTGTGCTGATTACCGGCGATGAACTACAGCGGGCGCGTATTCGCAAGTTGATTGCCTATCTGGATACGCCGCTTGAGCAAACGGGCAACGTGAAGGTTATCTATCTTGAGTACGCGCAGGCGACGGAGATAGCCGAGGTGTTGTCGCGGGTAATGCAGAATATCGACAAGCTCGATACCAGCGACGGCAAGGCCAACCGATCTTCGAGCAACACGGCGACTATCGAAGCGGATCAGGGTACCAACGCACTGATTATCACGGCTGATGCGGATGAGATGGCGGCCGTGGAATCGGTGATTGAGCGTCTGGATATTCGTCGTGCGCAGGTTTTGGTTGAGGCGATTATTGTTGAACTGGAACTTATCGACGGGCAGGATCTGGGTCTGCAGTGGCTGTTTGCCAATGACACGGGCTTTTACGGTAGTAATATCAACGCATCAAGTTCCCGGGCGCAGGCGATCGCGGGTGCGATTGTACCGCCCAGCGGCGGCGACAGCTCTACCAGCACCGGTGATTTTGATATCGGCAATCTGGCCTCCGCCCTCTCACAGACGCCGGGTCTCTCTCTGGGCTGGGGTGTGGTCGATGATGACCTGAGCATGACCGTGATCCTCAACGCCCTGAAAGAACAGACCAACGCCAACATCCTTTCCACACCGAGCCTGCTCACCCTCGATAACGAGGAGGCGTTTATTACCGTAGGCCAGAACGTGCCCTTTATCACCGGCTCTTTTACCAATACCGGCTCCAACAACGGTGCGCAGAATCCGTTCCAGACCATCGAGCGACAAAATGTCGGTATAACGCTGACCGTAACCCCGCAGATTAACGAGGGCGACTCGGTGGTGCTGGATATCGAGCAGGAAGTGAACAGCCTTACCGGCGCCACACTGGTTGCCTCGGCGGCGGCCGCCGACCTGATTACCAATGAGAGAAAAATCCGCACCAAGGTGCTGGCCGGAGACGGGCGTGTGGTCGTGCTCGGGGGCCTCATCAAGGACGATGTGCAAAGTACCGAACAGAGGGTGCCTTTTCTTGGCGATATCCCCTTTTTCGGACGTTTGTTTCGCAATGATGCGGTCTCCGTTACCAAGACCAACCTGTTGATTTTTATCCGGCCGACCATTATTCGTGACGATCAGGAGCTGGCGGGTGCTACGGCGCTCAAGTATCGATTTATCCGCGACCGCCAGCGGGCCCAGCGCGAGAAGGGATTGCCGTTCTTTGGCGAGGGCTCAGTACCGGTACTACCGGACTGGGAGAATCAGATACTGCAGCTGGAGAGGATTCGCGAGGACGTGCGCACGCCTGCAGCGGAGACACCGTGAGCGAAGCCCTGCCACAGGCGCAAAGCGATCCGCAGTCCCAGGGCGGGGTGCACAAGCTGCCCTTCAGCTTTGCTACGGCCAATCGGGTTGTTATTGATCCTGAGGGCCCCCTACGTGTGCTCCACGAGGGGCCGGTCGCCGCCCAGGTGCTGCTGGAGCTGCGGCGCAGTCTCGGCCCGGGAATGTCCCTGCAGTCGCTACCGGAAGCGGAATTTCAGATGCAGCTCACGCGGGCCTACCAGCGAGATAACAGTGAAGCCGTGCAGATGGCCGCGGATATCAGCTCGGATGTGGACCTGTCGCGACTCGCGGAGGAGATCCCCGACGCCGGGGACCTGATGGATGCAGAGGATGATGCACCCATTATCCGCCTCATCAATGCCATTCTCTCGGAGGCTGTGCGCGAGAAAGCATCGGATGTTCACGTGGAGACCTTTGAGGAGAAGCTGAGTATTCGCTATCGAATCGATGGCGTGCTCTCGGAGGTGCTGTCGCCCAAGCGCATGCTGGGCCCGCTGCTGGTCTCGCGACTCAAGGTGATGGCGCGGCTGGATATAGCGGAGCGCCGGGTGCCCCAGGATGGGCGGATTTCCGTGCGTATAGCCGGACATGCGGTAGACATCCGCATGTCGACTATTCCCTCTGCCTACGGCGAACGGGTCGTTCTGCGTTTACTCGACAAGCAGTCGGGTCATCTGCAGCTCGCGCAGCTGGCCATGCCAGATACGGTGCTGGACGGGTTTAACAGTGCGTTGCGCAGTCCACACGGAATTATCCTGGTTACCGGTCCCACGGGCTCCGGCAAAACCACAACCCTGTACGCCGGCCTGTCGGAGATCAACGATGCCGCGCGCAACATCATGACTATCGAAGACCCGGTGGAGTACATGCTGCCGGGTATTGGCCAGACACAGGTCAACCCCAAGGTCGATATGACTTTCGCACGCGGCCTGCGAGCAATTCTCCGTCAGGACCCGGATGTCGTCATGGTGGGGGAGATCCGCGATCTGGAGACCGCCGAGATTGCGGTACAGGCATCGCTGACCGGACACCTGGTGCTGTCGACCCTGCACACCAATACCGCGGTGGGTGCGGTCACCCGTCTTCAGGACATGGGTGTTGAGTCCTTTTTACTGTCTTCAAGCCTCATCGCTATCATGGCCCAACGCCTGGTGCGTTTGCTCTGCGCCGACTGCAAGGCGGGCTCGGCACCCTCGGAGCAGGAGCGGGCGCTGCTGCAGCTGGATGAGGCCGATGCCGACCGCATCATCTACCGACCCGTGGGCTGCCTCAAGTGCAACCAAAGCGGTTATCGCGGACGCCGGGCGATCTACGAGTTTATTGCCGTGGGCGATGCCCTGCGCACAATGATTCACGATGGAGCGTCCGAGCAGGCGATGATCGAAATGGCCCGACAAAGTGCGCCGAGTATTCAGGCCGACGGGCGCCAGCGCATACTGGTGGGCGAAACCAGCCTGCAGGAAGTGTTGCGCGTTACCTCCGTAGCCTGACGGAGCGGCACGGTGACCGCCTATCGTTATCGCGCACTGAATCCGGCGGGCAAGCTGGTTCGCGGTGTTCTTGAGGCCGACTCGGAGCGTCATGTACGCACGCAGTTGCGCGGTCAGCGCCTGCGTCCGGTCGAGGTTCAGACTGCTGCGCGGGCGGAGAGTCAGCGCAGCGGGTTCTGGCACAAAATGCTACCCACGCGGGTGGGGACTGCCGATCTGGCCCTGCTGACCCGGCAACTGGCAACGCTGGTGCAGTCAAACCTGCCCCTCGCAGACTGCCTGCAGGCAGCCGCGGAACAGAGCCGCCGTCCGCGCTTGAAAGCAATGCTGTTACAGGTGCGCTCGCGCGTAAGCGAGGGACATACCCTGGCCTACGCGCTCGCGGAGTATCCCCTGGTGTTCAGCGAGATGTACCGGGCCATGGTCGCCGCGGGGGAGCACGCGGGTTTTCTCGGGCCGGTGCTCGAGCAACTTGCGGACTACGCGGAGCAGCGTCAGTACAGCAGCCAAAAGCTGCGTATGGCGATGATTTACCCCTTTATCCTGTTGGGCGTGGCCCTGTTGGTTATTGTCGCCCTGATGGTTTTTGTGGTGCCGGAACTCGTGGGGATCTTTGCGCATAGTAAGCGCGAACTGCCGACTCTGACGAAGGTACTGATTGCCACCAGTGATTTTTTTCGCAGTTACACCCTGTGGTTGTTCGCCGGCTTCGCCGCGCTGCTGGTGGGCCTGCGCAGATTGCTGCGCAACCCGGCTCGACGTCGGACCTGGCATGGATTGCTCCTGCGGGTTCCGGGCATATCCCGTTTGCTGATTGCCATGGATACGGCGCGCTTCGCTTCGACCCTGAGTATTCTTATGGCGAGCGGGGTGCCGCTGCTGGAGGCGCTGCGTATTGCGGGCCAGGTGCTGGTAAATCTGGCGCTGCGTGAGGAGTCGGCGATGGTTGCCATGCAGGTGCAGGAGGGCAGCAGTCTCAGCCGTGCTCTGTCGCGGGCTGGGCATTTTCCGCCGATGATGGTGCATATGGTTGCCAGCGGTGAATCCAGCGGATCCCTGGAGGAAATGCTGCAACGCTCCTCGCAGAATCAGGAGCGCGAGCTCGAAATGACCCTCGGCACGGTAATGGGTCTGTTTGAGCCGCTGATGGTGGTACTTATGGGGGGGGTGGTGCTGTTAATCGTACTGGCTATTCTCCTGCCCATATTCGATCTGAATACGATGGTGAGGTGAAGAAATGAAGTATCAGCGTAGTAGCCGTGCCCAGGACGGTTTTTCCCTGGTGGAGATCCTGGTGGTGCTGGTGATCATGGGACTGTTGATCAGTATCGTGGCGCCGACCGTGCTCAATCGTGCGGATGAGGCGAGAATCCAGAAGGCGCAGGCCGATTTCAAGGCCATCGAGACCTCCCTGAAGATTTACCGGCTCGATAACTTTGTGTATCCAAGTACGGAGCAGGGGCTGGAGGCTCTGGTGACGCCAAGTCAGATGGTCCCGGAGCCGCGCAATTTCAAGGATGGTGGTTATCTCGCGGAGGTACCCGTCGATCCCTGGGGACGTCCCTATCTGTACCTCAGTCCCGGGGAGAACGGCGAAATCGATATCTACAGCCAGGGTGCCGATGGCCTTTCCGGCGGTGAGGGGCAGAATGCGGATATTGGCAACTGGAGAAACGACCAGGATCGTTAAGGTGCCGCGCGCTGCGGGCTTCAGCCTCGTGGAGATGCTGGTCGTGCTGTTTGTGATCGTCCTGATTACCGGCATGGTGACGCTGGGAATGAATTCCGGTGCCGGGGACCGGGCCTTGCAGGACAAGGTAGAAGCGCTTTTTTCAGTGGCTGCCTACGCGCTTGATGAGGCGCAATTCAGCGGTACGGATTTTGGGCTGCTACTGGCGCTTGAAATCAACGAGGCTGGCGAGGAAATGGTTGTGGCGCACTGGCAGGAGCGGCTTCCCAGGGGCTGGGGGTATCCGCAGCGCTCTGTGGAGGTTTTCGACTCGATCACTTTTCCGCCTGGGGTGGAACTCTACCTGCGCCTGGATGGTCAGCCCGTTGATCTGGTGAATAGAGCGGCGGATAGAGCCGCGAATAGCGCCGCAGAGAGCACTACTGAGGATAGCGGTCCGCAGTGGCTGTTTACCGCTGGCGGTGAGACGCAGTCGGGCGAGATCCTGTGGCGCGACCGGGTCAGCGGCGAGGTGCTGTGGCGCCTCGAATGGAATGCGCTGGCGCGCTTTGAGGTGTTTCGCGGCGACGCGGATGCGGTTTATGGGGAGTCCGATGCACGCTTTGCCGCACCATAGGGTGCTCCGCTCCGGGTCCGGCTTTACGCTCATCGAGGTCATGGTGGCCCTCGCCATCGTCGCTGTGGCGGTACCCGCGCTGCTCTTTACTCTGGACCAGCAGCTCGACGGCACCGCTTATCTACGCGAGCGCTCCCTGGCGCAAATCGTTGCCAGCAACCGACTGAGCGAACTTCGACTCAGCATGCGTGCGGGTCGCCAAACGCTGCGTGGACGACTCAAAGGCAACGAGGAAATGGCTGGCCGCCAGTGGTACTGGACCGTGCAGAGCGAGGCCACGGAGGTGCCGAATTTCTCCCGGGTGGAGCTCACCGTGAGCGATAGCGAAAACGAGGATGCAGCGGCTCTATACACGCTGGTTGCTTTTCTGACGGTACCGCAGGTGGATGCGGATGCGGAGGGTAGCTGAGGTGCGCCGAGCCGCCGGTTTCACGCTGATTGAGGTGTTGATAGCCCTGGCGATCACGGCGTTTGTAGCGGCGGCGTCCTACAGCGGACTGGCGACGGTGCTCTCCGGTGCGGAGCAGTTGCGTGCTGTGTCCGAACGCACGCGGGATCTCAACCGGGCCCTGGCGTTGCTGAACCGGGATCTACGGCAGTTCATCGATCGTCCGGTACTTGACGAGTTTGGTGAACTGCAACCCGCGCTCAGCGGCGGCCCCCTGGCGCTCTTCCCCCTTACGCTGACCCGCAGCGGCTGGCACAACAGCCTGCAACTGCCGCGCAGTGATATGCAGCGCGTACAGTACTACCTGGAGGATGGCGCGCTGTGGCGTGCTTATTACCCGATTCTGGATCGCGCTTCTGATAGCCGACTGCTGCGTGTGGCGCTTCTCGAGGGGGTGGATGCCATGGAGTTGCGTTTTCTCGACAGTGCGGATTCGCTTGGAGCCGGACGCGACCTCACAGTGGATACGCGCAACTGGGAGCGCAACTGGATTGCGGATACATCGGCTGGCGGCAGCCTCCCAGAGCCTCCCGCTGCGCTGGAACTGCGGCTGGAAATGGTGGATATGGGCGAGCTGAGGAGACTCTATGTACTTCCCGCGCGTTAGTTACCGCCGGCGACGCGAGAATGGCGTCGCACTGATTGTGGCGCTGCTGGTATTTGCCATCAGTGCAGCACTGCTGGTTGCGATGCAGCGTGAGTTCACCCTCGACTACCGGCGCGGCGCCAATCGCTTTATCGAAGAGCAGTCCTGGGCCTATTTGCGCGGGGCCGAGGAGCTCGCCACCATGGCTCTGCAGCTCGACTACGACAGTGACGTCGCCCGCGAAGCACCGCGCGACGATCTGCAGGAGCTCTGGGCGCAGGAAGCGGTGCCTTATGCCCTGGATGAAGGCGGCTGGATGTTCGGCAGTCTTCAGGACCTGCAGGGACGCTTTAACCTCAACAGTCTGGATGCGGCGCCCACAGACGGTGTCGGTGCCGCCGCCTACAGCCCGGCGCAGCAGGCCTTTATTCGCCTGCTGCAGGCTCTGGACGGACTTGAACTCAGCCAGTACGACGCTATCGCCATCGCCGAATCGGTGGCGGACTGGATAGACACAGACAGCGACACGCGCCTCAACGGCGCAGAGAGCAGCTTCTATGCCAGCCTGTCCCCCTCTTACCGGCCGGCTAACCGGGCCATGGCCAGCGTTAGCGAACTGCGCGCGGTGGCCAATATCACTCCCGCGCTGTATCGCAGCCTGGCGCCACTGGTGTCCGTGTGGCCGCGCACCCCGGCCTCGATCAATATTCATACGGCTCCCTTGCCGGTCCTGCGCGCCCTCAACGCCGATGGCAACCTGCAGCCCCTGTCTCTGGCCGACGGCGAGACGCTCCTGGCGCAACGCGCGGACACCGGCTTTGCGGATCGGGAGGAGTTTCTGGCTCTTCCGGTATTTGCCGGGGCCTCACTGACCGGTACGGCGAGTCTCATCGGTGAATCCTCTGCCTGGTTTCTTCTCGATTCCCGGGTTGAGATTGCCGACCGGGAACAGCGTCTGTACAGTGTGCTGCGCCGCGATGCCCGGCAGGTCACCGTGCTCCTGCGGACTGGCGGCGGCCTTTATGATTTAGCCATGCTGGTACCGGAGACTGAGAGGTGAGTGAGAATCTGAGCGCGCTGTGCCTGCGAGGCGGAGATTTGTTGTGGATCCAAGCGGGGTGTCAGGCGGCATCACTGAGTGATCCGGCAACCGTCGCGCGCCTGCGTGATTTGCTCCAGCAGCGCCAGAACCAGGTTGTTTTTGCGGTACCTGGAACAGATCTGAGGCTTCTTGAACTCGCGGTGGATGCCAGCGAGCGCCGGCACCTGGAGGCGTCCCTGCCTTTCATGCTCGAGGAGTCCTTGATCGAGGACATCGAAGGGCTGCATTTTCCGCGGGTGGCCCTTGAGGGCGATCGTTTTGGTGTTGCCGTGGTCTCCCGCCAGTCTATGGAACACTGGAGAGAATCCCTGGAACCCTTTGCGGAGCCCGCCTCCTGGGTGCCCGAACCACTGCTGTTGCCCTGGGAGCCGGGTCAGTGGACTCTTTTGGTCGAGGATGAAGAGGTGCTGCTGCGCTATGGCGCCTGCCTTGGTGCGCGTCTGGAACGCACGCTGTTGCCGCATCTGCTCGAGTCACTCATGACCGAGGCGCAGCCCGATCGGGTGGTGGTCTACGGCAGCAGTGAAGACGGGGATCGGGCGCTTCTGCCGGGCTTGTGCGAGGCCCCGGTCGAGTGGCGCCGCGGTGGCCTCGATGCAGCCCTGCTGCTCAGCGATCTGCAAGAGCCTTTCCCGGAACTGCTGCAGGGCGACTACGCGCCGCAGCTCCCTTATTCGCGCTGGTGGCAACAGTGGCGCGGTGTCGCTGTGGCGCTACTGGTCGGGCTGGTTCTGCATCTGCTCTCGGGCTGGATGGATCACCGCCGCCTGCAGCGGCAAAACCTGGCTTTGCGCGTGGAGATCGAGACGGTGTATCGCGAGGTGAATCCGCGCGGTGTGATAGTGGATGCGGAGAAGCAGCTGCGTCGGCAACTGCTCAGCCTGCGTGGTGCCGATACCGGTGGCGGCTTTGCGGCGCTGCTGGCGCCTCTCGCGGGGCTGGTTGCAGCCGAGGAGGGGACGGTGCTCGCAAGCCTGAATTACAACCAGCGTGCTGGGGAGCTGCGGGTAAACCTGATGGCTCCCAGTTTTGATGCGGTGGAGAAAATCCGTGCGGGTCTGGTCGCTGCGGGGCTTAGCGCAACCTTGGAAAACTCCTCACGCAGCGCCGGGGGCGTGATCGCCAGATTGCGTATGGGAGCGAGCACATGAAGCAGTGGTTCATGCGTTTTAGCATCCGCGAACAGCTGGCCCTGCTTCTCATGGCGCTGGCTGTGGCTGTGTATCTGCTGTTTGTGATCATCCTGTTGCCCCTGGAAGGGGCTCGTAGCGAGATGGCTGCGCGCAATGCGGCCACAACGAAGATGCTGCGCGGTGTCGATGCCATGGCCTCAGAACTCATCGGTCTGCGCAGCGCCGCGGGGCCGGACTCATCGGGCCGGCGCCGCAACCTCACGGCGCTGCTGAATAGCAGTGCCGAGCGTTTTTCCCTCACGGTCAGCCGCCTGCAGCCGAACAGCCGCGGTGCGGTGCAATTACGTTTCGAAACAGTCCCCCTGGAGGGACTCCTGCGCTGGCTGCATGATGTCGAAGCGCGGGAGGGACTGCTGGTGGAAGAGCTGTCCCTGAGCCAGTCTGCTACGGCCGGTATCGTCAGTGCCTCCCTGCGCGTGGCCGAGATCAAGTGATTTCCTCGCGGGCGCTCATTGTCGCAGGCGCGGTGCTCTCGGCTCTGCTGATAGTACTGGCCACCGTCCCCGCCCGCTTTGTGAACAGGCTTGTGGATCAGGACACCGTGCACCTCTCGGGATTGAGTGGCAGCCTGTGGCGCGGCCGTGCGGCCCGCGCGGTGCTCAGTACCTCGCGGGGCCCGGTACATCTGGGGGAACTGCGCTGGCGGGTCAGCCCCCTGTCTTTACTGACCTTTGCTCCGCGCATTGCCCTGCGCACTGAGTGGGGAATGCAGCGGGTGCGTCTTGTTGCCCGCCCCCGGAGTGGGCAGCTGCTGCTGCGGGATGTGGACGCCAGTTTCAACGCGGCACTGCTACAACAGCTGCTGCCGATCACGGTGGCCGGGCGGCTTGAGCTACAGTTTGAAGAGTTGCGTCTCGCCCAGAACCTCCTGATCGAGGCGCGCGGGCAATTGGT
Organism: Halieaceae bacterium; assembly: GCA_047635315.1. Classification (GTDB taxonomy): domain Bacteria; phylum Pseudomonadota; class Gammaproteobacteria; order Pseudomonadales; family Halieaceae; genus Congregibacter. The sequence continues at coordinate 13,827 of JBLIIW010000004.1, read as the reverse complement.
CTGGCGGGAGGCAGCCTGGCGGTCCGCCAGCGGCCTGAACCGGCTGGGAAGCTATGCGTTGCTGGTCACTACCGGGGCTGTATCAGATAGTGACGACACGCAGATCAGCGCGGGGATAGAAACGCTCGCCGGTCCCGTGCGCGCGGAGGGCAGCGCGGTGCTTAGGGGGCGGCGTTATTTTATTGATGCGAACATAGATGCCCAGGGTGGTCTGCACCCGGAGCTCGAACGGGCTTTGGCACTGATTGCCTCCCCGGCTCAAAGTGGCTACCTTCTGCGCCTTGATGGCGATCTTCCCGATGAATCCTGAGGGCTGTGCCAGTCGGCCCGTCGCTCAGAGCCGGCCAACAGTAGAAGATCGTTCGATTTTTTCAGCACTTAACTTTCGCCAGAATGGCGCTCAGCGGAGATTTTCAGAGTATGACGGATCAGGTCTTTCAGAAGTACGAATGCATTGTTTGCGGCCTCATTTATGATGAGGCAGAGGGCATGCCCGATGAGGGTCTCGCTCCCGGGACGCTGTGGAAAGACGTTCCGGAGGACTGGCTATGCCCGGACTGCGGAGTGGGCAAAGAAGACTTCGAGCTTATCTGAGAGATGACTGCCGCCATAAACAGTGTGGATTCGGAGTTAAAATCCGGGCGTCTGGCTGCCGTGCGCCAGGAAATGGCCAGACGCGGTGTAGCTGCTTTTTGTGTGCCGCGCGCCGACGAATTTCTCGGCGAGTACATACCGGTCCACAATGAACGCCTGCGCTGGCTCAGCGGGTTTACCGGTTCGGCCGGAATGGGGGTGGTGCTGGCCGAGAGCGCCGCTATATTTGTCGATGGTCGCTATACAGTACAGGTTCGCCGGCAGGTAGACGCCGCCAGCTATCGCTACGAGCACCTGATCGAGAACCCGCCATTGCGCTGGCTTGCTGCGCAGCTACCGCCCGGCGCCAGTGTGCTCCTGGACCCGCGTATGTGCAGCCTGAGTTGGTACCGGGAAGCCAGGGAGATTCTGGATCGTGCGCAAATCCGCATTGAATTGAGCACCCTGAACCCTGTTGACCTGTGCTGGACGGATCGTCCCGCGCCGGCCATTGAACTCGCCCTGTTGCTCGATCAGCAGTTCAGCGGTGAGGCCAGCGTCAGTAAGCGCCGCCGCATTGGTTCGGCCATTGCCGACGCCGATGCTCAGGCCGCACTGATTTTTGCCCCGGATTCGGTCAGTTGGCTGCTCAATGTGCGTGGTCGAGACGTGCCGCGCCTTCCGGTGCTGCTGAGTTTCGCCATTCTGGAGGCCAGCGGCGTCCTGCATCTGGTGGTCGATCTGGCGCGTATTCCCGAGGGTTTTGCGGAACACGTTGGCGAGGGCGTGATGGTGGTGCCCGAAGGCGAGGCGGAAGATCTATTGGGCCGCTGGTCAGGTCGGACTATGTTGGCGGACCCGCAAGGGGCCAGCGCCTGGACGCAGCTTGCTCTTGAAGCCGCCGGGGCGACCCTCAAGGCAGCGGAGGATCCGGTTGTGCTGCCAAAAGCCTGTAAAAATCCTGTCGAAATCGACGGTGCGCGCCGCGCGCATCAGCGCGATGCAGTCGCTGAAATTCGCTTTCTTGCCTGGTTGGATCGTGAGGTTGCGGCCGGGCGATATCACGATGAGGCAACGCTGTCGGAGCGGCTCGGTACCTTGCGCGCGCAGGGTGAGCACTATCATGAGCCGTCCTTCGACACGATTTCAGCGGCGGGCAGCAACGCGGCGATGTGCCACTACAACCACGCGGACAACAGGCCGGCAATGCTGTCGCCGAACAGCTTGTATCTGGTGGATAGCGGTGGTCAGTATTCTGACGGTACGACGGATATCACGCGCACGGTGGCAATTGGACAACCCAGCGACGAAATGCGCGCGCTTTTTACCCTCGTTCTCAAGGGTCATATTGCTCTGGGTCGGGCGCGCTTCCCACGCGGTACTACCGGGACCCATCTCGATGTACTGGCGCGGCAGTTCCTGTGGCAGACCGGGCGCGACTACGATCACGGCACCGGTCACGGTGTCGGCGCGTTTCTCAGCGTGCATGAGGGCCCGCAGCGTATTTCCCGGGCCTGGAGCGCCGCGGTGCTGGCGCCGGGAATGATCGTCAGCAATGAACCCGGATATTACCGTGACAATGAATTTGGCATCCGCTGCGAAAATCTCTGTGTGGTGACAGAGGTCGATGCGCAGTCCGAGGTGCCAATGCTCTGCTTTGAAGTGCTGACCCTGGTGCCCTTCGATACACGGCTTATTGATATTGGTCTGCTTGACGATATTGAGCGAACGTGGATTGATGGCTACCACGCCCGGGTCCAGGAGGTGATCGGCGCGCGGCTCGACAATGCCGATGACCGCGCCTGGCTGGACGCCGCGACAGCACCCCTGCCGCGCGGGTAGTAGCCGCCTCAAGGCACCCGCCAAGCGCTGTCCCGGCTGAAGGTGTCGGCGCTTTTGTGTAGACTCCCTCACTACCCCAACTTCGGAGTGGTCCCATGGCGGCAGCTGACGGTGCGAATGCGCACTGGTCCTCTCGTTTTGCCTTTCTCATGGCCTCGGTGGGTTTCGCTGTGGGTTTGGGGAATATCTGGCGCTTTCCCTATGTCACGGGTGAGAACGGCGGCGCCGCCTTTGTCCTGATCTATCTCGTATGCGCCTTCCTGATCGGTGTGCCGATTCTTATGGCAGAGCTGATGATTGGTCGGCGCGGGGACGGAGCGCCGCCCATAGCCGTGGAGAAGGTGGCGGTGGAAAGTGGCAGGACGCGACACTGGAAGTGGGTAGGCGGCATGGGGCTGCTCGCCGCCTACACCATAGAGATCGTCTATTCCGTGGTGGTGGGTTGGGTTCTCTGGTACCTGTTCAAGGCGATAACTACCGGCTTCGTCGGGATGGATCCGGTGGTAGCGGAGGCGCAGTTCAATGCGGTGCTCAGCGACAACGTGGGCATGCTGTTCTGGACCCTGGTGGGTCTCGCTATTACCGGCCTGATCATTTACGCGGGCGTCAAAAACGGCATTGAGCGCGCGGTCAGTTTCATGATGCCGCTGATGTTTACGCTGTTGGTGGTGCTGGCGGGATTCAATGTCTTTGCCGGTGGATTCGCCGAGGCCATGGCTTGGCTGTTCACGCCTGATTTTTCCAAGGTTACTTTTGCGACGGTGCTCGCGGCGATCGGCCAGGCGTTTTTCTCCATCGGTGTGGCCATGGGCGGCATGATGACCTACGGGGCCTATCTGCCGCGGAGTATCTCCATTTCCCAGTCGGTGTTGATTATCGTGATAGCGGACACCGGGGTGGCACTGCTTGCGGGTCTGGTGATTTTCCCCGCCGTTTTCAATTTTGGCCTGGATCCTGCTGCCGGCCCCGGTCTGATTTTCCAGACGCTGCCGGTCGCTTTCGCACAGATGCCCGGCGGTTACGTTTTTGCTGTGCTGTTCTTCCTGATGTTGGCCGTGGCAGGGATAACCTCTATGGTCGGGCTGGTTGAGTGCGTGAACGCCTGGGTTGAGGAGAACTACAATGTTTCCCGCCATACCAGTGCGCTGCTCGTGGTCGGCTCCGTGGCCGTGCTCAGCGTGCTCAGTATTCTCTCCTACAACGTATTTGATGAACTCCGTGTGGGCGAGCGCAATTTCAACGCGCTGATGGACTATTTCTCCAATCAGGTTCTTCTGCCTCTGGGTGGCCTGATGATTGCGGTGTTTGCCGGCTGGTTTATGCGCCGGGAGTACTCCCGCGATGAGTTTACATCGCTCACGGGGACGAGCTACGCAATCTGGTATTTCCTGATTCGCTACGTCGTGCCGCCGGCACTGCTGGTGATTTTTGTTCTCGGTGTCAGCTAATAGAGGAGCGGGACCACGGCTATGTTGGCCTTATTGAGTGATTTGTTGTGGGGCAATGTGCTGATCGTACTCCTCGTGGGTATAGGGATCTATTTCACTGTTGCCTCGCGGTTTGTGCAGTTCCGCTTCTTCGGTCGCATGTTCAGCGTACTCGGCACCGCACTGCATCACGAGGAGGGCCACGTCAGCTCCTTTCAGGCGCTGGTGGTCAGTGTCGCTGGGCGCGTGGGTGGCGGCAATATCGCCGGTGTCGCGGTTGCTATATCCCTGGGCGGACCCGGTGCTATTTTCTGGATGTGGATGATCGGCCTGATGGGTATGGCCACGAGCTTTTTCGAATGTTCCCTGGCGCAGCTTTACAAGCGCTATGAGCCCGATGGTACCTTTCGCGGCGGCCCGGCCTATTATCTTACCCGCGGCATCAAGCAGCGCGGGCTCGCGGTCATCTACTCGGTGCTGCTGTTAGTGACTTTTGGTTTTGGCTTTAACGCCGTGCAGTCCTACGTAGTGGCAACCTCCCTACAGGACTCTCTGGGTGTACCTACCTGGGCCAGTGGCCTGGGTATGGTCGTGGCGCTGGCTTTTGTGTTCGTGGGGGGAATCAAACGAATCGCCGCCGTGTCCGAGATCGTCGTGCCGGTAATGGCCGTGAGTTACTTCGCGGTCGCGCTGCTGGTGATTGGACTCAATATCCAGCAGGTGCCGGCGGTTCTGGCGCAAATCGTCAGCAGTGCGCTCGGCTTTGATTCGGCACTGGGCGGCGGCATTGGCGTCGCCCTTATGCAGGGCGTCAAACGCGGATTGTTCAGCAATGAGGCCGGTTTGGGCAGTGCGCCGAATGTGGCAGCGGTTGCCTACGTCCCTCACCCGGCCAATCAGGGCATGGTGCAGGCCTTCAGCGTGTTCATCGACACCCTAGTTATGTGCACCTGCACGGCCATGATCATTCTTCTTTCGGACGTCTATCAGCCGGGCAGCGCGGGCCTGGACGGTATTGCGCTTACGCAGAATGCCCTGGCCAGCCACCTGGGCGACTGGGGTGGTATTTTTGTCAGCATTGCCCTGGTGTTCTTTGCCTTCAGCTCGATTCTCTATAACTATTATCTGGGTGAGAATAGCCTTAACTTTTTTAGTGAGGAGAATCGCACCCTGTTCACTGTATTCCGGGTGATGGTACTTGGGCTGGTTTTCTGGGGGGCCGCACAAAATTTGGGTACCGTGTTCGGATTTGCGGATCTGACCATGGGCCTGCTGGGTGTGGTTAACCTGATCGGCCTGTTGTGGATGTCACGGCTGGCGCTGCGCCTGCTGGCTGATTACGAAGCACAGCTCGCGGAGGGCCGGGAGCCCCGCCTGCGCGCCAGCGACTTTCCGGATCTCGATATTGACCCGCGGGCCTGGCCCGATTGAGGCGGCGTCTGTCTGGACCTAAAGAACCGGCGCCATAAGTCGCGCGGCGGCCGTGGCGAAGGTGAACCAGATCGGCTTTTCAGCCAACTCCTCAGCGGTAACCAGTCGGGAACGATCGAAATCCTTCAGCAACATCTCCTCCACGTCCCGGCAGAATGTTTCTTCATGCACCAGGGCGGTAATTTCGAAATTGAGTCTGAAGGATCGGTTGTCGAAATTTGCGGTTCCCACACCGGCGAGTTCCAGATCCATCAGCAGGACCTTCTGATGCATGAAAGCGGGTTCATAGCGATACACGGCCACACCGGCCGGTAGCAGTTCGCGCGTGAAGGACCAGTTGGCCAGACCAACCACCGGTCCATCCGAGCGGTCCGGGATCATGACTCGCACGTCGACCCCACGCAGTGCTGCCAGTTGCAGTGCCGAGACAATGCCGCGATCCGGGACAAAGTAGGGGCTGGCAATCCAGATGCGCTCGCGGGCCTGGGTGATCAACTGGTGGAACATGAGGGCTGCTTCGTCAAACGCGGTGGAGGGGTCAGACGGATACAGCAGTACGGAGCATTGGCCCGGTGCTTTTCGTTCGCTGTGCCAATTGATTTCCAACAGCTCACGCCGCGCCCAGAGCCAATCCGTAGCAAAGGTCAGTTCCGCGCCGATCACGGCCGGGCCGCTGATTAACACGTGTGTATCGCGCCAGGGCCCGCGCTTCGGATCTATGCCGAGATATTCGTTGCCCACGTTATGACCGCCGATCCACGCGGAATGCCCGTCAACGACTACCAGCTTGCGATGGTTGCGAAAGTTGAGCTGAAAACGATTGCGGCGTCCCTGTGTGGTGTTGAAAGCGGATAGCTCAACGCCGGCGCCCGCCAGCGCCCGACCCAGTTTGCACCGCCCGAAGCCCCGCGAACCGATCTCGTCAAAGAGTACATAGACGCGCACGCCTGCGCGTGCGCGCGCCGCGAGAACGGCGCCGATGCGCTGACCCAGCTCGTCGTCGCGCAGTATGTAGAACTGGAAGAGAATGTACTGCTGGGCGCTGCGCAGCCCGGCTTCGATACTGGCGAAGGTGGCATCACCGTCAATAAGCAGTTGCACGGTGTTGCCGCGCACGGTGGGCAGGCGCGCAAGGCGGTGCAGGCTGCGATAGAAATCCTTGTTGGCGTCACCGGCGACGAAATCCAACAGCTCGTTGCGGGTGCTTTGCAGCTGTTCGTTGGCGAGCTCCTCGATCTGTGCCCGCTCGCGCAGGTAGCCGTCAAAGCGGCTGCGTCCCAGCACCAGATAGAGTGGCACGGTGAGGTAGGGGAGGGTCAGCAGGGACACCACCCAGGCGATCGCACCCTGCGCAGTACGGGCCTTGAGAATGGCTTCTACCGCGGATATGAATGCCAGCAGGTAGACGAGTATCAGTACCAGGGCCAGCATTTCCGGACTTACGGATATTTGCATACGGAGATTCTAACAGCGCGGGAAATGCAGGTCTCTTGCCTTAGTTCTCCAAGGATTTAAGCTACGAGCAGCGTTGCTTCAGTGACGCGGTTGTTATTCTTCGTAATTAATGATGTCAAATAATGAAAAAAATACTCATCGCTCTTCTACTGACCCTGCCGCTGTTAGCGGTTGCTCAGGACGACTATAACTATTACGAGGGTTCCTACTGGTCCGTGACCAGCGTGGATACCAAGGCGGGCATGTTTGACGCCTACATAGACGATCTTGACGGACTTTGGCGCAAGCAAATGGACCTGATGAAGGCGTCTGGAAAGATCAAGGGTTACACCATGTTCTCCAACGTGAATGCGCGCCAGGGGGAGCCAGATCTGTGGCTTTTTGTGGAGTGGACATCGGCGGGTGCGGCGCTGGATACCCCCAGAAGTGAGTGGGACACAATGACCACGAAACGGTTGGGCTCTATAGAAGAGAGTCGCGAACGCAACATAGCGCGAGGGGATCTACGCACCATTATGAGCAATACCTTATTGCGGGAGCTCTCCTTCAGTTGATGACCCGGATACGGTGCCTCCGGACGCCGTATCGTTTTCCGGCCCGTCTCCAGGCACGAATTGAAGTATCCCCAGAACGGTCAGGAATACCCCCAGCCCCACCCACTTGATCCACGGCCTCACACCCTTGCTCCCTCTGCCTGCGCCTTTGTCGCGCACAGCAGTAGCTTAGTATGCAGATTTGTCGTTCTTGCGCGACAGCCTGGAGTGGTGCATACAATAGCGCTCGCAAAGGCAGCGCAAACGGTATACTCCCGCGCCGAATTCAGCTTAGGGTCAGCCCATGTTTGTTCCCCGCTACGCCAGCATTACCGAGCGCCTTGCCACCCCCGACAACGATGTCTGGGCGGTGCATGAGCGGGCCCTTGAAATGCAGCGCAACGGCGACGACGTGATACTGCTGTCTGTGGGCGACCCGGATTTTCGTACCCCGGAGCCGATCATCGATAACGCCATAAGTCATTTGCGTGTGGGACGCACTCACTACTCACCGGCGCTCGGAGAAATCAAGCTGCGGCGTGCGGTGGCCGATGGGGAAACGCAGAGCTCGCCACACCGCTGTGATGTTGACGAGGTGGCAGTCTTTCCTGGTGCCACTGCGGCGCTGTACGCGGTGATGAGCTGTCTCCTGGACGCCGGGGATGAAATTGTTATTCCCGAGCCCATGTATGTGGGTTACACGCCGATAATGGCGGCGGTAAATGCCAGCGTGCGCACAGTTCCGCTCAATGCAGAGAGCGGATTCCAACTGGATGTCGCGGCGGTCATGGCGGCGCTCACCGAGCAGACGCGGGTGCTGTTCCTCAACACGCCGGGCAATCCCACGGGGAGTATTATTCCCCGCAGTGATATTCGCGAGCTGGCTGCTTACTGTCGTGAGCGCGGTATCTGGATGGTCTGCGACGAGGTGTATTCGCAGTTTGCCTACGACGGCAAGCATATGTCCGCCCGCGCCAGCGCAGAGCATCTGGACAACATCGTGATGGTCGACGGCCTGTCCAAGTCGCATGCCATGAGCGGCTGGCGCATGGGCTGGGTGGTGGCCCCCGCGGAACTGATCAATCGACTGGGCAGCTTTGCCGGCGCCACGCTTTTCGGCTGCCCCCAGTTTATCCAGGATGCGAGCGCTTTTGCCCTGGAGAACGACCAGGACTATGTGGGGCAGATGCGCATCGATTACCGCCATCGTCGGGACTTTGTTCTGCGTCGGCTGCGCAAGCTCGAGGCTCTGCAATGCACACGGCCGCATGCGGGAATGTTCATCATGTGCAATGTTGCGGCCACCGGGATGGATGGTGGTGAATTCGCGCAGCGCCTATTGGATGAGCAGGCTGTTTCGGTGATTCCCGGGGCCGCATTCGGTCCCTCCGCCCGCGATTACGTGCGCCTAGGGCTGGCGCAGAAAGAGGTGGTGCTCAAGCGCGCCTGCAAGCGGATCAAGGCCTTCTGCAAAGGACTTTAAAGGCCGGGAGCCGTGCGTGCCCCGGGAACGGCTAGCTCGACTGGCGTCTTACTGTGATTCGGTCAAGGTGACCGTGGTCTTGCGGATCTCGGCTGCGAAGCGGCTGCTAACTTCCACCCGGTCACCGGACTCGTGTTTTTCCAGAATGGCGAGGTAATCGTCGTGGTTGCGTACCGCTGTGCCGTCGATGGCGATGATTACATCCCCCAGCATGACCTCACCTCTGGAGCTGCGCCAGGCGCCACGCAGTCCCGCCTCGGCCGCGGGGAGTCCCGGGAAGACCCGGACTATAGGCAAACCCTCTATGCCCATTCGCCGGCTCGAGCGGTCGCTGGCCAGTTCAACACCCATGATCGGGCGCAACATGCGCCCGTAGCTGATTAACTGCGGCACCACCTCTTTTACCGTGTTCACGGGAATCGCAAAGCCGATGCCAGCGCTGGCCCCACTGGGACTGTAAATCGCCGTATTGACACCCACCAGCTGGCCCAGGGAGTTGAGCAGCGGGCCGCCGGAGTTGCCCGGATTAATCGCCGCATCGGTCTGGATTACGCCGCGGATGCGCCGGCCACCCGGTGCCTGGATCTCGCGTCCCAGGGCACTGACCACCCCGGTGGTCAGGGTTGTATCCAGGCCGAAGGGGTTACCAATAGCAAGTACCTTGCGGCCCACGGACAGTTCCGTCGAGTCACCCAGGGGTAAGGATATGAGATCTTCCGGTGGTTTTAGCAGACGCAGCACCGCTAGGTCCTTCTCCGGGGCGCTGCCAATCAGCTCCGCCGCCAGATCACTGCCGTCCTGTAGGGTCACCTGCAGACGGATGGCGCCGGCGATCACATGAAAATTAGTGACCACCAGTCCGCTCTCGTGCCAGATAAACCCGGATCCCGAACCGCGGGGAACCTCCATGATATCCCTGGAGAAGCGGCTGCGCCGGCGCAGTTCCGTGGTCGTTACGTAGACCACTGCGGGACTGGCTTTGCCGAAAATCTCCGTGGTATTGGCTTCGTCCTCAGTAGCGAAGCTGAGGTAATCGCTGGCGCCAGCGGCATAGCCACCGACACCGAGGATTAGCAGTAGCAGCCAGCGCAAAGCGGGGAGACGCCGTTGCATCATCAGCCCGCCCCTGCGCTCTCGAAGGCTGCCTGGAAGACTTGAATGCGCTTGGCATTAGCGCCCATGTCGCTGACACCGACGCGGGATACGGAGCGCAGGTCAACGACACTGCCGTCTTCGTTAGAACGTACGCGGATCACGATATCGTCGCGGAACTGCATGATCGTGGAAGTGTTCACCGCTTCGATAAAGCCGGCATTTCCATCATCGCGAATGACCTCCCAGCCCAGCTCCCGCGCGGTCTCCAGGGCGAGCGTGTAGCTGTTCTCATAGGCGCGATTACTGCGGATGGTGCGTACATCCGGATAAGCGGAGAGCTGTTGCTCGATCACCTCGGGGACGATCTCCAGCGGGTTGCTGTCGCTGCCGCGTTGCGCCAGGGCCGCTTCGAAGATCGGTGGATCTGAGGTGTCGGTGCTGATGTCATGTATGGGCGGCACGTCTCGGATCTGCAGGGTCATGAGCAGCAACACGGTGCCCGGTACGGCCGGCAGAGCCGCTCGCAGCAAGGCGCTGCGCTCGTCTCGCCAGCGGGGCATGACTAGCTGCACAGCCATGAAGGCCAGCAGCATAAGACTGAGCAGGCAGCCGAGCGCGTAGAGCATGAGACCGGGTTGCCAACTGCCACTGCGGACAATCAGGATGCCGATGGGTAGCATTGAGAGGAAAAGCCAGGCGATATAGCCGGGCCAGCGAATCCATGCGCTTCGGGGGTTTGCCATGCGTTGAGCCTCATGTGAGCTGATTGTGTCGGATTTAGTGTGCCGGGTTCTGTGTGGTCCTATTCTGCCGGCTCGTGATCAGGCGTCGGCGCTGCGCAGCGCGGCGATGCGCTGCTCCAGAGGAGGGTGCGAACTGAACAGCGCGCGCATACCCTGTTTCAGCTCCTCGTTGATGCCGAAGGCCGTCAATTCACCGGGCAGGTCCTGCGCTAAGTTCTGGTTACCGCCCAGACGCTCGAGGGCCGCAATCATATCGCCGCGGCCGGCCAGATTAGCCCCGGCGGCGTCTGCACGAAACTCTCTCCAGCGCGAAAACTTGAAGACGATCATGCTGGCCAGAAAGCCCAGCAATAGCTCCGCGACGATGCTCACCAGGTAATAGCCGATGCCGTGGCCGCGCTCGTTTTTGAACACCACACGATCAACGGTGTGACCGATGATGCGCGCGAGGAACATGACGAAGGTGTTGACCACGCCCTGCACCAGGGTCAGCGTGACCATGTCGCCGTTCGCCACGTGGCCTATTTCATGGCCGAGCACGGCGCGAATTTCATTGGCGGGAAAACGCTGCAGCATCCCGGAGCTGATCGCTACCAGTGCTTTATTCCTGTTCCAGCCTGTCGCAAACGCATTGGGTGATTCCGAGGGGAAGATACCCACCTCGGGCATACCGATACCGGCATCGCTTGCCAGCTCCGCAACCGTGTCCACAAGCCATTGTTCATCGCGGTTCCCAGGGGTCTCGATGATCTGGGTGCCGGTGCCGCGCTTGGCCATCCATTTCGACAGGAACAGCGATACTATCGCGCCGCCCATGCCAAACAGGCCGCAGAATACCAGCAGGGCCTGCAGGTTGAGATCCACACCGTTGGCCGCAAGAGTGCCCTGAAAGCCCAGCAGTGAAAAAATCGTACCCGCCAAAACCATCACCGCGAGATTGGTGGCGAGAAACAACAGAATACGCATTATTCTATCCCCAGGGTCGGCACACGAAGCGGCCGTTTCAGAGATCCCAGATGGGGCCGGCGGTGGCTAAATTCAAGCGCTGCGGCTCGCTGATCAGACATCGGCTGGAACTGCTGGCTCTTGCCTGGGCGTGTCTATGGCTGCGTCGCCGGATACCTCGTCGGTCAGTTGTTGTCCGGCCTCTTGTGCCGCTATTTGTCGCTTGGCTTCCTTTGCCTGGGCGGCGCGCTCCGCGAGAGTCGGGGTGCGGTGTTTGCTCGGGACACAATCCGGCTCGCCGCGACCGTTAAGATCACAGGCCAGCACCACCCCGCGCAAATCGATGGCCTTGGCGCTCAGCTCCACCAGTTGGTTGACCGCTTCGTCCCGGTGCTTCAGCTTTAGTAAGCGTTGCGGATCTCGTCCGTCTACCCACTCGCCGCTGCGCGTCCAGTATTGCTCCAGCTGATTACAGATGACAAAAACGGTGTTGCCTGTGGGGTTGTCTGTCGCGTCGGATTGGTCTTCGCCGGTGGGGCTCACGGTGTCGGTTTCGAGCGCGGGTTTGCAGTCATTCACGCAGTTTTACTCCTCCAATAGTAGGTCTTTGGCCTGGTTTATTTTCGCGGCGAGGTAGTCGGAGCCACCGCGGTCCGGGTGTAGCTTCTGCATCAGCTTGCGGTGGGCCGCGATGACTGCATCGCGATCCGCCGCTTCCTCCAGCCCCAGTACCTCCAGTGCTTCCTTGTGGCCCATGCCGCCAGAGGTCGTAGCGCCCACCGTTTCCTTGTCTGCGCCAGCGCTGGCGGTGTCCGCACGCTGCTGCAGGTAGCCGTCGAGCAGTTGCAGAGACTCCGCGTCGCGTTCCTCACAGTACTCGCGCAAGGTATCGAGCTGATCGCGATCCAGTTCGTCCAGGCGCCAGTTTTGCAGGGGGCCTTCCAGAACCTCCCCTGACATCGTGCCGCTCTCGTGATCCAGGTGCATACGCAAAATGGCTGTGCTCACCGTTGACTGACGTGGCTGCGCGTTGGCGCGATTGCCCAGAGAACCAAGCAGTGGGAACAGGCGAGCCAGCACCGGCAAGGATTGCCGCGCGGCGACCAGCAGGCCGGTGAATGCGGCGCCGATCCAGTGCATTTTCCCGGCCAGAGTGAGCAACACCACGGCCACCACAGCCGCCCCTGTCCCCACTTTCAGGTACTCGTTGCGGCGCAAGTGTGGCGGCTTTGAGGCGACGCGTCGCAGAAGAATATACAGGACAGCGACAACGGCGATAAGCAGTATCAAACGTGGCATGGGAGTCTCAGAGTTACAACTGTTTAAGGAGTCGCCGGGCCCCGGCGCTGTTACTGTTTTCCAGCGCCGCCCGGCCACCCGCCGCATAGCGTGCGACGGCGCCCAGAAGCTCCGCCAGTCGTCCGGGGCTGCCCTGGTCGAAATGTTCGTAGGCGCCACCGCTGATGCGGGCCAGTGCAGTAAAACACCGTTGGGCGCTCTTGTCCGATCCCTCCTGGAATATAAACAGCGGCAGGTTTTGCAGGCGACAGCGCCCGGCCAGGTCTTGCAGCAGCGCTTCACTTTCTTCTACTGCGTCACCGATGAAGACCAGGGCGCGTGCTGCCGTGTTTGTCTGTTGGCGGAGTGCGGCTTTGAGCAGTGCTGCGATCTGCGTGCGTCCCGCCGCGCATTGAACCTCGCTCATCAGCTGCGCCAGCGCATCGGCATCGCTCTGGAAGGGGTTTAGTGCCAGCTCCCCGAGTCCCCGGTACCAGGCGAGCTGAATAGACAGGGAGCCGATATCGGCTGTCGACTGGAACATATCCGCCTGCAGTTCGCAGGCCAGGTCCCAGGTGGGCTGGCGGCTGGCGGTGGCGTCAATGGCGAATATCAGGCGCGGCCGACCCCCGGAGAACTGCTGAATGCTCCGCGCGCGCTGCAGGAACGACTGTACATCGCCGGCGCTCGCGCGCTCAGCAGGGGGTTTGGGCATAGCTTTGGTGAACCGACATGATGGGGAAATGGTATACCCTCTGACACGTGGCTCCAAGCGCGCTCTCAACGAAGACGCAGGGGGCACGATCAACACCCATAGCCGATCGCGATTTTTCCCAAGCGCGAGCCGGCGCAAGAGCCCTGGCTGCCAGGCGGCGTGGCTGCTGTGAATGATAAAGGAGTAGGACCGTGAGTTTGTTTGATATCAGGAAGAAGCGTGCGTTGCCCTCGGGAAATGAGGCCCTGCCCGGTCGGTCAACGCCTCTGGCGGTAGCCGAACGGCACTACGTGCTGGACGCGCCGCT
>JBLIIW010000003.1:0-57145 GCA_047635315.1 Halieaceae bacterium | reverse complement strand
CGGCAACAATCCGCGCGTCGGTAAATCGAACGGCGGCGGGCAATTGTGCGTTCCCACCGACAACCCAGGCCTTCAGGCTGCGCGTCGCCGGCGTGTCAAAATGAATCCACTGCGCTACCGCGTGCACACCCGTATCGGTGCGACCGGCGCAGTGTACGCGCAATGGAGCATTGGCAACCTGGGAAAGGGCCCGTTCGACCTCACCCTGGACGGTGACAACATGCGCGAGTTGCGGCTGGGCCTGCCAGCCAGAAAAGGGCGATCCGTCGTATTCAACACGCAGTGCTACGCGCTGCCCCACAGGCAGCACAGCAGCAGAAAAAGGGTAGACCTCAGGCAATACGCGACAGCAACTGGCGGGCTTCCTCCTGCTGCTCGCCGCTACCGGCAGCGGCCACCTCTTCAAGGATCGCGCGCGCCCCGTCACTGTCACCCATATCCATATAAGCGCGTGCCAGATCAAGCTTGGTCGCCATCTGATCCGCGTCATCGGCAATGAGAAGGTCTTCGACGATGCTCTCATCCGCGCCGACGTCGAACGCGTCGCCTGTGAGCGCCTCGGAAAGATCGAGCTCGTCATCGCTGTCGAAGTCGATGCCCTTGACACCCGGCCCCGCACCAGCGGTCACACTATCAATCTCACCGATTTCATCGATCTCCAACCCCTCGAAATCGAAACTTATCTCTTCGAGTTCCTCGGCATCCGCCGTATCCGCAGTGGACTGCCTCGCTAAGGGGGCCCGCTCATCGGCAAGGCCGAAGGTCTCAAGATCATCTGTAGCACTCCCTAGGGAAGTCAGGGAATCGTCGATCGCGGCGGTTTCAGGGCTTTCAAGCGTCAGTTCCGGCGACTCCAGATCGACGTCATCATGTTCAAGGCTAATATCACCGACTTCGCCTGCAGCAGTTGGGGCCGGAGCACTGATAGCCGGGCCATCGTCGATCTCTGCCAGATCCCTGTGGGAAGCCACAGAGGAAGCAGCCTCGATCCCGCCTGACTCCAGATCAAAGTCATCGTGCTTCCCGGAAAGGACATCCGTGGGCGCCCCGCCGCTGGTTAGAAGCGCCTCCGCACGGGTTATCGCATCAGTATCCTCGTAGCTGCGCAGCTCCGCCATCTGCTTTGCGGCATTGTCGTCCTCACCCATATCGACGTAGAGCTCAATCAGCTTAACCCGATAGGCGCTGTTCTCAGGCTCAGTCTTGATAGCCGAATCCAACAGCTCAATCGCCTGGAGATAGCGACCATAAGCGATGTATATGTCCGCCTCGGCCAGCGCGTCCCCACCGGAGCCCTCATCGATGTAATCATCATGTTTTCTTTCGCCGTAACCGCGACTACCGCCGGGATCTGTCGATTCGCGAGCGGGCCCTGAATTGTCCCGCCGCCTGTTCGCCGCGCCTTCCTGCGGTGCATCTTCGCCGCGCCCGCCTTCATCCAAAATCGGACTGTCGTCCAGCGGCCCGGTAAGTGCCTCCTGTTTCAGGCTGACGCCTGCGAACACATCTTCTTCCCGGCGCGAAGCCGTGAGGCCGGCGTCATCGCCGCCCGCACTTCCCGCTCTACGTCTGAGCACTAACAGAATCAGCAGCAGCAGGAGCAGCAGACCACCACCGATGGGTATCCAGGGCAAACCAGCCAGCGCCGAGCGGCTTGGCGGCTCGACTACGGCGTCCGCTGCCGGCGTCGGTCTTGTCGTTACCGGGACAGCCTGCGGCGCAACAGCTGCGGTCGCAGCCGCCTCACGCGCCTCGCGCAGCGCCTGCTCAAGCGTTGCGATCTGCTCATCCTTGAGAGAAACAATCTGTTCTAGCGTATCCAGTCGTGCGGTCATGGCATCGAGCTGGGCCGCTAGCTTGGCGGATGCCACCTGATCGGTAGCCGAGGCGCCCACGGATACCGCATCCGCACTGGACTCGCTATCCGGATCAGCAGCGGGTCTCTCCACTGCTGACACCCCGGCATCGGCCACCGCCGCGCGGTCGCCGCTGTCTACAGGCATAGCCGGTTCCTTGGCGACATCAGCGGACACGCGCAAAGTCGCCGCGGCGGTGACGCCGGGCTTGCCGCGTGAAGCCCGCCACTCCTGGTTCTGCTCACGGACCTCGTCCAGCGCTTTAATCAGATCATCGGAGCTGATTTCGCCAACGGCAGGCAGATAAATAATGTAGCCCGCTTTAATACGGTTAATGTTGCCGGCAATAAAAGCCTCGGGATTCAATCGCTGAATATCCAGCATGGCCTGCTGTACTGTAGTGCCCTCAGGCTTGCCACTTGAGGCTATCTGCCATAGCGTTTCATCGCGCTTGACCATGTAACGGTTGCCGGCTTCGGGCCGGTCCAGAGTCGTAGCGGAAAAAGAACGCTCGGGCATTTCTCCCGCCGGCAGGGTGCTTGCTCGCAACGCCAGTCCGTCGCGCGCAGGCGAAGCAGTAAGCGTAGGGGCCTCCTCCGTATCCCTGCGGCTGGCTGGCTCGCTACTGGAGACATCCGAGGCCTGCTGTGCATCGACTTCAGCGACGCGCGCTGAAGCGGACACCGTCAGCATCTCCTCACGAAAGGCCGGTGGATCAATAAGCACCGTGTATTCCCGAAGCAGGCGGCCACTGGGCCAGCGGGCTTCGATAATCAGGTCGAGATAGGGCTCGAGGACCGGCTCTTCCGTGAGCAAACGCACCGTGCCGCGGCCCGTACGCGGATCGACGTCGACTTCAAATTGAATGCTGGTCAGGAAATAGCTGCGCTCTACACCAAGCCGGTCAAAATCGTCGACGGCCGCAAGGCGAATTCGCACGTCCTCATTACTGAGTTCACGGGTGTCCAGCAATTCGACCTCTGCGCGCAGCGGCTCGTTGAGAAAGGACTGCATCTCCAATTCGCCGAACCCGAGCGACAGCGCGGGCAACGGGAGAGCTATCCCGCAAAACCACAAAGCTGCTTGCGCAGCTGCTTTGACCCCCACCCTAGTCGTCATTGGCGTGCCTTGTTTTCACCACTAAGCCTTCATTATGCCCCAAGCGACCGCTCAAGGAACGATCTGGGTCGGAAAAGGCTTTTTGCACAAGAGCTTGCGGCCAATTACCGACAAACTGCTGCAACTCGGGTGAATGTAGCGTTGTGCGAGAGGTGGCGTCAACCCCGGGACGCAAAGCCGTGAATCAATCCAGCAATTCTTTGCTCAGGAGCAGCTCCGCAATCTGCACACTGTTGAGGGCCGCACCCTTGCGCAGGTTATCGGCGACCACCCAAAGGTTGAGACCACGATCGTGAGATATATCCTCGCGAATACGGCTGACAAAGACGGCGTCTTGTCCCGCTGCATCACTGACCTGAGTGGCATATCCACCATCCACTCGCTGATCAAGGACCGTGACGCCCGGTGCCTTCTCGAGCAGGCGACGCGCCTCGTCTGCGCTGAGCTTGTCCCGCGTTTCGATATGAACTGCCTCTGCATGACCGTGAAAAACCGGGACACGGACGCAGGTAGGATTGACGCAGATACTGTTGTCATCAAATATCTTCCGGGTTTCCCACACCATCTTCATTTCTTCCCGGGTGTAGCCATTGTCTTCAAAGGTGTCGATATGCGGCAGCGTATTGAAGGCAATCTGCTTCGGGTAGACAGCAAGCTCAATTTCCTGGCCATTCAGCAGCCGCGCTGTCTGCCCGGCCAGCGCTTTGATAGCTGACTTGCCGGTGCCGGAAACGGCCTGATAAGTCGCTACATTAATACGCGTTATTCCAGCAGCATCGTGCAAGGGCTTCAGCGCCACCAGCATCTGGATCGTGGAACAGTTCGGGTTGGCGATAATGCCGCGCTTGCGAAACTGCGCTATAGCCTGCGGATTGACCTCCGGTATTAGTAGAGGGATATCCGCGTCGCGACGAAAGTGCGAGGTATTGTCGATCACCACACACCCGGCAGCGACGGCCCGCGGGGCGTACTCTGCTGAGATACTGCCCCCCGCAGAAAAAAGTCCGATACGCACCTGGGAAAAGTCGAAACCGGCGAGATCCTGCACAGCAACCTGACTGCCGCGAAATGCCATACGGCGGCCCGCGGAGCGCTCTGAAGCCAGTAGAAAAAGTTTGTCGACCGGGAACTTGCGCTCCTCGAGTATTTCCACCATCGCTTCGCCGACAGCGCCGGTCGCACCCACGATGGCCACGTTGTAGCTTTGAGTCATGCGTCTTCTCCCCGAACTTCGCTGTCTTTGCGGTGTTCGTCATCAGACGCACCCAGAGCCGCCACCACGGCGTCGCCCATAACCTGTGTGCTGACGGCTTGCTCACCCTCGCCAGCGATGTCTGGTGTCCGCAGGCCCGCGTCCAGGACCCGACCCACGGCCCGTTCAACGGCGTCCGCCGCCGCCGGGTTGCCCAGGGAATAGCGCAACATCATAGCGACTGACAATATAGTGGCCAGAGGATTAGCCTTACCCTGACCCGCAATATCCGGCGCAGACCCATGGCAAGGTTCGTAAATACCCTGTCCGTCCTGGTTCAGCGAAGCGGAGGGCAGCATACCGATAGACCCGGTCAGCATGGCCGCGGCATCGGACAGGATGTCCCCAAACATGTTGCCGGTAACAATCACATCGAACTGCTTGGGCGCCCGCACCAACTGCATGGCGGCGTTGTCCACGTACATATGTTCAAGTTCAACCTGTGGATACTCGGCGGCCAGTTCCGACACCACTTCGCGCCAGAGCACCGTAGCCTCGAGTACGTTGGCCTTGTCCACGGAGCATAGTCGCCCACTGCGTTTTGCCGCCAGTTCAAAGGCCAGGCGAGCGATACGTCGAATCTCAGTCTCGTTGTAGACGTAGGTATTAAAGCCCTCGCGCTGCCCATCCTCGAGCACGCGAATACCGCGGGGCTGTCCAAAGTAAATGCCACCGGTCAACTCTCGTACGATGAGAATATCCAATCCGGCAACCAGCTCAGGCTTGAGGCTGGAGGCCGCCACCAGTTGCGGGTACATAATGGCCGGCCGCAAATTGCCGAAAAGTCCCAGCTCAGAGCGTATGCGCAACAAGCCTTTCTCCGGTCGCAGTTCGCGGTCCAGGGCGTCGTAGCGCGGCCCACCGACCGCGCCGAGCAGAATCGCGTCAGCAGCACGAGCCTTCTGTAGAGTTGCCGGTGGTAGCGGATCCCCTTCTGCGTCGACGGCGGCGCCACCAATCAGCGCCTGATCCGTGCGTATATCAAGCCCGAAACGCGCCGCAACCGCTGCGAGGACTTTCTCGGCCTCTGGAACAATTTCCTGCCCGATATAATCACCGGGCAGTAACAGAACAGAATGACTCATGTGGCAGCCGCATCGCTGAACAACCAGGAAAAACGCTGCGCGGCTCCAGCTTCGTAGGAGCGGATAGCGGCTGCACTTTTGAGCGTTACACCGATGTCATCCAAACCTTCGAGAAGGCATTGTCTTCGGTAACCCTCAACGGGGAAATCCCACTCGCGCCCGTCCGCAAGGCGCACGCGCTGTTCCTGCAGATCGACCATGATGCTGTAGCCTTCCTTGTCGTACATCAGCGCGAACAGCTCATCAACCTGCTCCGCCGGCAGCACCACAGGCAGCACCCCGTTCTTAAAACAATTGTTGTAGAAAATGTCCGCAAAGCTTGGCGCGATGACGCTGCGGAAGCCGTAGTCCTCCAATGCCCATGGGGCGTGCTCCCGGCTTGATCCGCAGCCGAAGTTTTCCCGGGCCAGCAGTACGCTGGCGCCACGGTAGCGCGCATTATTCAGTGGAAAATCGGGATTCAGCGGGCGGCCACTGCAATCCTGTCCCGGCTGCCCCTCATCGAGGTAGCGCAGTTCATCAAAAAGGTTCGGCCCAAAACCGCTGCGCTTTATGGACTTGAGAAACTGCTTGGGAATGATGAGGTCCGTGTCCACGTTGGCGCGATCCATCGGCGCCACAAGTCCCTGGTGTACGGTGAACGATTTCATGTGTTTTCTCCCTGCAACTCACGCACATCGACAAAGTGCCCGGCAATAGCTGCAGCCGCTGCCATCGCCGGCGACACCAGATGCGTGCGGCCCCCAAAGCCCTGGCGCCCCTCGAAATTCCGATTGGAAGTCGAAGCACAGTGCTCGCCCTTCCCCAGTTTATCGGCGTTCATGGCAAGGCACATGGAACAGCCCGGCTCCCGCCACTCCAGCCCCGCGTCGAGGAATATACGGTCCAGTCCCTCGGCCTCGGCCTGCGCTTTCACTTCTCCGGAGCCCGGTACGACCAGCGCCTGAAGGACGGAATCCGCCACCTGGCGACCGCGCACCACCGCAGCGGCCTCGCGCAGATCTTCAATACGGGAGTTGGTACAAGATCCGATAAATACGCGATCTGCCGGAATCGATGTGATCGCCTCCCCACCCTGCAGACCCATGTACTCCAGAGCCCGCCGCGTGGCCTCGCGAAGCGTGGGGTTTTCGATGCTGTCCGGGTCCGGTACCAGCCCGGTAACCGGCGCGACCATCTCCGGCGAGGTGCCCCAGGTAACCTGCGGTGCCACACTGTGCGCATCAAACACCACTTCCTTATCAAAAACAGCGTCATCATCGCTATGCAGGTCACCCCAGGCGGCCGCAGCCAGATCCCACTGCTCACCAACCGGCGCAAGCGGTCGCCCGCGCACGTAGTCGAGGGTCACCTCATCGACTGCTATGGCCCCGATACGGGCGCCCGCCTCGATGGCCATATTGCACAGCGTCATGCGTCCTTCCATCGTCAGAGCGCGTACCGCCTCACCGGCAAACTCAATAGCGCAGCCGGTCCCTCCGGCCGTGCCGATCTGCCCGATAATAGCCAGCGCAAGATCCTTGGAGGTGACGCCGAGCGGCAACCTGCCATCGACCCGCACGCGCATGTTCTTCATCTTCTGCTGTACTAGGCACTGCGTCGCCAGCACGTGCTCGACCTCCGAGGTGCCAATGCCTTGAGCCAACGCGCCCAGTGCCCCATGGGTACTGGTGTGGGAATCACCGCACACGACCGTCATGCCGGGCAGGGTTGCGCCCTGCTCCGGGCCGACCACATGCACAATTCCCTGGCGCCGGTCATTGATAGCTATTTCCTCGATTCCAAACTGCACGCAGTTATCGTCCAGTGTCTGCACCTGCAGCCGTGACACTTCATCGACAATCCCCGCAATACCCCCGGCCCGCTCCGCGGACCCGGTAGGGACGTTGTGATCCGGGACCGCCAGGTTGGCGCCCAGACGCCAGGGGCTGCGTCCGGCCAGGCGCAGGCCTTCGAAAGCCTGCGGCGACGTCACCTCGTGTATGAGATGCCGATCTACATAAATGAGGGCTGAGCCGTCTGCGCGCTCCTCCACCAAATGGTTTTCCCAGAGCTTGTCGTAAAGTGTTTTGCCGGTCATGGGGATTACTCTCTGCGTGAAAAAGGGCAGTCTAGGCTTGCTCAATCAATAACTCAAATCTATAATTTTCATACATTAGATAACTTTATGGAATTCATGGATATTCAGAATCTCCGTGCTTTCGCAGCCGTAGCCAGCTGCGGATCCTTCTCCCGCGCCGCCGCGCAACTGCATCTCACTCAGCCGGCCGTCAGCAAACGTATTGCCGTGCTCGAAAGCGAGCTGGAGACGTCGCTGTTCGACCGTCTGGGGCGCAGTATTGCGCTTACAGAGGCAGGGCGCGCCCTGTTGCTGCGCGTGCCCGAGGTAGAGCAGAGCTTGCGCAATGCGCTGCAGGCCGTGCGCGATTTGCACGGCGAGATCGGCGGGCCCTTGCGTATCGCCACCAGTCACCACATCGGCCTGCACAGACTCCCGCCGGTGCTCTCGGACTATCAGCGACGCTACCCTGCCGTGCAGCTGGATATCGAATTCCTGGACTCGGAGCAGGCTTACGAGCGCCTGCGCACAGGTACCATCGAACTGGCGGTGGTAACGTTGGCGCCGGGAAATGTCACGCAGTTGCACAGCGAGGCCCTATGGGAAGACGCACTCTCCCTGATGGTCGCGGAAAGCCACCCCCTGGCCGGACGACAGCGACTGAGCCTCGGTGAGTTATCGTACTACCCCGCCGTGCTCCCGGGTCTCGATACGTTTACCGGGCAGATAGTGCACCGGCACTTCGCGGCAGCCGGAGAGAAATTGCAGCTGCGCATGTCGACCAACTATCTGGAAACGCTGCGCATGATGGCAATAGTCGGCCTCGGCTGGACGGTCCTCCCCGACAGCATGCTCAGCGCCGGCCTGCAAAGGATCACCCTGCAAGGCGCGCTCATGACGCGCACGCTCGGTCTGGTGTACCACCGGGAGAGAAGCCTGTCGCGCAGCGCAGTAGCCTTCCTGCAGCTACTGCGGGAGCGCACCGGCGAAGGAGCCTGAACAGGCCTGGAGCGCGCTAGTCGGGTACTCGATCATCACCGACGAGTAGCGCCATGGCCCGCGCCCCGTTGTTATCGCCTGCGGCAGCCGGGCGATCGGACGCATAAAAAACACCGCTATAACGTAGCACAACGGTATCGCCGTCGTGAATCACACCGCTGCAGAATCCGAAATGGCGCTTGGCCTGCACATGGTCACTGCGCGTTTGCAGCCAACGTCCGGCCTTGCCCGGCGACATAAAGTCGAAGCTGAGATTTATAGTCGGCGACGGCACCGGGTTTTCTCGCTGCAGGTGAATACTCGTAGCCGCCGCGATGTCCGCCAGGGTCATCAGCGCACCACCGTGACAGATCCCCATCATGTTCAGATGTTGCTCTGCTACATACAGGCCGAAATTGACGTCCCGCTCGACCACTCGGCGGTAAAATGGCTGCAACAAGTCACCAAAACCCAGACCCCGTGGTAGCTGCTCGAAGCCTTCGGGTACTGGATTGGGTGCCGGGGGGGTATTGCTTGCTGCCATGCCGTTTACTCCGCGTGTCAGAAAATACCCATAGCCAGGCCGGCGGCGAAGGCGGAGCCGAGCTCACGCGCTTCGCTCAGGTCATGGGCGGTGGGAGGGCCAAGGATTATTCTCGGCTCGAGCGCTTCTGTAAAGGGAACGCCACGCAGAATACGCTGGGCCTCCTGAACCGCGCCGCGGCCGTCATTGCCCGCCGAGATCAGGAGCGTGTAGGGAAGCGTACAGCTGCGGTCGATAAGCGGATAAAACACGCGATCCATGAAGTCCTTGGCGCCACCAGCCAGGCGCCCGGAGTTTTCAGCACAGACCAGGACAAGCCCGCTGCTCGCGGCGACATCTGCCGCGCCCGCATCGACCGCGCGCAGCAATCGGGAGGCCTTATTCTCATCCAGCGCACCGTGATACACCGCGGCTGCGAGTAAGGCGCTGCGGCCACTCTGACTGTGATAAACAATAAGCACCGGTGACGATTAGCTCCTGTCTACGGTGCGCATCTGCTGTGGATAAGCCGGTGCGCAATAAAATTTCAACCCCCGGAGAGCGTACTACTGATATTCGGAGAATTTATTTTTCGAACAGCACGATCCAGTTATAGGTAAATAAAACAATGACTTGAGAGAATAACCTCCAAGCCACCTAACTATCAAAAAGACTTAACACAGATATTTGAAACTGCGCAAGCGCTGTGGATAACTTTTCCGGGCAGATAGTCAGCGGCTCATCAGCAATGGGACAACTGCCAGCATTGGTGGGGAGCCGGGCGCCGGGGAAAATCGGGATCGAGAGTCGCCTCCGTAATGTCCTCGCAGTGATAACGCTCTGCCACCCTTGCGTCGAGACGGAACTTGCGCCGGTTGTTGGCAAAGTACAGGGTACCGCCGGGTGCCAGTCTGGCCATGCTGCGTTCCAGCAACTGCACATGATCGCGCTGCACGTCAAAGCTGTCGCTCATGCGCTTCGAGTTTGAAAAGGATGGCGGATCGAGGAGGATCAGATCGAATTGCGTGCTGCCCTCCTCCAGCCAGTTCAGCACGTCGGCTCGCACACTGTGGTTACGCGTCTCGGGCAGGCCATTGTGCGCCAGATTGCGGCGCAGCCAGCTCAAATAAGTATTCGACAGGTCCACGCTAACCGTTTCCTGGGCGCCGCCCAGTGCCGCGTGGATAGTGGCAGAACCGCTGTAGCAATAAAGGTTGAGAAAGCGTTTACCCTTGGCCTGCTCACCGATTCGCAGGCGCAGGGGACGCAGGTCGAGAAACAGACCGGTATCGAGATAATCATGCAGATTGACCAGCAGGCGCGCCGCGCCCTCGCCAACGGAGAGCTCCCGTCGCTCCTGGGCCTGGCTTTGATATTGCGCCGAACCGCGCTGACGCTCGCGGGTCTTGAACACGATGCGCTGCGCATCAATACCCGTGGCCAGCGGCAGCGCCGCGCGCACGCTAGCCAGTCGCGCCGCGGCGGCCTGGGCATCGACCTGCGCCGGCGCACGGTACTCAGCCACATGCAGCCAGTCACCGTAGCGATCGACGGCCACCGCATACTCGGGCATGTCGGCGTCGTAGAGTCGGTAGCATTCCTGGCCACGGCGTTTCAGCCACTTCTTCAGCTGGCGTTGATTTTTGCGCAGCCGGTTGGCAAACATCTGTGCGCCCGGGTCCAGTTGTTCCTCAGTAGGCGCGGAGACCTGTGCCGGTGCCTCAGCCGGTGCGCTTTCCTGTGCCGGTGCCGCAGCTGATGGCGCGCTAGCCACCGGCAGTGTCGCGCCCGCGCCGTCAGTGAGCCGATTACCGCGCATGTCCAGAAGCAGCAGCGTGATCGGGATGCGGCCGTTGTAGAAACTGTACTGCCGATGGCTACGCAACCCAAGCGCGTAGCCGAGGTCCCGGTCACCGCTGACGATGGCCGCCTGCCAGTCGCCAAACTGATCGTGCAGCAACTCTCCCAGGCGCCGAAAAAGTGCCGGCAGACTGTCCTTGCTGCCCATGCGTTCTCCGTAGGGAGGGTTGGTGATAAGCAGCCCCTCCGGAAGCGGGCGGTGCGTCGGCTTACGTACTTCATGCAGGGCTTTTACGCCGACACGGACGAAGCGCTCCATACCGGCCGCCGCGATATTCTCCTCGGCGCGGCGGATAACGCGGGGGTCGCCATCGTAGCCGCGTATCTCGGGCATATCGCCCGCGAGTCCACGTTCCGCACGGCCCTGTGCTTCCAGGTGCACCGCGCCCCATTGTTCATCGCTGTGCCCCTGCCAGGCCATAAACGAAAAGTGTTCGCGACCCAGTGCGGGCGCTTTGTCCGCCGCCATGAGCGCACCCTCGAGAAGCAGTGTCCCTGCACCGCACATGGGGTCCAGCAGCGCGCCTCCCCGTGCGGCGAGGGCCGGCCAGCCCGCGCGCAATAGCAGCGCGGCCGCCAGGTTTTCTTTGATGGGCGCTTCGCCGCTGCCGCGCCGGTAACCGCGCCGATGAAGACTCTCACCCACCATGTCCAAGGCAATCTCAACGCGATTGCGATGCAGGCGTGCGACAACCAATATGTCGGGTTTATCTGGACGCACGGGCGGCGGCGTCAGTCCCGCCGCGCGAAAACTATCGACAATCGCGTCCTTACAGCGCTGCGCCCCAAAACGCGTATTGCGAATTTCATCGCTGCTGCCGTGAAACGCCACAGCAATGCTACATCCCGCCGCAAAGCAGGTCGACCAGGGCAGCGTCAGAAGGTACTCATAGAGCACATCCGCGCTGCTGGCGGGGCCCTCTCCCAGCGGCAACAGAACGCCGTTGGCTAGTCGCGACCACAAACAAGCCCGATACATCACCGCGCGGGTGCCGGTAAACGCCACCGACGCCGGATGTTCCAGTAAATCGCTCGCGCCCAGATCCCTCAGCTCTGCAGCAAGTAGTGGCGGGATAGCCCGGGGACAGGTCGCTACCCAGCGGCGTGGCTCATCAGCCTCCAAGAGCGGGCACTCCGCGCAGGGCTGCAGGCAGCATGCTACTCCGGGCAATCACTGCGTCCGCATTGCTCATCATCGGTCTCCGGAACCCGGGGAGCGGGGCTTCACCTTGCGGGCCACGGGCTTGCGCGCGGGCGCGGCAGCCGAACTCGGCCTCGCGCCACCCACCTCCACCGCTTTCTTTTTCTTTACTACAGGGCTTTTTGCTGCGGCCTTGGCGCCTGTGCGCCGACGTCCACCGCGCGCAGTCGATTTCTTTTCAGTCCCCGCAGCGACGCGTTCGCGCTCCATGACATCGACCACGAGTCCCGTTGAGGCGTCCATATACTCGATGAAACGCAGGTAGGCTTCATCGCTGAGGTCGCGGAGAAAGTCATGCTGACGATAGAGATTCACGAATCGTCGCTCGCGCTCGTACGCTCGCGGCAGCGCCATAAAGCCCCACTGCTCCAGAGCGGCCTCCAGGGTCGGATTGTAGCTACACAAAAACTTGATCAGAAAAGGCACCGGATCGTGGCGCGCCAGCAGCGACGCCGCACGCAGCATCAGTTCCAGGGGTAGAATCGCCTCCCCGCGCTCCACACCGGACAACACATCATCATCCGATAACTCCATGCGCTCGGCCAGTTCGGCTATCGACAGCCCCGCTGTTTCCCGCGCGTCACGCAGGAAACGCCCGGCGTCAGCCATCGCCTCAAGGCGCTCCGGTGACGCACCGGTGGCGAGCAGGTTGCGCAGCCAGGAATCGCCAAACATGGCGGACATGGTCGCTACATCCACCGCCATATCCAGAGTGCCACCAGCTACCTTGCCCGTGCGCTTGAGCAGCGCATTAACCAGCGATCGTGCCGCGGGCTCACGGGTGTCATCTGAACTCTCACCTGAGCCCGCTACTTTGTCTTTTCGGGAATTATTCATCCGCGCAGGATACCGCAGCGCGAGGTCCGGCCCTAGCGGGACGTTGCGGGCGCATCGAGGCCGGCTTCCAGCGCGTAGATTCGGGCGAGAATACCCCGCCACTCTTCGTAGCGCTGGTCGACACTGCCACTCAGGCGCACAACCCCGTCATCGACGGCGAGGACCGTTTCCAGTGATTCGCCAGTGAAGCCCTTGACCAGTTCACGCAGATCCTCCTCCTGCACCTTCACTTTGCGAAAACTACCGTACACCTGCTGCATGGCGGCGTAGCTTCCCCGGCGCGCAGTGGATTTTCGCTGCCCTGCGCTGGCGCGATAGGCGTCACCGTAAAGCTGCAATTCGAAGCTGTATTCGCGCCACAGGGCGTAGCTTTCGGCCACCTCTCCCGCAAGGTCCGCATACTGCTCATCCACCGTGTCGACAAACAACTCGTCCTGGCGACGCAGGCGCTGCAAGCGCCGGAGCATCGGGTCGCCGTCCGCCGGGTAGCTGACCAGGGAATAATGGCCCGCCGCGTCCCTTTCGAAAAAGCGCTCGAAGGTCTCCGGCGAAAGTTGTGCAGCAAAGCGCAACTGGGAGAGCCGTGCCAATGCCTGCCGCTGCTCGGCATTGGAGGCATTGGCCAGCCTCAGCAGGTCATTGCTGATCGCCCGGTAGATATCAGCAAATGGATCTTCGCCGGGGCCCACCGGGTAATCGCCTGGCCCTGCCTCGTCCCGGTAGCGCTTGTCGAGAAGCGTTTTGCCTTCGGACGACTGCAGCATGATATGCAGCTCGAGAACCGCGCCGTCAGCCTGGATTATCTCGCCCTGAAGAATCAACGGCATGGACAGCGTGGCCTTGTGAGTGACCCGCACCACGTTCCAGGCACCGCTGTCGCGCAGGTAAGTCGCCAGAGCGACAGGCAGCAACAGCGACTCCGCCTTGCGCACGGTGGGGAAAACCCGTCCGCTGTTCTCACTGGAGTCAACGAGCCCCTGGTCAAAAACAGCCACAGCCAGATCCAGCGCGTCCAAGCGGGGCGCCTGCTGCTGCAGTCGTACCTCTCCGACCGCCGCGATGGTCGGCGTTCGCACCGCCGGAGGCCCCTGAGCCATGGGATTCCCCCCGCAAGCCGTCAGACCCAGGACCAGAACCAGGGCTAACAATAAAGTCGCGCTAACGCCCAAACCCCGCATCACTGCGCCTCCGTGCTGCATACGCGACCGCGAGTCAAGGTGTCTGTGCACCGATACTCACTTCGGCCCGGCTCGTAGCGACGATAGATACGCCGCAGGGTGAACGGCGCAGAAACCCGCTTCGAGTACAGGGCTGTGAGTATAGCCAGGGTCTGCCCGGATTCCGCCACGCTCAGACGATGCACGATTTGCAGGCCATCAGGCAGCAAAATCTGGAAAACCAGCTGTTGCCCATCCCAAAAACAGCGCTCACTGCCTACGCTATAGTCGTTCTGCTGCTCGGCGTCCGGCCCATAATCACACATCAGGGAAAAGTTACCCTCGCGCTTTGCGCGGATCGATACACGGTTCTGTTCGACTTCCAGAAGCTGGGATTCAGTGATCAACTCCGCCATCTGCGCGAGCCCCAGCACCGCCTCCCGAGAGGACCCCGGCGCTGCACTGACCACGCCCCGCCCGGCTTCCCCACTCGAACTCCTCGGCGTGCGCTCACGAACCTCACGCAGCATCATGTCAAAGCGCGCCTGCATATTGTCGCTGCGCCCGTAATCGAGCTCCCAGTTACCGGACATATCAACCGGATCTGCGCCGCGCGTTGGCTTCACATACTCCTGCGTCGAACAGCCAGCGAGCATGGCGCACAGAAGTGCGGAGAAAAAGAGCGGCATATTGAGTCGGGGGAAAGGCATGATCATCCGGCAGCAGAATCGACGCGGCGCCGGGCACCGACGCGAGGGGGGAATGCTGACACAGGCACACAAGCCCGGGCAAGGGCCAAGCGCATCGCGCGCCCTTTGTGAGCTCGCCGCCACTGCGGGTATACTCGCGCCGGAGCCATGGTCCCGATGCAGCGACGCGCAAAGATGCCGGCGCGTTTGGGCACATTGCAGCACAACCCACGCCCGCCAGAGGCCGGACAGACCGGGTTCCAAACTATCAGGAGGACACCATCATGGCCCACAGTTTCTTTCCACCACAACGCACTCTCATGGGTCCGGGGCCATCGGATGTCTCCCCGCGCGTGCTCGCTGCCCTTGCCCGCCCGACCATCGGCCATCTCGATCCTCTGTTTGTCGAACTCATGGATGAAATCAAGGGTCTGCTGCAATACGCTTTCCAGTCGGAGAATGAGCTTACGCTGCCCGTATCCGCTCCGGGCTCTGCGGGGATGGAGGCCTGCTTCGTCAACCTGCTATCTCCCGGAGACATGGTAGTCGTTTGCCAAAATGGCGTGTTCGGCGGTCGCATGCGCGAAAATGTAGAGCGCTGCGGCGCCACTGCCATCATGGTAGAGGATGCCTGGGGCGAGCCCATAAACCCGGAAAAAGTTGCCGCAGCACTCGCGGCGAACCCGCAGGCATCGGTCCTTGCCTTTGTCCACGCGGAAACCTCAACGGGCACTCGCAGTGACGCGAAAGCCCTGTGCGCGCTGGCGCGAGAACACGATGCGTTGGTCATCATGGACACGGTGACATCACTGGGGGGAATCGAGCTCAAGGTAGATGACTGGGGGGCGGATGCGGTGTATTCCGGCTCACAAAAATGTCTTTCCTGTGTTCCCGGCATTTCGCCGGTAACTTTCAGCCCACGCGCAGTAGAGCGTATCCGTGCGCGCACGCACAAGGTGCAGAGTTGGTTTCTCGACATGCAACTGATCATGGGATACTGGGGCGGTGATAGCAAACGCGCCTACCACCACACGGCGCCGGTCAACACGCTCTATGCCCTGCACGAAGCCCTTATCATGCTTCAGGACGAGACGCTCGAAAAAGCCATAGCACGCCATTCTCGCAACCATCTGGCCCTGGTCGCCGGCCTTGAAGCGATGGGTCTGGAAATGGTTGTGGACGAGGCCTGGAGACTTCCGCAATTAAACCTCGTGCGTATTCCGGAAGGTGTGGACGACGCAAGGGTGCGGCACACGCTTCTGCGGGATTTCGACCTCGAGATCGGGGCCGGCCTCGGCACCCTGGCCGGCAAAAGCTGGCGCATTGGTCTCATGGGACACGCGAGCCGCGAACGCAATGTACTGGCCTGCCTGAACGCTCTGGAAACGGCGCTGCGTCAGCAGGGGTTCAGCCTGGACAGCGGCCTTGCAGTACAAGCGGCGCAAGCCAGTTGGGGGGCGTCCCCCGCCTGATCCTCGCCGCCGCTCATTCCTCCGCTATGCTGGCGGCGCCGGCCTCGCCAATCTCCGGCGCTAGCGATCGGCCCGCCAGCATGGTGCGAAAACGCCCCATGGTCTGTGGTTCGCGCTCACGGTGCGTCAGATAGCGGACATGTGCTGACTGCTGGGTATCCGGATCGAGTTCAATACTCCATAACGGGCGGATTTCGTTGGGCAGCAGTGAATAACGCAGATCCATTATGCGCTTGGGAAAACGGGGGTCAGCGGCGAGGTAGCCGTTGCTGAACCAGCGAAAGCGTTCAACGTCACGCCCCTGTACGCTCTGCGGGTCCAACCAGGGGAAATCCCGGCGCAGGTCGAGGGCCGCAATGCGCCGACCCGGATAACTCCGGGGCCTGGGGCCCAGGCGTACCGCATCGACGTAATAGTAGCCATCCTCGCGGTACACGGTTTTCCACAGCAGTATATTGGCAAAGCTCGGTTTCGCAGCGACCTCGGTCGCCAAGTGGCCCCGCTGCACGGCCAACTCCCTCCCCAGTTCCTGTGCCCGGTCGCGCATGACCGTACCCAACAGCAGATAAGCGACCACCCAAACCATCGCCAAGGCGGCCGGCCAGCGCCAGCGTCGCCAGCGAGACAGCCCAACCAGGGCGAGCAGCGGTAGCGTGAGTAGCGGATCAATGATGGACACGGAATTCCAGGCGAAGCGCCGATCGGAAAACGGCCACAACAACATGGTCCCGTAGGTCGTGCAGGCATCCAGCAGTGCGTGTGTGGCATAACCCAACAGACAGTAAAAAAACATCTCCCGCAGGGGCCAGTCTCTGTAGCGCCCAAGCAGGAGCCAAAGACAGGCGGCAACCAGGCCAGCACCCACGGGAATGAAAATCAGCGAGTGAGTGAACTGCCTGTGGTATTCGAGAAACAGCAGCGGGTCATCCGCAGACCGTATCAGCACGTCGAGGTCCGGCGCCATACCAGCAGCGACGCCGCATAGTATTGCGAGTCCCATGCGCCCCTTGCGCGCCACCGATTGCGGCAATGCAGCGCCAAGCGCGCCCTGGGTGATCGGGTCCATGTCGATTAATCCACTGGGTGAACGATGTCAGTTACGGTCGAAACGGTAATAGAGATCAAAGGAGCTCTCCAGCCTGCTTACCACCTCCAGCCACAGCCGGGAGCTTGCGAAAGGTATCTACACAGCATTCAAGCTGACTGCCCAATTCCCCAGTAATTGAAGCCCGCAAAACGCGGCGTTCCGGGCAGGTACATGCTTTCCATCTGCTCTGTCTGAAAGCCTCCCACGATGAGCAAAGAGGGGATATCGCGATTCAGATGACAACCGCCAGCGATTTTCCCCCACAGGCCGTCGAGTCGATCCTGCCAGCGTCGCACCGCGTCATCCGGCGCCATGCCATGCTCCGCAAAAAATAGTTTCCCGCCGGGCCGAAGAACGCGACGCATACCCTGCAGAGCAGTCAAAGGGTCCGCGATCGTGCACAGGCTGAAGGTCATAACGATGCTGTCCACGCTCGCGTCTGCCAGTGGAATACGCTCTCCCGGAAGGCCGATAAACTCGACCGGGAACTCGAGGGTTGCCGCGCGATCGCCCGCCAGCTCCCAGGAACGCTCCGAAGGATCAAGACCGATAAGCCGATGCACTTTTGCCGGATCATAAAACGGCAGGTTGAGGCCCGTACCAATACCAATCTCCAGCACGGTGCCCTCAGCCATCGGCACGATCTTCTCGCGCTGTTTCATGATCGGCTTGCTGGCACAGGCGCAATTGATAAAGTGCGGAAGCACATACTGGTCGTACAAACTCATGGCCGGAGCCCCTTGGGAAGAAGTCTTCTATTATAGGAGGCCAGTATACGGGGAGAGCCCCTCGCCACCCACGTGTCCCTGGCGACTCGTGTAAGGGGCTGCGGATGCCAGAAGACACCCACAGGTCCCCGACCTCGACAGCGCCGTGCCATTCATGCACGATGCGATGCCTTTATGAGACTGCGGTTATGCAACGATGAATCTGCATATCATCACCACCGGCGGGACAATCGACAAGATCTACTTCGACGCCAAGAGCGACTACCAGGTGGGCGAACCTGTCATTGGCGAACTGCTGGACAGTATGGGGGCTCACTTTCCCTACACAGTAGAATCCGCCATGCGTAAGGACAGCCTGGACCTGACCGACGCGGACCGCGCGCGGATTCGCGAATGCGCCGAGCGTTGCAGCGAGCGTCTGGTACTCGTGACCCACGGCACCGACGGCATGGTGACGACAGGCAAGGCACTCAAGGGCATCGAGGGCAAGACCATCGTACTAACCGGCGCGTTGCAGCCCGCGGCCTTTAAGAGTTCTGACGCAATCTTCAACATCGGCGTCGCCATCGGCGCGCTACAGACTGCGGTAGCGGGCGTCTACATCGCGATGAACGGGCAGATATTTGACCTGGATGATGTGCGTAAAAACCTCGAACAGAATCGCTTCGAAACACTCAGCTGAAGGTCTTGTTCATTGGCGAAAAATGCCCAGGTCGCTCTTTGTAAAAGCGAGTAATTGCAATGCGCCTAAGGGCGCAAAGATTGGATGCAAGATGCATCCGACGCCGGCTTCCATTATCTTTGGAAGCCTTCAGGCCTCAGCGGCGATCTCGGGAACCTCGGCTTTACCACGCTCTTTCTTGCTGTAAAAGAGATCGGTCAGCGCCGGCAGGAATACGAGCGCATCCCGCATATTCAAGAAAAACATGAAGGTCAGCATCAGACCCATATCCGCCTGGAACTTGATAGGAGAATAGATCCAGGTACCCACACCGATAGCCAGCGTCACACCGGTAAAGGCAACCGCCGTCCCGCTACTTTTCAGCGCCTCAAAATAAGCGACCTGCAGCGGTCCACCACGGTGCAGGTAAAACAGCGGTTAGCGTGGCACTGACCGGCACCTCGCTCTGCTGCCAGGAGTCCCCGTTATCGTCACTGGTGATCACCAGTCCCGCCGCGCCAACCGCGCCCATCGTAGGACATAAGCCTCGGGCAGTTCCGTGATGCCACCTTCCCAGACGGGAATACTGCCGTCCGCGGTAGCTCCACGCTCCGCACCCACCGGGGTGAGCTGGGGACCATCCAGACGCGCCGCCTCGGCCTCGCTGATCTTTGCCAAGGCAGGCTGATGGAGCATCGCCAGGGCTGAGACCAGTAAGACAGGGATCAGATTCTTATGCATTATCGTGACTTCAGTTGTGTATTCAGAAAGCGACCGAAAAGCTCAGGGAAAGAAAGTCCCGATCCTGCTGATCGTTATAGTCTGCTCCAAAGAAGGAGGTATAGGATATCTACGCCTGATAGAGATTTTGGTAGTCCGCTTTGAGCCTCAGACTGAGAGCCATGCGATCTTCGATAAAGTTCGGTGCGGGCGAGTATCCGCTGACATCATGGGACCAGGCAACACTCGGTGTAAGGTTGGCCCCGGCCAGCGCGCTGTTGTAATTGGCCGACGCGCGAATGCGATAGCCCCAGGAAAAGTCCGTGGTGAAGCCCTCATCTTTACAATAGGCCTCGGTGGGATTGGGGACGATGGTCGGCGCCAGCGGGTGCGTGTTACAGCTGATTGGCGCACCGCCAACAACGGCGCTGGGGAAAGGATCGAAGGTATTGGCGCCGTAGGTCGCGGCGCGTCCGTAGTTAATATCGTCATCCATGCCGCCAAGCCAAACAGCGCCAATTTCGGCGGCGACGTGATCGTGCAGCACATCGCCATTGGCCTGCTCATCGTCGCACCAGTATTTTACCCCGGCAAACAATCCCCAGGTGCCCGCATTAAGATCCAAATCGTGCAGCCCGCGAAAACTAGCGAGTACATGTCACCTTTTTCGTAGTTGAGGTTGCCGTCGTGCTCGATGCGGCCTGGCCTCGCCCCTCGCGGTTGCCCGCCGTGAAAGCGCTACGCGAGGGATCTTCCATACGCCAGCTGGCGCCCTCGGGGTGGGCGCATTCCTGGGCCCTCGCTCGAGTACACTAACCGGACTTGATCATTGCAGGAGGAAGCTCAGCGGGTGTCGTCATTCAGGGCAAGCACAGTTATCTCCGCGCTCCTGTCGCGCAGGCCAGCGGCACTGCTTGTGGTTGTGCTGCCAATCGCCCTGGGGGCACCGCCCGGGTATTCCTGGAGCGGCCCAGGCCACGAAGTCGCCGGTGCGATTGCTGAGCGTCACCTCGGCCCGCGTGCGCGCACCAGGGTCCGTGAGTTACTCGAGCAGGAGCCCCTGGCGACCGCCTCAACATGGGCTGATCGCATGCGTAGCGATCCCGCACATTTCTGGCAGGAGGAAGCGGGGCCCTACCACTATGTGACGGTGCCCAAAGGTCTGTCCTATGCGGATGTGGGCGCGCCGACCAAGGGCGACGCCCTGAGCGCCTTGAATATGTTCGCGCGGGAATTACGCGACCCGAACACAGCCCCTGAACGACAGCGCCTCGCGCTGCGCTTCAGCCTGCATATCGTGCAGGACCTGCATCAGCCTATGCACGTGGGAAATGGCAAAGATCTCGGTGGCAACAGGACCGTGGTGTCCGTCAACGGAGAAAGATCTAATCTGCACCGGGTCTGGGACAGCGACATCTTGCATAGCGCCGGGCGCAACCATCGCCTATGGCTCGACTATTTCACAGACCGGGGCTTATCGAGAGCGCCGCTGAGCGCGGACGCGGATCCCCAGCTGTGGATCGCCGAGAGCGCGGCGCTGCGCGATACGCTGTACCCGGCGCCCAAGGTGATCAATCCTACCTATCTCGAATACCACTTGCCGCAGGCCGAGAGACGCCTCGCCCTTTCCGGGGTGCGCAGCGCAGCGTGGCTCAACGCCGTGTTCGGAGACGACAGCGAGCAGCCACCTGCGCTAAAGACACAGGCACCAAGCTGGTGGCAGCGCCTCTTCGGAAACTAGCCTGCGCAGTCTCTGGGCCCTTAAACGCTAGGCCTTGGCAGGAAACAGTTCAGCCAGAAAATTGCCTACTGCAAGAGTAGCGCGGCGGTCGGCCCTGGGGCTGTAGACCGTCCCCATATCCGGATTATTCGCCTGCGGGTTGGTGAACGCATGCTGAGTACCGCCGTAGGCATGTACCTGCCAGTCAGCGCCCGCAGCGCTCAACTCCGTAGCCAGATCGAGCACGCTTTGCGGTTCGGCCATCGGGTCGTCGTAGCCATGCAGGCACAGCACACTGGCACTGATAGGCGTGTCTGCGGTGTTGCCCGGAGGCATGAACAGGCCGTGAATCGAAACGACGCCCCGCACGTCGCTACCGACCCTCGCCAGATCCAGCGCGCAAAGGCCGCCAAAACAATAGCCGATGGCAGCGCAGCTCCCCTCATCGACCTCCTCCTGCACGCACATCACCTCCAGTGCGCGGATCATTCGCTGCTGCAGTTCAGCTCGATCCTCAACCAGCGGTGTCATCAACGCGGTATTTTCTTCGGTCGTCGTCCCACGAATACCCTTGCCGTACATGTCCAGAGCGAAGCCCACGTAACCCTGCGCCGCGAGCGCTCTCGCCTTTTCCTCCTCGAACTCGCTGCGCCCCCCCCAGGCATGGGCGACCAGCACACCCGGACGCGGGGTTGCGGCCGCATCGTCCCAACTCATGAATGCCTGGTGGGTCGCTCCGTTACAGTCGTAATCAATAATTTTTTCCTGAATTGCCATAACGCTTTATCCTCGCTGATTATTGACGGTAGGGTTGGATTTATCGCTAACAACACGCAGCATGACTCTGCCCTCATGGCGGATCAGGCCGTGCAGCTCAATACCTCTATCACCGTGATATAAGTAGAGTAGAAAGCGCAGCACGTCCGCAGAGATGCGCTGCCCTGGCACCAGGGCAGGTATGCCCGGGGGGTAAGGCACAATCTGATCAGCGCTGATACGGCCAAGCAGTGCCGGATTGGCACCGTGATTGTCGTCATTCAAGGGCAGCAGCGTGCTGTCGCCAAAGTAAGCTTCGCGTGGACGCATACAGATCTCACCCATGGCAGGCAGTGACGGCGGTCGCGCCGCATTGTCCCGGGTGCCGGCACTCTCCCGCGCTAGGGTCTGTAGCGCGTTGAGCAGCCGCAATACCTTACTCTGGGTGGTGCCAAGGGTGACCAGCACCGACAGGGTGTTGTGGGTGATCTTCTCCACCTGGATAGAATAGCGCTCGTAGAGCATTCGCTGCAGCTCTCCGGCGCTGTGCCGAGCCTGACTCACATCAATGGTCAACTTGGTCGGATCGAGGCGAACACGATCCCCTGCCAATTCCGACGGCAGCATATCGGCAAGTGTCAGCACGCGAAACACGCCGCTTTTGTCGATACCGGCGCGCAACTGACTCGCGTACTCGATACACCGGGAGAGGCGTGAAAAGCCCTCCATACTCATCTGTTTCCGGGCCACATCAAGACTGGCGATCATCCCATACTGCGGGCTCGTGGATGTGTGCATGTTGAGATGTTCTCGAAAACGCCCCTCGTCGAAGTCCGGATCGCCCACATGAATCATGCTCGCCTGAGAAAAAGCTGAGAGCATTTTGTGGGTACTCTGGGTGACATAGTCGGCGCCGCATTCCAGGGCACAGGGCCGCAGGGCCGGATGAAAGAAGCCGTGCGCGTACCAGGCTTCATCGACTAGAACCTTCATACCCACGGCGTGTGCGCGCGCAATAATTGGCGCCAGATCATAATAGAAGCCGTCGTAGGTACAGGAAGTGAGCACCAGTAGCTGCGCATCCGCATGCGCGTCTATCGCCGCGAGAACCCGCGCCTTCGCCACCGGACCATAGAGACCGTAGCGATCATTGACGCTGGCTGGCAGGTACACAGGATCGGCGCCAGACAGTATGGCAGCGTGGTGCACTGACTTGTGACAGGCCTGATCAACGAGCATCTTGCCGCCGTCACCGAGCACATGTTGAACAATGACCTTGTTGGCCATGGAGGTGCCGCTGGTGACAAAAAATGTACGTCGCGCCCCAAAGGCGTCGGCGGCCAGATCCTGCGCTGCCTGGATCACGTGACTCGGCTCCAGCAACGAGTCCAGTTCCTGCACGGATACGGACAGGTCGGCATTAAACACGTGTTCCCCCATGCTGCGAAAGAAGTCCGCCACCCATGGGCTGTCCCGCAGGCCGTCACCACCAGAGTGCCCCGGGGTATGCCAGGCATCGCGGGCGCCGGCTACGTACTCCTGCAGGGCATCTGTAAAGGGCGTGCGTGCACGACGGGCGACAGCGCTGTGCAGCCGGCGCAGCAGCATCCCGGGACGCAGGTCGTCGCGATCGAGAAGCTCTGCCGATTCCTCGCCGGGTTCGATGCCCGGTGGCACAACGAGGAACAGGTCAAGTTCACTGCGTCGGGTACGCAGCCCCTCAGCCAGCTCCCGTACGTTGCTCACGCCAAGTGTATCGAGCACCACGCACTGCAGATCTCCCTCGGTCTCGGCCAGCCGCAGCAACTCATCGGCACTGCCCAATGAAATAACGCGCAGCTCGCAGCAGCAGGCATCCTCCGAATCCCGGGCTTCCGCTTCCTGTAGCTGGCGGCTCCAACTTTCACGCCAGAGCGCATCCGGGCTGACAATAACTGCCAGACAGACGGGGAGCTTGTAATCAGGCATCGTTCACGCCATCCCGGTCGCTCCGGCCCTCGTCAGCGGGCTTGTCCGCAGCAACTGCTGCAGCGCTTTGTGTGGTGTGTGCCTGCGCGAGTTCCTGCGCATAGGCCTGCGGGTCGATGCGGCGCATCTCTGTCTCTATCCACTGTTCCGCCTCCGCCATAAGCTGGTCCGGGGAGCGCCCGTCCGGCGCAATAGGTGGCCCGATAGATACATCGATACGCCCGGGAATAAACCAGAAAGAGCGTCGCGGCCAGCAGCGCCCGGACGTTACCGCGATCGGTATCATCTGCGCGTCGGTGGCGATGGCGAGACGACTGGCGCCGCTCTTGTAAATACCCTGCCCTCCGCGCTCGCTGCGGGTTCCCTCCGGGAACATGATGATCCACTTACCCTTATCCATCAGCACTTCCCCAAGTACAGCCACCTTATTCCACGCCTCAGTGCGCTTGCTGCGATCGATATGGACCATTTCAAGACATGCCATACACCAGCCAAAAACAGGAATCCGCAGGAGCTCTTTCTTGAACACATAGGCCAGCAGATGCGGCATCATGCTCGGGAAAAAGAAAGTCTCCCAGGTCGACTGATGCTTGGAAACCAGTATGACGCGCCGCATGTCGCTCTTTCCCGGAAGGTTTTCCCGCCCTTCAACACGGTAGTCTATACCCCCTATCCAGCGCGCCGCTCCAACCACACCGCGCAGCCAGGGAATGGCAAACCAGCGCCACAGCTTGGTTGAGGGCAGGATTGGAGATGTCAGGATCAGCCCCAGGCCCATCGGGATAATGCTGGCGACAATCCACAGGAAAACTATCGACGAACGCAGCGCGTTCACGATGCGGACTCAGCCTCGTTTTGTGGGGTGGCCACGCCGTCCAGAAACTCGGCGATGTTCTGAAAGGCTTCCTCGGCCTCGGGCAACTGCGGCGTGAACATCTGCCACACATGCACCATGTCGGGCCAGGTTTGCAGTACCGCAGGTGAGTCCGCCGCCTGCGCCTTGGCCACGTAGCGTCGCGCGTCATCCAGGAGCATCTCCGAATCACTGGCCTGCACCAGAATCGGCGGCAACTCGTGGAGCGGCCCCCGCAACGGCGACACGCGCGGATCCGAGGGCATAATTCTGGCGCTGAACCAGTTAAACCAAAGCA
The DNA here is from genome assembly GCA_047635315.1 of Halieaceae bacterium. GTDB lineage: Bacteria > Pseudomonadota > Gammaproteobacteria > Pseudomonadales > Halieaceae > Congregibacter. Next base: position 32,266 of record JBLIIW010000003.1, on the reverse strand, counting down.
GCACAACCGTTGGGACCCGCGTCAGGGCGCCGAAAGCCGGCCCCAGCATAGGGTCGCTGGCAATATTCGAGCGCAGGCTGGGGGCGTCCAGTACACCATCTGTTGCCGGAGAGAACGCCAGCGCGGCATCGGCCTGCCGCAAACCCTGATCGCGCACCCAGGCGATCAGGGACAGGGTGAGGTTACCACCGGCTGAATCGCCCGCTACGACCAACCACTCGGTAGAACTGGCGCCCTCGGGGCCGTTCTCAAGCAGCCAGCGGTACGCGCGCCGGCAGTCTTCGATCCCCGCCATACGCCGATGCTCAGGCATAAGGCGGTAGTCCAGGGAGAAAACCGCAGCGCCCGTCAGGCGGGCGAGCCGGTCGGTGAGCGGGCGATGGCTGAGCGGACTCCCGGCAACGAAGGCGCCACCGTGGATGTAGAGAATCCTGCGGCGCGGATCATGCTCCGGTGCCAGCACCCACTCGCCGCGCAGGTCCGGTGTTTGTACGGCCACGAATTCACTTTCATAGCTGCGATCACCGGCCATGCCATCCATGAACTGGCGGATCGCTCGAATGCGACCCCGGCCGCGACCCACAGGACTTTCGGTAAATCCCTTCAGGATCCCCAACACCTCTTGCATAGGCTTACTCGGAGGCCTCGATGGATGCGATGGCAGGGGCTGGTCCAGGTAGCTGAGATTTTCCCCGCGTAGAACAAAGAATGTGAACAGTAACAACACTACAAGCAGGACGATAAACCAGAACATTTAACAGCACTCGCAACAAAGAGGTGGGATTATCGCTCATGAGGGTGGGGTGGAACCACAGTTGCGCGAGGGGTACTCTAGGAGATTGGCCCGCAGCAGCCCAAACAGGCGCTACTACACCTTGAGCAAGCAACAGAAAACAGCACCTCCGACTAAAGCTGACATACGGCGGGAACTGGAGCGGGAGACAACACAGTTCCTGCAACTCGGTGGCGAGGTCAACAAAGTGCCTACCGGGACCAGCGCCTGGGAGCCCGGTACGCAGCCGCCCCCCTCGCGGCCACTATTTGTTGAGCCCAAAAGCGAACGCACCCCGGTACCCGAGGTGGTCGCCGCCATTGAACAACGTCGCGAAGCGATGAAGACCCACCGCAAACCGGTCACCAAGGGTCGTACCAGCCGCAGGCGTCGCCGCCTGGTCTACGACGATTTTGGCGAACCGCTGCGTCACATCTGGACCGACGAATAGTCTTCTGGAGGGACCAAAAACCGCCCTGCGGCCTCCCCTGTGCCGATTCCAGAAAATAGTGCTCGCTCCCAAAGGCCCCGGAAGTGAACTGCTCCGGCATAACCTGCGTAAGATTTCGCGTCACACAGGAGAGCGGCGGTATGATCAATATTCAGGAAGAAATTACAGTACAGCGTTCCATTGAGGAGTGCTTCGATTACGTCGCCGACTTCCGTAACACCGCCGAGTGGGATGCAACGGCATTCAGCGCAAGCAAACTCGACAAGGGCCCGGTGGGTATGGGCAGCCGCTACGCGGTGCGCTGCCGCCTACCCGTCGGATCGGTGCTTATCAATTACACCATCACCGAGTTTGAGCCGCCAGGACTGGTCGCACTACACGCCCACTGTTGGTTGTTTGAGGCCGTGGACACGATCCGTTTCCGTGAGGGCGAGGACGGCACCCACATCGACTATCGTGCGGACTTCAGCTACCGCATGCCCTTTGCGACCCTGGAAGGAGCTCTGCAGCGCGGGATGCAGCGCATGGGAGGCGCATCCCTGCGCGGGCTGCAATGCGCACTTGGCGATGACTTTGCAGCGCCGCAGCTGTCGACCGCCAACGCTACCGCCGATCGCCTCGTATGGCCGGGCCTGGCGCTGTTCAGCAAGCTGGGGTATAGACGTGGACGGCGTGGCTGGAAGCCCATGAGCGCATCACTGAAGGGCAAGCGCATGATCGTGACCGGAGCCAGTTCCGGGCTGGGACTGGCCACGGCGACGGCACTCGCTGAGCGCGGCGCCGAGTTGCTGCTGGTGATGCGCAATCCCCAACGCGCCGCTGAAGTGGTAGAGACCCTGCGCGAGGAAACCGGCAACGAGTCTATCGAGTTCGCCTTGGCGGACCTGTCGCTGATGCGCGATGTGGACGCGCTCAGCAAGCGCTTGCTGGATGATGGACGACCGGTGCATGCGCTGGTAAACAATGCCGGGGCACTATTTAACGACAGGCAGGAGACCGACGAAGGACTGGAGCGCAGCTTTGCCCTGCTACTGCTGAGTCCCTGGCGCCTGACCCGGGCCCTGCGCCCATTGCTCGAAGCCGCGGGCTCTGCACGGGTCGTCAACGTGGTATCCGGCGGCATGTATTCACAGCGCCTTGAAGTCGACAAGCTACAGGCCTCGGCTACAGGCTACGCCGGCGCGACAGCCTACGCGCGCTGCAAACGCGCCCTGACCGTCGTAACCGAAGAGTGGGCCAAGGATTGGGCGGACGCAGGCATTACGGTCAATGCCATGCACCCCGGCTGGGCCGATACCCCCGGCGTAGAAACGGCCCTTCCGGCCTTTCACACGCTCATGCGCTACATTCTGCGGACACCGCAGGAAGGTGCCGACACCATCGTCTGGTTGGCGGCCGCTTCCGAAGCCGACCAGGTCAGCGGCAAACTGTTCCTCGATCGGGAACCGCGCACCACGCATCTGATGTCGCGCACACAGGAGCCGGAGGGGGAAAGGGAGCTACTGATGGAATTTCTGGAGGCCTTCGAACTGAAGGATCCCGCGGCGGCCTGAGTACTGGGACGCCGCCTCGCGCCACTTCTGCTATTTAAAGACGATCAGTGCCAGGGTCCCAAAGCCGATCGCCAACGCCAAAACCACTATAGCCACTGTTTTCAAGTGCATCTTCAGGCCGCCTTATCGATTAGTAGCTCGGCCAGCGCCGCGCGGTGCCAGGGCCCATCACCCCACAGCAGCTGGCTGTGTTTCTGACGCTTGAAGTAGAGATGCACGTAGCATTCCCAGGTAAAGCCGATCCCCCCGTGAAGCTGCACCGATCTTCCGCAGGCAAGCCCCGCCGTCTCGCTCGCGGAGGCCTTCGCCATATGCGCGAGCTCGCGAGCACGCCCTGGCTCGTGATCGAGAGCACAGGCCGCGCTATAAACCAGTGACTTGCTCGCATCGATGGAAATCATGACATCGACCAGATCGTGTTTCACCGCTTGGAAAAACCCCAGACTATGCTCGAACTGCTGCCGCTGCTGTGCGTAGTCCACGGTAGTCTGCAGCTGCCATTCTGCCGCGCCCACCATATCCGCGCTGATCAGCGTCCAAATGACTGGTAGGGCCGCCTCAATCGCGGCGCCCACATCAGCGTCAATACGCTGGGCGCTCACCCTATCAAAGCGTACCCGACCCTGATCGCGAGTCAGGTCGATGATGGCATCGCTATGCACCGTGACGCCCTGGGCAGGCAGCTCCAACCAAAACAATGCCGGACTACCGCCCTCATCGGCCAGCACCAGCAGTCGATCGCACTTGGCGATATCCTGTACAAAGTATGCTTCACCGCTCAGTCGACCATCCACAACACGCACAGCACCTAGCTTCCAAGACCCTTGAGCATCCATCAGCGCCAAGGATACCGCATGTCCTGCGACAATCTCCTCAAGAGCGGGATTAGCCGCTTCGCCACAGGCCGCCAGCAATGCCGTGCTCTGCAGTGTGGGCAGCAACGGCGAAGGAAAGGCGGCCCTACCGGCCTCTTCCAGCAACGCCACCACCGCGACCCACGGCAATCCCATGCCACCGGCCGCCTCGGGCACGGCCAGCCCGGTCCAGCCGAGCTCAGCCAGCTCCGCCCAGAGTTCCGGGAGCCAATTTACCGTAGGTGCGCGCACGAGATCATGTTCGCGCGCCACCAGCGCATGCAACTGATCGACCGGGAGCTTCTCCGCAAAAAAGCGTCGCGCCCCATCTTTCAGCATGCTGGCCTCTTCCTCAAAACCGTAGTTTCTGGGCTGGCTCATAGGATCTCTCTCCGCTGTTCTATCTGCTTCTCTTCGTGTTTATACCGGGATCTTCGCATCACTTCACTCAGCAGGTTCCTCACTTTGACTTGGCAAGACCGAGAACTCGCTCCCCGAGGATATTGCGCTGAATCTCGCTCGTTCCCGCGGCAATGGTCATGCCATAAGAATTCATATAGGCCAGCGGCCACTGCCCGCCCGCCGGCGCCTGACTGTCCGCCAGATACAGGCTCGCAGCCGGTCCCTCCACATCCAGAGCCAGACGCGCCGTGTCCTGGGACAGTTCCGAGGCGAGCAACTTGTTCTGCAACGGCAGGCGCATGGGGTGATCGGTCAGGGCCGGTACCTGTGCCCGGCGCTGGTGTTCCCGAAGCGCCTCCTCACGAATCAGCTGTTGAACCAGACGGTCTCGCAGCAGCGGATCATCCGCAGCGCTTAACTGCCCCCGCGGGGTGTTCCGGGCCAGTTCGATGACGGCGCGCGCGTTGATATTATGGGCACTACGGCTCTTCAATCCACCGGCTCGCGGCGTAACCAGTTCGCCAGCGCCGCGTTCGTGCAGCAGTGTGGTCATCGCCACCTGCCAGCCAGCGCCAAGATCACCGAGTCTATAGCTATCATCGACTTCCAGACCTTCAAAGAGTACTTCGTTAAAACCGGATTCGCCGGTCATCTTGATCAACGGCCGTACCGTGACGCCCTTGCCCAGCGCTGAACGAATGGGCACCACGAAATAAGACAGGCCCTTGTACTTATCAGACTTGTCCGTGCGCAGGAGGATGATCATCCATTCGGCGAAATGTGCGAGGCTGGTCCACACTTTGTGACCGTTGATGACCCAGCGCTCGCCCCGGGGCTCCGCAAAGGTCTGCACACTGGCGAGGTCCGATCCGGCCCCGGGCTCACTGAATCCCTGGCACCAGATGTCCTCGCCGGACAGCAAACGGGGCAGGAGGCGCGCCTTGAGCGCATCCGTCGCGTGGCGAAACACCGTAGGCGCCGCCATTCCGAGCCCGATCACATTTGGGTAGTAGGGCGTACGCGCCGCGAGCATCTCTTCGTTGGCGACGCGCTGACAATTCTTGCGCCCCCCGCCACCGACCTCCTCCGGGTAATCGCAACCGACCAGACCCGCATCGTAGGCGGCTTTCTGCCAGCTCTGCAGATACGCCATCTGCTGCTCGCTCATGATTTCAATCGGAGATATAGGCAGGCGCACTGGCGGCTCACCGGGATGGTTGTTGGCGATCCACTCGCGGCAATAAGCGCGAAACTCCGCCTGTTCCGCGCTGTCCCTGCGTTCGCTCTCAGACATACTCTTTCCCTCTTGTTCTCACAGGCTATGCGCCCGGTATCTCGCCTCGTGCCCGGCGCGTCCTTAGGCAGCCATTGCCGCCCGCGATATTGATCACTGCCAGTTGGCTATTTCCGGTAGTCGAGTGGCGGCGGCCGATCACCCAGCAGCGCCTCGTAGTGAAAGTCACCACCACGACGCTCCTGGAACTCGGCGATCGCCGCCTCGCGCAGTGCCGGATCCTGGTACAGGCGCACCGCCATCTGGCTGAGAGCTCGGGCCGCCAGATCGGCACCGCGAAAACCGATGGATGAGCCCGCTGCAGCCACGGCCTGCCAGCTATGCGCGGCCGTACCGGGCACATAGGAGGCGATCTGCGCACCCACTGTGGGCACCGCCATGGAAACATCCCCCACATCAGTTGAACCGTATCCCAGGGTTAACGCGTAGGGCTGCACCTCTTCTTCGGAGCCGAGCGGCAATGTGGGGGAATCAAGACTACTGTAAATCTCCCGCGCAAAGGCCGCATCCTCCTCATCGTAGCTAATGCCGCCCAATTCGCGCAGGGTGCTGTCCATCATGCGCTGCAGGGTCTCGTTCACCAGCACCGGATGATTGCCGTGGATGATCTCCCATTTCACTTCTGTACCTGTGCCTTCAGCCGCGCCTAGCGCCGTGGACTCCAGCCGCTGCCAAAGGGTTTTCACCATCTCGGCCTCGGGATGACGCAGATAGTAAAAGACCTCCGCGAAGTCCGGCACTACGTTGGGTGCGCTGCCCCCGGCGGTTATCACATAGTGAATCCGTGTTTGTTGAGGCACATGCTCGCGCATCAGATTAGCCATGTAATTCATGGCTTCTACACCGTCGAGCGCCGAGCGCCCCTTCTCCGGTGCGCCCGCGGCGTGCGCCGACACACCGTAGAAACGGAACTTCGCGGAACGATTGGCCAGAGTAGTACGCGCCGCGGCAGAGTTGCGGTCCGCCGGGTGCCAGTGCAGGGCAAAATCCACGTCCTCAAAAAGTCCCGCACGCACCATGTACACCTTGCCGCTACCACCCTCCTCTGCCGGCGTGCCGTAGAAGCGCACCGTGCCCTGGTTTCCGGTGGCCTCAAGCCAATGGCGAACGGCGATCGCTGCAGCCGCAGATCCTGCACCGAAGAGATTGTGGCCGCAGGCGTGTCCCGCCAGTTTCTCGGGCAGCAGCGCGCGCTCGGCGACCGCATCCTGGGTGATTCCAGGCAGCGCATCGAATTCACCGAGAATAGCCAGTACGGGCTCGCCGCTGCCGTAGCTCGCAACAAACGCCGTGGGGATATCGGCAACCCCTGCCTCCACGACAAATCCTTCCTGGGCAAGCTGCTCCTGCAGTAACGCCGAGCTGTGCTGTTCCTGATAACCGACCTCAGCGTAGTCCCATAGTGCACGCGCTGTTCCAGCCGTCTGCTCGTAATGACTGTCGAGCCAGTCGAGGTGGCTGCGCTCGCTGGCCGCAGTCGCCGCCGCCATCATGCTACACAGGAGCCACAGCGCCCTCTTACGCGATTGCTTCATACCAAATCCCCTTTATCCCCAATGTATCCAGTTCGATTACCCGCGTTCTTTTCAGCTGCCTTGCTTGTCTTGGCCTTCTGCATAGGCACGATGCAGCTCATCCATCACCAACGCGATACCCGCTTTAATGGTCGACGGCTCCCCCGCGTAGGAGATGCGCAGACACTCGCGGCTGTGCTGCCAGTCGCCCCCAAGGCCAATGAAGAAGTCGTTACCGGGTAGGACGATGACCCCACGCGCCTTGAGACGCGCATAGAGCTGCATGCTATCGATGGGCAGTCCCTCGCACCAGAGCCAAAGAAAAAATGCGCCTTCCGCACGGTGCACGTGTACCGGCAGGGAACCCAGACCCGCGCGCACCGCAGCCAATGCCAACTCCGCGCGTTGTCGGTAAAACGGCAGCAGGTGATCAGTGCACAAACGATCCAGGGAGCCATCGGAAAACATACCCCGAAGCAATGCTGGCCCCAGCGTGCCACAGGCCAGGTTCACGACGGTACTGGCGCGCGAAAATGCCCGGGCGATATCCGGACGCGCGACCACTACGCCCGTGCGAACACCCGGCAAGCCCAGCTTTGAGAGACTGAGCATGAGTACCGTGTTGTCATTCCAGAAGGGCTCAACAGCATCGTATACCAAGCCCGGGAATGGCTGTCCGTAGGCACCATCAATGATAAGCGGGATATCCGCGGCACGTGCCAGGCGGTCGAGCTCCGCGACCTCGTCATCAGTAATAACATTGCCTGTAGGGTTGCTGGGCCGCGACACACACAGGGCCGCCACCCGATCCGACAGGCTCAAAGCATCGAAGTCGATGCGATACTTGAATTCGCGGTCGCCGATACGCTCCATCTGGGGGCGCGTGGCCGTGAAAAAGCTGTTCCCCAGACCGATATCGCGATAGCCGACATATTCGGGCGTCAGCGGCAGGTGTATCTGACGCTCAGTTCCATCGCCCATGGGTCCCGCAAACAAATTATGGAGAATAAAAAACGCCGACTGACTGCCGTTGGCGATAGCGATATGTTCTGCGCTGACCGGCCAGCCGAAGCGACGTCGGAGATAGGCCGCAAACTCGTCTCGAAATGCCCGCTCGCCCTGCGGCGCCTGGTACACACCCAATAACTGGTGGCGCTGCTCGCGATCATCAATGAGTGACCGGAGCCGGTCTGTAAAAGCTGTTTCGAGTGCATCCACACGACCGGGGTTACCCCCGCCCATAAACAGTAGCGAGGGATCATCGCTCAGCGCCGCCCCCAGATCTTCCATGAGACCGCTGATACCGCTGTTGGCAGCGAACTTTTCCCCGAAGGCAGACAGCTTCATGACTGGGGTGATATCCCGGTTTCAGTAGTGCGGTGGTTTTTCAGAGCTCTCTCCCGCAAGCGCACCGTGGGCCCGTTCCCCACGCAGGGCATTCAGCGTTTCACCGAGCAACGCGAGCTGCCGCTTCAACAGGAGTAGATCGCGCTGCTGCAGTGCCACCATATCGTTAAGCTCGATCAGGCTCTGGCCCTGAAAAGCGATCTCTGCCTGCAGCTCGTCCACTAGTTCATTGGTCGTTTTGTCGCCCACTGCCTGCCTCCGTCCGCCAAAGCGATGTACCCTACACCGGCACTTGGTATCGGAGCAATCGCCATGCAACGCGGCAAAGCCCAACAGTCCCGCCCGGTTTACAGTACCCAGGGAGGACGCCTCTGTCCGGACTGCGGAGCCGTAAAGGCAGACTGTCGCTGCCGACTGCTCAAAGCGGCCCAGGCCGGGGATGGAATAGTACGCCTGCTGCGAGAAACCAAAGGACGCGGGGGCAAAGCGGTTACGATCATCACCGGTCTGCCGGACGATGGCAGCGCCCTCAAAGCGCGCGCAAAGACCCTCAAACAGCGCTGCGGCGTGGGGGGCGCGGTGAAAGATGGGCGCATCGAAATTCAGGGCGACCACCGGCAGATCATCAAAGCCCTGCTCGAAGAAGATGGCCTCACGGTAAAGATAGCCGGCGGCTAAAAGCCCACAAGGGGCGGCAATCTCCACGCAGGCTCTACGCTCGATTACACCTTTTCCCTGTCATTTGATTAAAATTTGACCAGTATCATAGCTTTTTGCCCACTAACCCCCCCTGTTTAGCGCTGTGTGGGCACATTTTTTTGCGAGTTAGCGCCTGTTTACAAAATTAATGTGAAAAACCGATGCTAAAGCACTAATTTATATTGGATATTTCTATTTCCTGTGATAAAAATACAGCGGTAGCACAGATTGAGCTACCAAGCTGAGGGTTGTTCAGCGAGGACACCACGCACAGGCAGCCCTGCATAGCATGCAAACCGGCTGACGATCGCCAGCAGAGCGACGATGCCAAAATCCTGCGAGGAGCCTGCTATATGTACATCACCGCCGAACATCTTCGTGAACAGGTGATTAAACCCACCCTGGAGTATCTTGGTTGCTGGTCAACTGCCGCTGAGCAAGAATTACTCGCGGCTGTGCAAAGCGATACCGAGGTGGGGCTGTTCTCGCGGCGGCAACCGAAAGGATTGGGCCTTTTTGGTATCACGCCGGCCCAACACCGTGACCTCTGGGATCGCTATCTGGCCTACCGGCCGGAAATAGCCAGTCGCGTACGCGGGCTCGCCAGTCAGCGCGCTTTCCTGAGTAATCCCGATAAGGAGCTGCAAACCAATCTCAGCTACTGCACCGCCATCGCCTGGTTGCTGTTCCAGCGCTCCCGGGGCGCCACGACGCTGCCCGCCAGAGACTCAGACACCGCCAAGCACAGTTCAGTTAGCGACAAGGTGGGCTCGCGGGCGCTCGCCGGCATCTGAAATCAACAGGAATTTCTCCAGCGACGCAGGTCAGAGGGAGTATCAACGTCATAGCGTTCAGGCAGCAGCCCAACGCTTAGATTTAGCGACTGCAGACGCTGCAGCGTCTGCTCAAGAACCTGATCCCCGCCCCAGGCGACACCCGCAAACACCCCTGGGTGTACCCTCCTGCAACCGATCAGAACGTAGCCTCCGTCATCGGACGGTCCCAGGACAAGATCCCGGTTCTCCAATGCAGTTGCCGCAGCCCGCAGATAGTCAGGATCGAGGCCGGGGCAGTCACTGCCTACCAGAATCACGCGCTCGTAGCGCGACAAGCCGTCCTCAAGAGCTGCCAGCATACGCACGCCGAGGTTCGCGCCCTGCGGCTGTAATCGCCTCCCTGCCATTCCCAGCTGCAGACAGTCGGCTATAAGCGCATGTTCGCCAGACTGATCCACCCAAATCTCAACCGGCCCCAGCGCTGCGGCGAGTAGTTGACGGGCCGTGAGTGCGACCAGTTCCATGTGCACCGCGCAGGCGGCTCCGGGAGAAAGTTCGACCTGTAGTCGCGTCTTCACGCTGCCCTCCTCGGGATAGCGTGCAAACTGCTGGAGAAGAACGGATTCTGGACGCTCAGCCATCCCCGGCCCGGTACTTAGCAGCGCACTGTAATGCCGATTTACCGTAATAGTGATTCCATAGACGCTGTGCGGGAACACCGAGCCAAAAGGCAAAACGCAGCGCCCACATGCGCAACACTGTGGGCACAACGCCCTGCTCCTCCCAGCGACGGCCGGAGCTATGCACGGTGAGCGCAAGGGCCGCCGGTCGGGCGCGGCGCCGCAGTCGCGCGCAAATTTCCACATCTTCCATAAGCGGAATATCCGCAAAGCCATTCATGGCCTCGTACAGTCCACGCTCGACAAACAGCATCTGATCACCGGTGGCGATGGCGCTCAGGCGGGAACGCCAATTCATAAATTGACTGATCACGGCCAGCGCACGGCGCTCACCCGCGAGATGAACGCGGCAAAAGCCCCAGGATGTCTGTGTGCCGATCGCGGCCCAAAAGGCGACCTCTGTAAAGTCAGGACAGCTGTCCGCATGCAGGAAGCAGAGTATTTCCCCACGCGCGGCAGCGGCTCCCAGATTCATTTGCCGGGCTCTACCCCGTTCGCCCACCAGCACAACATCCGCCAATGGCATGGCCGTAACCACGCTCGCATCCAGGCTACCCCCGTCGACAACAATACGCTCCGCGTTGGGGAAACCTGCAGCCAGGGTGTGCAACAACGCGGGAAGCCCGGGGGCCTCATTGAGCACAGGAATTACGAAGCTCAGGCCTGGCAAGGTCTCAGTAACTGGAAAGACGCTCAGCGACCGTGAGCAGCTGGCCGGTCTCGCCCAAGCGATAGTCAAAAACCACACTGTAGGCAAGCACCGCTTTTACATAAGCGCGCGTCTCCCCGTAGGGAATAGTTTCGATCCAGGCATCCAGGGGCAGGCCCTTGCCAATCCAATTCTGTACGCGATTCGGGCCCGCATTATAGGCTGCCAGCGCAACCGCACGATTACCCTTGAAGCGCTCGAGCAACTGCAGGTAATAAGCACTGCCGAGATCCAGATTGTGCCCCACGGTATAGAAATCACTCACCTTCAGCGAAATCCCGGCCTTGCGGGCCACGGACATTCCCGTGGCCGGCATCAGCTGCATCAGACCGCGCGCACCCACCGGTGAACGCGCCATCGGAAAAAACGCGCTCTCGCGCCTCGCGATAGCCATAAGCTCGCTCATGGGCAGTGCATAGGCTGCAGCGCGACTGCGGAAGTCCTCCTCATAGGCAAGAGGAAAACGCAGCTCCAGGCGATCCCACTGCAGGCCGGCGTTGGCCGCGTCGATAGCCAGACGGTGCCAGCCCTGAGACTGTGCCAGCTCCGCAAGCCGCAGCTGCCCGGCGGGTTTCAAACGCTGCAATGCATGCGTCCACTCCGCATGCGCCAGGCGCGCGTCGCCAATCATCAGCAACTCGTGAACCCGCAGGAGCATATCCCGCATCGGGGCGAGAAGGGGCTCTTGCGGAGTAGTTTCGGTAGCCTCGTCCTCGCTAACGCCCCTGGACGTGTCGCGTGAGCTGTCCTCATAACTATACGGAAGCCCCAGCCGGTCGGCGCTGAGAAAACCGTAATAGCTGCGTTCCTCAGCGGCCTGGGAGAAAAGCGTCCGCGCCTCATCCTCACTACCGGTAGCTGCCATCCCCCGGGCCCGCCAGTAACGCCAGAGCGCCTCGCCCTGCGCGGATACACTCAGGGCAGCCTGGTGACGTAAGAGGCCATCCCAATCCTCCTCGGCAATCGCCCAGCGCAGGCGCATGCTCGACAATTTATCATCGCGCCAGCTACTCAGCTGGCTGTCGATCCAGGGCCGCGTAGCTTCATCGCGTTCCAGCAGTGCGCGAAAGGCGATGGCCTTATCCAGTCTTGCCCACTGTTTGTCATCCAGCGCCTGTGCATCCAGAGACTGGCGTTGCTTGAGAGCCTTTCCCGGATCGTAACGCGACAGGCGCTCCAGCCCGTGCAGAAGGACATCGCCACGACGCTGTGCGCTGGCCTGCGGGGCGAGTACCCGCGTTCTGTGCGGCTCCTGGTAACTGCGGCGCAGCTGCTCCAAGTCATTAGCCAATTTCACGCTGCCACGCGAGGCGATGTAGCGCAGTAGGGAGCCCTCTCGCGCCGCAAAGGCCAGCAGCGCGCGCTGCCACACCAGTTCGTCATCCAGATTTCCTGCCTTGCGGAAGGCAACGAAGAGAGGGTCACAGGCTTTATCTACGGAGCTTTCCGATAGCCAGAGCCGCCGCGCCAGTTCCCAGGCCGCGGTTTTCTCACCACCAGCCAGCAGTGACCGGCCGTAGTAGCAACGCAGACGCTCGCTGTGCGGCTCACGAGTCGTTGCCGCACGATAATCCGTCCAACGCCGCCCTTTGCCGGCCGCCGCCAAATAGTGCCCCAGATACCTGACACCTAGCGGCCCGTCCGCATGAGCATCCACAAAGGCCCGCGCCGCAACTCCACGGGTGTTGTAGACAGCCGCCATTTGCGCCCGGTAGTCGAGGTAGGGGGCCAGCGGGTAGGCATGTAATTCACCGCGCAGCCGATTAAAGGTCTCTCGATCACGGGTATCCGCAGCCTCCAGCGCCTGCCGGTAAAGCTCCCGCTCAGCGGCAAAGCCTCTCTCTGCGCCCTGCAGGAGCGTTACGCCGGAAGAGCCCATGCATTCAACGCCGATAAACAGCATGGCGCAGCTGCCACCAACGCGAAGAAAACGGCGCCCTCGCGTTATACTGCACAAAATTCCAGCTCCCCAGAAACCGGGTTTCTTCATGTCCGCACTGTCGTCTGCATTGTCGCCTGCACTGTCCTCTACATTGTCCTCTGCATTGTCGCCTGAACCATCGTCAGTATTTCGCATCGCCAGGGGGATTTGCCTGCTCCAATGTCTGGGTATTTGTCTCAGCATTTGTCTCAGCACACCAGCGGAGGCCCACCGTAAATCCGATGTTATCACCCTGTACAACGGTGATCGGATAACCGGTGAAATAAAATCACTTCTGGGAGGCCGCCTGACACTGAACACCGACCACATGGGCTCTATCGCCATCGAGTGGAAAGAGATCGCCAGTGTTGAGTCCAACTACAATTATGAATTGCGCCTCAATAGCGGCGATCGATTTTTTGGCACCTTACAGCCTGGCACCCGGCCCGGCAGCATCGCGTTCAGCGATGTTTTTGGGGAGCGCAACTTTGATGGGCTCGAGGTGGTGGAGTTGCGCCCGGTTGAGGAGGATTTTGCCGACCGGCTGGATCTCTACCTGAGCGCCAATTACGCCTTTACCAAAGCCAGCGGCGTCACCCAGACGGAGTTTCACGCCGATGTTTCCTACGAGGATGAGAGCACCCTGAACTCCCTCACCAGCCGTATCACCGTGTCTGATACCAACGAGGAAACCACCGCCAGCTCGCGCGTGAACGCTTCCCGCAAAGCGTGGACAGATCGAGCCAACCTTTACCGTCTGGGCTTTGTGGGCTTTGAGAGCAACGACGAACTCAGTCTCGATGCCCGCTATACGCTGGGCTTCGGCATGGGACGCTACCTGATCGATACCAACAACAAAAACCTGAGCGGCAGTGTGTCCGTGCAGGCCCTGGAAGAGCGCAGCGCCCAGGGTGACCAACAGCAGAGTGCAGAGGCCGTGTTCACACTGGGCTATGGTCTGTGGCGCTTCGACTCGCCAGAACTCGATCTGCGTCTGGATACCTCCCTGTACCCATCGCTAACTGAAGGCGGAAGGGTCCGGGCGGACGGCAATGCTCGCCTGCGCTGGGAGATTGTCAACGATCTCTTCTGGGACTTCAGCGCCTGGGGCAGCTATGACAATTCTACGGTGGAAAAAGCCGGTGGCGAGTTCGACTGGGGCGTGACTACCGGTGTGGGCTGGAAGTACTGATTCCAGCCCACACCGGTCACTTATCGAATACGGCCGCCGACGGAAATACTGGTATGCATGCGCGGCTGGTTCCACCCACCATAACCGCCGTAATAACCGCCGTAGCCGCTGGAGACACCAACGCTGCCATACACCTGGGGATCCTCGCAGCCCGTCAGGCTCAGGAGCAGCAGCGCCAGCGGCAGAACTAACAACCGCCTGACCCAAGGCATGGCGTGCGCTGCGCTAAACTCAAAATCAACCATATCAACCCGCCTTAATGCGGGGCTGCTTGTCGCCCCAGGTTTGTAATGCAATTGGCGCCCCGGATGGGCCGGCAATGACCGCCAGAAAACCGCCTGCAGGACGCGCCATGGACGGCACCAGAACCCGGCCACCCAGCCCCGGTATACGCTCCAGCAATGACTCCAGCGCGGCGGCGTCAGCCACACGCAAATAGGGCATCCAAAGAGGAGGCAAATCCGCAAGCGGTAGATCGCGCACACCGCTGCGAGCTAAAGCATCATCGCGCAGCAGGTGATAGGCCACGCTCTGCCCATCACGTCCCGCGGTCTCACCGCGTTCTATATCGAGACCGCAAAGCGCCGCATAAAACTCCGCGGCACCGTCGACATCGGCTGTCCACAATTCATGCCACAGAAAAGCGCCCTCGGGAATCGGCGCACCCTCGTCACCGGGATCTCCGTCGCGGCTCTGCAAGGCCGCAAAGATCGCGCCCGTGGGATCGGCGAACACAGCGATATCACCGCGGTCCCCGACGGATACGGGCTGACGTAGAACGGTGCCACCGCTCTCGGTGACAATGCCTGTGGCGGCAGCGATATCAGCTACGGACAGCACCGACACCCACTGCGAGACATCTTTCCCGGCGGGGATACGAGCCTGATTGACCATGCCGCCTATCGGCTGGCCGCCGTGGGTTATGAGCCAGTACTCCGCCCCCGTCAGCCGCAGAGACTGAAATTCCCAACCCAGCAGCGCCGTGTAGAAGGCCTGGCTCGCGCGCGGCGTGTCGGAAATCAGATCGTGCCAGATAAACTTGCCCGGGTGCCGGGCGCCGTCGGTATCGATAGCCACAGGAGGCAGGTTGTATTGCACCGATGTACAGGCGGCAACAAGTCCAACCACACAAAACGCTGACAGGGCTAAAGCCCTGCGCAATCCAAAACCAAGATTCGCCAAGAGAAATTCCTACGGGATTGATGACAGTAAGTATAACGCGGATCTTCTGACACGGCCCATTGCCAGAGCCGTTGCAGGACCCAAAAACAAGCCATGGGGCCCAACGCCCTGGCAGTAATCGAGCAGCGCTGGCCTTGCAAACTGGTCCGCCTGCCCCGATTCGAACGGGGGACCTGCCGCTTAGGAGGCGGCTGCTCTATCCTGCTGAGCTACAGGCGGGAATAATCAGCGCGGATTTTAGCGCAGAACAGCCGCTGCGCGCTCACTCTTTGCAATCGAGCACAGCGAAACTGCTGCGAGTCACAGCAGCGTGCGGTAGCTGACCCCAACACTTTGTAACGGCGACCAGCAGTGCCATACTCTGCACCCAACGCGGTGGAGATAACCGATGAGCGACACAAACCTGGAAATTGCTCCCTATCTGGCCCTTATGGTCAACAAGGAGGGGGAGGACATCTACCTCCACTCCGGAGCAAAGATCCTCATCAAGGGCCCCTTTGGCTTTGCCTGGATAGGCGAAATGCTGAAGCCCGGGCAAGTCGACCATATCTTCCGAACGATTGCCTCTGACAAGAAAATCATGGAATTCGAAGAGCACGGCGAAGTCGATTTCAGCCTGGGTGTACCGTCTCTGGGCCGTTTTCGCGGCTCTGCCTTTAAACAGCGGGGAGAGACATCCCTGGTATTCCGCTACGTTCGCAATGACATCCCGACCGTCGAGGAACTCGGCCTGCCCACTGTCCTTAACGATATGGTCATGGAGAAGAACGGTCTGGTTGTGGTTGTGGGCGCCACGGGTTCGGGCAAATCCACCAGCCTGGCGGCCATGATTGACCACCGCAACACACACGCCGCTGGTCACATCCTGACTCTTGAAGACCCTATCGAGTACCTTCATCACCACAAACGCTCGGTGGTCGCCCAGCGTGAGATCGGCGTAGACACAGAAAGCTATTCCACGGGCATTCGCTCAGCCATGCGCTCGGCGCCCAACGTAATCCTGCTCGGCGAGATTCGCGATAAGGAGACCATGGAGTATGCCTTGAAGTTTGCCAACACCGGGCACCTGTGCCTCACCACCTTGCATGCGAACAACGCCGTTTCCGCCCTGGAACGGATGATGACGTTTTTCCCGCCGGAGGATCAGGAAAACGAAGTGGTGCGGATCGCGCAGAACCTGCGCGGAATCGTTTCACAGCGTCTGATACCGACGGTCGACGGAAGCAAGTGCGCTGCAATGGAGATCATGATCAATACGCCGCGCATCCAGGACCTGATCGTCAAACAGGATCTCTCCGGCATGCGCGACACCATTGAGCAGGGCGAGAAATACCATATGCGGACCTTTGACCAGGCACTGATAGAGCTCTACGAAAACGGCCGCATCACTGCTGATACGGCGATAGAGTATTCCGACTCCAAAAATAACGTATCGCTGCACATCCGCCTCAACCAGGGCGGTAACTTCGGCAATATGGACCTGGAACTGGATCAGATCGACCGCAACTGATCAGGTTTTCTTATACCGGAGCAGAAACCCCAGGCGGCCTTGGCGCAGGGCCCCCACTACTCCGGTTCAAAACAGCTCAGCCCAAGCCCAGGACAATCTTGCCCAAGTGCGTCTGGCTTTCCTGATGACGGAATGCCGCAGCGAGTTCCGCCAGTGGATAACTACTGTCGATAACCGGGCGTAATTCCCACGCTTCAAATGCTTTAACCATGGCGGCCTGGTGCGCATGTGAGCCGACGGTAATTCCCGACATAACAGCGTTGCGCTGAAAGAACTCCGCCAACGGCACATCACCGCTAATACCAGTGAGCACGCCGATCATACTGATACAGCCACCCATTTTTAAGGCGCGCACGGACTGGGTCACGGTTCCCGGTCCGCCAACCTCTACCACCAGATCCACACCGCCACCGCTGATCTGCGTAGCCCGGCGGCCCCAGTCGGGCACCTCACGGTAGTTAATCAACTCATCGGCGCCCAGTGCGGACAGCTTCTGCAGTTTGGCATCGCTGGAGGAGGTGGCAATCACCCGACAGCCGATTTTCTTGGCTATCTGCAACGCGAATACACTGACCCCACCGCTGCCCTGCACAAGTACCCAGTCCCCCGGGCGCAGGCGGGTCTCTTCCATCAAGGCTCGCCAGGCCGTCAGCCCTGCGCAGGGCAGCGTGGCCGCCTCGGCAAAGCTCATGTGCGCCGGCATCGACGAAAACGCACGTTCGGGCATGGTGACCGTCTGGCTCGCAAAGCCATCCAGGTGATCGCCCGGGACGCCCTGCAAGTTCTCAAAGCTTGGGGCACCATCGATCCAGTTTGGAAAAAAATGGCTGATAACTCGATCACCTACGGCAAAGCCAGAAACGCCCTCCCCCACGGCGCTTACCTCGCCCGCGCCGTCGGACATGAGTACCCTGCCTGCGTCTGCGGGGAGCAGCCCCATCGCCACCAGGTAATCGTGAAAGTTAAGAGAACTGGCGTGCACACGCACCTGTACTTCCCCCGCAGCTGGAGGCCGCGGCGTCACCTCCGCGATAAGCAGCCCCTCAAGGCCAACTTTTGCTCCAAGCTCTATTCTTTGCATTATCGGTTTTCCTCTGGCTAACAACGCCTTCGACCACCCGGAATGGCGGTCACAGCGTGAGTTTCAATATATCCCGGGCATCCCGGGCCAGCGTTTCGCGAAAATCCGGATGGGCAATCGCGATCAGATCCCGGGCCCGTTCCGGGAGTGAGCGGCCGCGAAGTTGCGCCACCCCAAACTCTGTCACTACGTAGTCTACCTGCGCCCGCGTGGTGACCACCCCCGCGCCGGCGGCGAGTGTACTCACGAGCCGCGTCAGCGCGCCATCGCGGGCCGTACTCGGCAACGCAATGATTGATTTCCCATGCTCTGAGTAGGTCGCCCCGAGCACAAAATCCACCTGCCCGCCCACACCGGAGTAAATCAGCGGCCCAATCGAGTCGGCGCAAACCTGGCCGGAAAGATCGACTTGTAGCGCACTGTTAATCGACGTCACACGGGGGTTTTTGGCGATCACGGTGGGGTTATTCACAAACTCGATATCGAGAAAAGTGACCTCTGGATTATCGTGTACGAATTCATAGAGGGTCTCGCTCCCCATCACAAAGCCCGTTACGGAGCGCCCCTCAGCCACCTTTTTCAGTGAATTGTTGATCACACCCGACTCCAGCAGAGGCAGTACGCCGTCGGAGAACATCTCAGTGTGCACGCCGAGGTCCCGGTGTCCTCCGAGGCAGCGCAGAGCCGCATCGGGGATAGCACCAATGCCCATCTGCAGACAGGCGCCGTCCTCAACCAGCGATGCCACGTTCGCGCCGATGCGGGTTTCGATTCCCGCTGTTCGGGCGCCGCCAACCCTGATCAGTGGCTCCTCGCAATGGTAAGCGCTGTATATGTCGCGCACGTTGATAAAACTGTCCCCGTGGGTGCGTGGCATGAGTGGATTGACATGCGCAACAATACGCCCGGCCATATCACAGGCCGCCTTCGTGGCCTCTACGGAGATTCCCAGGGAGCAGTTACCATGTCGGTCCGGTGGCGACACCTGAACGAGAGCCGTATCGACCCGCTGCTCTCCCTTGCGAAACAGCTTCGGCAGCTCCGAAAGGAAAATCGGCACGTAATCGGCGCGGCCCTGGTTAATCAGCTTGCGCGTCTCGCGGCCGGCGAAAAAACAGCGATGCCGAAGATGACCCTCAAGGGCTGCCGCGGTGACTTTCTCCGCGTGTTCGAGGTGCAGTTGCATGAGCGTTATGCCGCTATGCTGCATGGCATGTTCTGCGAGGGCGTCCAGGAGCAGCACTGGCGTCGCGGCCATAGAATGGGACCAAATGAACTCACCCGAGCGCACGTCGCTGAGCGCATCCAGGGCGCTATCGCAATAAATCATGTTGTGGTTCCAGAGACTGCGTCGGCCGCATCAGTCTAGCCCCGATTCTCTCGCGGCTGCAGGTTTCGCGCAAAAAAAACCCGGCCAAACGGCCGGGTCAAAAATAACAGCCATCTGGGGGAGAGATGGCCTGTATCCAGCAGTGCATTTGCACTACTACCTGAAGGTTTACGCCCGGCAGAATCGATCGGATCACGGGCAGGCGGAAAACTCTTGTGCACCGCAAGGGCCGGAAGCCAGACTGACGACTCCAGGCAGTCTTGTGCAGGTATCTACGTGAACCTTAGAGGGAAACGGTGTTACGAACAGGACCCAGACAAGCGGTGCTATTGCTGAGTGACTTCAAACGCCGCTCAACCACCTCTGAATGCTCCCCGGACACACCAAAAAGCAGACCATCAATATAGCCTAGCGCCTTGGCATAAATAACGTCTACCTGGTCTTCCGAAACCTCTGCCACAGCGTTATCAAAACGCCAGTTGAACTCTTCCTCGTTCAGATAGCCCAAGGCATCATCGGCGAGCACACATCCCAATTGCTCAGCCGCCTGCAGCTCTTCCGTGCCAAGGCTGAGAGCCTGCGCAGGCTGTGTTACAAGAACAAAAGCCAGAACCGCGCACAGGCGAGACAAAAATACTCCTAACCGCATAAATTTACCCGAGAATAAGCACCAGTCGCCGCAATTTAATCGTCTTGTGTGACAGTTTAATGACAGTGAAGTGCGCGGGGATCAGGATGCTGCCGCGGTCCCCAGTAGCTGGCCGATTTCTTCCAGAATTAGCGGATCGTCGATGGTGGCGGGCACCTTGTAGGGCCGCCCATCGGCAATGCTGCGCATCGTCGCACGAAGAATCTTTCCCGACCGAGTTTTGGGCAATCGATTGACTATGTAGCAGCGTTTAAACGCCGCTACCGGACCGATAGTGTTTCTGACCGACGCAACGACTTCCGCGATAATATCTTCCTGCGCTCTGCCGACCCCATCGGAAAGAACCAATAGTCCCAGCGGCAACTGTCCTTTCATCTCATCGGCTACACCAATGACCGCGCATTCCGCCACATCCGGGTGAGCGGCGAGGACTTCTTCCATCGCGCCGGTGGAAAGTCGATGTCCCGCGACATTGATAACATCATCTGTACGGGCCATAACAAACACATAACCATTGGCGTCTATATAGCCAGCGTCCCCAGTTTCATAAAAGCCCGGGTAGCGCGAGAAGTACGCGGTTTCAAAGCGCTTATCTGCATTCCACAGAGTGATGAAGGTACCCGGAGGTAAAGGCGAGCGAAGAGCAAGCGCGCCGATGCTCTCATCGCTGACCTCCTCCCCGGCCTCATCGAGCACCACAACCTCGTAGCCTGGCACCGCTCGCGCAGGGGAGCCCGGCACGATAGGCAGCGGCTCAATGCCGAGGCAGTTGGCGCAGATCGCCCAGCCTGTTTCAGTCTGCCACCAGTGATCGATAACAGGCACGCCCAGAGACGTCTGCGCCCACTGGAGCGTGTCAGGATCACAACGCTCACCCGCGAGGAACAGTGCCTGCAGGGAGCTCAGATCGTAATCGTCAATAAAGCGTCCCTTGGGGTCCACTTTGCGAATGGCCCTGAATGCAGTCGGCGCCGTAAAGAGCACGTTCACCCGGTACTGTTCAATAACCCGCCAGAATGCACCCGCATCGGGGGTGCCCACGGGCTTACCCTCATAAAGGATCGTAGTGCTACCATTGAACAACGGGCCGTAAACAATGTAGCTGTGGCCGACCACCCAACCCACATCAGACGCCGCCCAGAAGACGTCGCCCGGCTCCACGTTGTAGACCTTCCGCATACTCCATTTCAGCGCCACAATGCTACCGCCGGTATCGCGCACGACGCCCTTGGGCTGACCGGTGGTACCGGAGGTATACAGGATATAAAGGGGATGATTTGCTGGCACTGGTACGCAATCGTGGGCCGTCGCCGCGCTCATCGCCTCGTCCCAAGCCATATCGCGATCGGGCTGGAGCTCGGCTTGCAGGGCTTCGCGTTGTTTTATAATGCAGTAGGCAGGCTTGTGTTTCGCCAAGTCGATAGCAGCGTCCAAAAGTGGCTTGTAGGCCACCAAACGGCTCGGCTCTATGCCACAGGATGCGGACAGCACTACCTTGGGCGTTGCATCATCGATACGCAGGGCCAGCTCATTACTGGCAAAGCCGCCGAACACCACGGAGTGCACTGCGCCCAGGCGAGCACAGGCGAGCATGCCAATGACCGCTTCAGGTACCATCGGCATGTAGATGAGCACCCGATCGCCCACGCCCACGCCTCGGGCCGCGAGAGCACCGGCACACTGCGCGGTCAGATCCAGCAGCTGACTATAGGTGTAGGTATGGCCCTGACCGGTTACCGGGCTGTCCACGATCAGCGCAGCCTGCTCGCCGCGACCATTCCCGACATGATAGTCCAGCGCGTTATAACAGGCGTTGGTCACCCCATCGGGATACCAGCGGTAGAACGGCGGGTTGCTATCGTCCAGCAAGGTCTCGGGCGCCTCGTACCAATGCACCTCCCGAGCTTCGTCCATCCAGTCGACCGTCTTCTTCATTCGCAATTCCTCTGTCGTTAACACGCCCACGCTACCCTCTGGGGAGCGGCGCTGCAATGCGACGATGGTGGCATTGGGCGCGTGGTAGAGCTACGCATATTTGCATACAATGAAAGGCACAAAAACAACAGGCCACATAGTTATGAACGCACCCGTCTCTCCCCAGGCTCCCCAACACGACCCGGAACAGGTCAATGTCGACCCCTACTCTCTCGCTCTGGATGCGATCGACGTGTCTAATCCTTACCTCTTCGAAGCCGGCATACAGGAGAACTGGTTCAAACGATTACGCGACGAGGCACCGGTGCATTACTGCAGCGAGAGCGAGTTTGGACCCTACTGGTCCGTGACCCGCTACGAAGACATCCTCAAGGTCGATACGTCCCACAAGATTTACTCCTCGGAACCGGCGATCACTATTCGCGACCCGTACGAGGATTTCCCGCTGCCCATGTTCATCGCCATGGACAGGCCCAAGCACGATGAGCAAAGAAACACCGTCAGCCCGGCGGTTGGCGCAGACGCACTGCGCTCCTTCGCGCCGCTGATTCGAGAGCGAACGCGAGGGGTTCTGGAGGACCTGCCTATCGGGGAGCCCTTTAACTGGGTCGAACGAGTCTCCATAGAACTGACAACGCGAATGCTGGCTACATTGTTTGATTTCCCCTTTGAAGAACGCAGCAAGCTCACCTGGTGGTCTGACCTGACAACAACGCTGCCGGGCGAAGGCATGATTGATACCATAGAAGAACAAAAAGAGGGAATGCTGGAGTGCCTCCAGTACTTTATCGGCCTGTGGAACGAGCGGGCAAAGCAGCCTCCGGCCAATGATTTCATCTCGCGCCTGGTGCACGGTGAAGCCACCCGCAACATGGAGCCCATGGAGTATCTCGGCAACCTGCTGCTGTTGATCGTCGGTGGCAATGACACCACCCGTAGCACCATGAGTTCCAGTGTGCTGTGCCTAGACAGAAACCCGGAGCAATTTGCGGCCCTGAAGAAAGATCCGTCGCTGATTCCAGCCATGGTGGGCGAAACCATCCGCTGGCAAACGCCGCTCGCACATATGCGCCGGACTGCCTTGGAAGATACGGAGCTTGCAGGACAAACAATTCACAAGGGCGATAAGGTAATTATGTGGTACGCGTCGGGCAACCGCGATGAACGCGTGTTTGATAAACCCAACAGCTACGACATTCAGCGGGAAAATATACGCAAGCACCTGTCCTTCGGCTTCGGTATCCATCGTTGTATGGGTAACCGCCTTGCGGAACTGCAGTTGCACACGCTCTGGGAAGAAATCCTGGAGCGCTACGATCGTATTGAGGTGGTCGGTGAACCCCGCCGCAACCTGTCAGTCTTTGTTAATGGCTACCGCGACCTGCAAGTAATCCTGCATCCGAAACGGTGACATTTGAGCAGGCAAGACAAAACAGTCCGGCAACGCGAACAGCGGCCAGTTAAAGCTGGCCGCCTTCTCCGAGAATGCTGCAGTCCTCTGCGGCACTCATTGGACACCCCCTTAGCACGGAGCGGCGGGCGGCCGTGCGAACAACACATTCACAGCCACTGCACCCTCAGAACGTCATGCTCACACCGGCCGAGTAGGTAACGCCAAGGGTGTACTTCTCGTAGATCTGTCCGCCCTGCGTCCATTCAATGGGTTCATCAAAGATGTTCGCAGCCTTGAATTCGATGACAAGTCCATTGCCCACTACATCGAAGTCTTCCCAAGTCCAGCGAAACAACAGATCCACGCGTCCCAGGGCCTCCTGAATCACATCTGGATCATTCAGCGAGCCCACCAGAGAAATTCTCTCGCCCGTATAATTGTAGGCGAAAGAGGCCACGATGCCGCGCGCAGGATCATCATAGGAAAGCAGTATATTGCCCAGATAATCCGATTGGCCCGTTAGGGGGCGCTCGTTAGCGTTCAGCTGCGCAATGCTACGCCCACCGGTCAGGGGAACATCGGCGGCAGTTTCGGATGCGCCAAGCAAAGTGACTTCCGATTCGATATAGGAGATGTTAGCAGACAGAGTGAACAGGTTAAGCCAGTTTTCATCCCAGCTCCCGCTCTCGACACCGAACCAGTCAGCCATCCGCAGTTCCTTGCGGAAGTCATACTCCAAACCCTGCAAATACGCTTCCTCCGCGTTGAACCAGGTGAAAATGTCATTCTGGGCCTGCACTTTGCCCTGCTCAATCGGGTTGGTGAAATCCTTGTAGAAGCCGCCAAAGCTCATCGTGTCGCTATTGCCGAAATACCACTCCCAGCGGAAGTCATAGTTGCTCAGTTCTGCCGGCTGCAGGAACACGTTACCCCGATACAACTGGAAGTTCTGAGGATTGCGAATCGTGGTGCCCGTGATCTCGAGCAGACTCGGTCGATTGACCGTTTCGGACCAGGCCAGTCGAATCTGCATGTTCTCAATGAACTCGTAGGTCAGTGATGCGAAAGGCAGCACATCGTCGTATTGCTGCTCTACGGCGTTCACTGTCCCGGGCTCGGTGTTACCACCCCAGGCATCCGCATTCAATGTCACGTCTTCAAAACGCACACCGCCTTGCAGGCGCGCCCGATCCGCTAGCTGTGAGTCAAAAGACAGATAATAGCTGCTGACCTGCTCACCAGATTCCGCTAAGGGGAAGATGCCGGAAGCATTTGCCGCGCCGGCGCTAAAGTCGCGCACCGTCACATACTCTTCGGCAAAGTTGTCCTGGCGAAACAACTCCTGTGGGTACATAGTGGCAATGTAATCCGGCGTCTGCGGAGTCAGGTCAAAGCGAAACAGGCGGTCGACGCTTTCCCGGGTCCGCTCGTAGTAGCCCGCGCCACCGCTGATGGTGAGTTCCGTGTCACCGATATAGAACGGGACACTGAAGTCAAAGCCATAGTCACTGATCGAGTCATCAAGCCGCGCGTAATTGCGTTCTGGTGCCTGAAAAACCTCACGCAGATCACCCGCCGCCTGTCGGTTGGGCGTGACCACCTCAAGCATGCCTTCACGGTTCTCGGCGTAGGTATAGGTACGGGTATCGGGAGAATCGCGAAAAGCCGCACCGTCCACCACTCGCCAGCTGAACTCGGCTTCGTTCAGATCCGGGAAGAAATGCTGGCCGGACAGCTGCCAGGTCTCAATCTCGTTATCGGTCCACTGCAGGCGAATGCTCTGCGCGAAAGTACCATCGGTCACATCGTCCTCCGAGGACAGACCCTTGTTCTGCTGGGTCTCGTCTTCGGTCTGGCGCATCAGCGTGTAGGTCAAATTGACCGCGTTGTCGATGTTGATCTCATAGCCAAAAGTCGCAAAGCCATTGACACCGATCACCTGCCGCGTCGTCATCTGGTCGTAGTCGACAGTCTGGTTTGAGCCGCCATCGACACCAGTGAATTCGTAACGCCGAAAATCCGTAAATCGATTCAACCAAAGGTTGCTATAGCGGAATGAACCGATGAAACCGACAGCTGACTCCTCACCAAACTGGAGACGCTTTCCCGCTTCAAGCTCGCCGACAAGATTCGGCTTTAGGTCTTTCTGATAGATATCCCAGTTGTTGTAGAAGCTGGCGCCAAGGCCCAGCCGTTGTGGGTAGACAATGGCTTCGAACTCTTCGCTGGAAAGCTGCTGGATATTCGCCGGAAGCTCCCGCGTACCGTCACCCCAGCCCCAGTTGTCTTCCTGGCCGCCCTTGTAATAGATACCATCGCCGCCAGTGGTCTCGCTGTTGCCCCCCGCTGAGAACTTGATGTTGGCAAAGTCTTCTTCAGGCGTACTCTTGGTTCGGATATCTACCACGCCACCCGAGAAATCTCCGGGGTAGTTGGCCGAATAAGTCTTCTGCACCAGCAGGCTTTCTACAATCTTGTTGGGAATAATGTCCAGGGGAACGGTCTTCTGGAATGGTACCGGGCTGGAGATCCGCGTACCATTGAGCAGTGTGGATGAGTAGCGTTCACCCAAACCCCGCACATAAATATACTTGCCCCCGACCAGGCTTAAACCCGTTACCCGTGAAAGGGAAATACCCACGTTGGTCTCACCGAGCTTCGACAGGTCCTCCACATCCAGCACGTTGGATATCGCTGAGGTATCCCGTTTTTCATCCGGGATGAACTCACCCAGTATGAAGATTTCCTCCATCTGCGGGGTAGTACCCTGGGCCAGTACCTGCGCCGCATCAGGCGTCAGGACCAAAGCGACCGCAAGCGCCAATTTCTTCTGTTTCATCATCACTGTTCGCCTTTGACATCAGCGGCACCAAATTCGGCATCGCTCGTCCGAGCTGTCTTTACACCAGGCTCCAGATCCCTAAAGAACTGGAGCCTCCAATCACCCACTACGCTGCGATCTATTGACCAAAGACCCAGGTGCCCTTCCAACTATCAATGTCGGCACCAATCGTGCTATTGGGCTCAAAGAAACCATCGCTGGGCAAGGCACCCGGCGATGGCAGAGCCGCGCCTTCGGTGACATTACTGCCGTCAAGGAAGTTCTGCACCAGCACTTCGTCATCACCCTCGTTGACCGTAGCGCAGTTCAGCTGAACCCCATCAAAGCGGATACCCGTGCCCAGCAGGTTCAAGGACTCTCCCTGGATACGCAGGCAGGTCTCACCGCTCACAGCAGAGCTGTACAACAAAAGGCCGGTGCCACGACGCAGGCGAATTGCGCGCTGGTCAGCGCGGGCAGCGATGGTCATGTTGGCAATGGAGGGATTCGATACGGGCGTCGCCAACTCATCTCCCTCGCGGTTGTCCGCCTCGATACCGTTATCACCGGCATCGGTCTGCTCGATATAGACATACTGCAGACGACCGACCCAGCCATCGGTCCAATCCAGGGAGTCATCTGCGTGCCCCGTGAGGACCACGTACTTCGCCGATACGGTGCCACCGAAAAACTCTATGCCGTCATCCAGGTTGTTGTGCACCTGTATGTACTCAACCGTCGTAGCGTCGCCTACACCCTGAAATGAGATGCCATTGAGCTGATTTTCCGGATCAACGTTCGAACCTGCGTATTTCACAAGGACATAACGCAAGGTGCCAGAACTGTCATTCGGGTTGTCCCCACCAAAGAGGCCGGAGTTGGCTTCGCCTTCCTTGGTACAGGCCGCTGAACCACCCTCGGCCCCTTCCGGACAATCGTTGATCGGCGCGAAACCATTGATAACCAGTCCGCCCCACAAACCGCGACTGTTATCGCTAACCGTGCCCTGCTGCTCCGCCAGTGCCGTGAAGTTAATGGGCATTTCCGGCGTGCCGTTCGCCTCAATCCTGGAGCCCCGGGTAATTACCAGGAAGTCTTCGGCGTTATCGCCAAACACTGTCACGCCCGACTCGATATTCAAAATCGCCGGCACGCCCTCTTCACCAATCACGACCTTGCCATCGAGGATGTAGTGGTTGTCCCGCGTCAAGCTGATCGCGCTGGTATAGGTGCCGCTGAGGACACAGACGCTCTTGCCAGCAATCGTGTTGGCCGCCTCGGTCGTGCCCGTAGGGCAGCCAAAACTCACGCCAGCGTCTGGCATACCCACGGTCCAGCCCGCGGTCCAGTCGCT
Organism: Halieaceae bacterium; assembly: GCA_047635315.1. Classification (GTDB taxonomy): domain Bacteria; phylum Pseudomonadota; class Gammaproteobacteria; order Pseudomonadales; family Halieaceae; genus Congregibacter. The sequence goes on along the minus strand of JBLIIW010000003.1, from coordinate 4,847 downwards.
AGCATCGCTCTCAATCGCGCCTATGAAGCTTGTGTCATCGAAGAATGCATCGCCAGAGAGATCGGCTGGAGCCGCCGCGCTGGGACCTTCGGCAACGTTACTGCCGTCCAGAAACGCCTGAACCGCGGCAACATCATCGCCTTGATTCACTGTCCCACAATCAAGCGTAACGCCGTCAAAGACAATCGTATCCCCGAGCTGGTTCAGCGACTCGCCCTGGATTCTCAGGCAGCTCTCGCTGCCCTGTACTACAGAGTTATACAGTTCAAGGCCCGTTCCACGGCGCAGTCGGATGGCACGCTCAAACGGGTTCCCGCTGATCGTCATGTTCGCTATGCGCGGCGCCGAGCGCGGCCCAGCGTTCTCATCACCCTCGCGGTTATCCGCCTCGATGCCGTTATCACCAGCATCCTGGGCCTGATCAATAAGGACATATTGCAATGAGCCCTGCCAGCCGTCAGTCCAGTCCAAAGAATCATCAGCGTTACCGGTCAGCACGATGTACTTGGCATTGGTGGTACCGCCAAAGAACTCGATGCCGTCGTCCAGATTGTTGTGTACCTGGACAAACTCAACGGTAGTGCCGGAGCCTGTGCCCTGGAACGCGATGCCGTTCAGCTGGTTCTCAGGGTCGACGTTAGAGCCGGCATATTTCACTACCAGGTAACGCAATGTTCCGGAGCTGTCAGTCGGATCATCGCCGCCGAAGGTACCTGAGTTGGCTTCACCTTCCTTGGTACAGTCGGCAGCCCCCCCCGTGGCACCTTCCGGACAATCATTTATTGGCGCATTGCCATTGATGACCAGACCGCCCCACAGCCCACGATCAGATTCGATATCCGCGGTCCCTTCCACGTCAGCGCGTGCGGTCAGGGTGACAGGCTGCGAAGACGTTCCGTTAGCGATGATCTGGGCGTTCTGGGAGATCACTAAGAAGTCAAAACCGGTGCCACCAAACACCGTCGTGCCGGACTGCAGCGTCAAGGTGTTACTGCTACTGCCGTCGCCGATAGTGACCTTACCGACCAGCTGGTAGAGGTAGGTGTTGCTCAGAGATACATTCGACGTGATCGTGCCCTCAATGTTACAGACACGCTTTCCAGCAATGATTTCACCGTTGCTGCTCGTGCCCGCCGGGCAACCCAGATCAGGCTGCCCTGGATTGCTGACAGAGCCCGCGAAAGTCCAGCCATCGGCCCAGTTTTCTGCACCAAATGCGCCGACGAAACCGGCATCCTCAAGACGCGAGTCACCTGGCGCAACCGGATCAACCTGCGCGCCCACCTGGGACACTTCAACTGCGCTGTCGAGGTAGGCCTCTACGCTGCCATCGTCGTCACGATCGTGCATCGTCGTGCAGTTGAAGGTCGTCCCTGCAAAGCTCAGATCTGCACCCAACTTGTCTCTGGAGCTGCCATCAATGCGCAGGCAGGCGTCCGACCCGGTAACAATACCGTTCCAGAACATGCCGCCGGTCCCGCGTCGCAGGCGGATCGAGCGCTCTGCGGAATTACCGAAGAAGCTGAAGTTCGCAATCGCGGGCATCGCCACAGGAGAGGCGCCCTCATCACCTTCACGGTTATCCGCTTCGATGACGTTATCTGCCGAATCAGTCTGCTCTACATAAAGATACTGAATCGAGCCGGTCCAACCATCGGTCCAGTCCAGCGAATCGTCCGCGTTACCGGTCAGTACCAGATACTTGACGCTGGTTGTTCCACCGAAGAACTCAACGCCGTCATCCAGGTTGTTGTGTACCTGAACGTATTCCACAGTAGTACCAGAGCCCGTGCCCTGGAACGCAATCCCGTTAAGCTGGTTCTCCGGGTCCACGTTAGAGCCGGCGTAGCGTACCTGTACATAGCGAAGCGTGCCGGAGCTGTCTGTCGCATCGTCGCCACCGAAGGTGCCCGAATTGGCCTCGCCTTCTTTTGTGCACCCGGCGCTGCCACCTTCGGTCCCTTGTGGACAGTCATTGATCGGCGCAAAGCCGTTCAGCACGAGGCCGCCCCAGAGACCCCGATCATTCGCTTCGGCTTCACCCGCCACATCGGCCGCAGCAGTAAAGATAATCGGCTGCTCTGCCGTGCCTTCCGCACTTAGTTGGGCACCTTGCTGGATGACCAGGAACTCAAACTGGGATCCGCCACTCAGCACAGAGCCTCGTGCCATCTCAAGAATCCCGGAGGCAACACGCAGTGCGCCTCCGCTGATCTCAAGAATAATGTCGTTGCCTACCAGCAGGCCCGTGGGATCGAGGACCCCATCCACGAGCGCAGATACGTCCAGAACAAAGATCGGGCGATTGCCAAACTCATCGCCGGCGGTCCGGCCCGAGTCTGTTATCGCGCCGGCCAGAGAGTCCGGAATCACGCTGGCTATCCCGTCGCCGGTACCGGGATCGGGATCGGGGCTGCCGGGATTGAGCTGCGACTCCGAGCAGCCGTCCACGTTTACGAACTCACCCTCGGGTGTGCCGGGGCATAGATCGTTCACGTCGGGAACGCCATCGTTATCCGTATCCGTGAGGTCAGCGCCGGAGCCGGGGACTTCAACCACAATAGTACCCGGGGAAACATTATCTGATGAACCACCGCAAGCGGACAGCAACGTCGTAAATACTATTGGCAGGATGCTCTGCCAGATTCTTTGCTTAATCATCACGGACCTCATTGGAGTCATTTGTATGCATGCGAAAAAACGGACGCGTGTGCCCGCTAATCGACTCGCGCATCCTATGAGGCGGATGTGACGGATTTGTTATTGAAATGTGACGTATTTATGACAATCGCTGGAGACCCGAGGGCGTATAAAAACCTCAAGGCAGAATTTATTTGCGCTAACAAGACCGGCCGAACACCCGGGCACTCAGCGCAGGCGCGCCAATAAACCAGGATCCCTGCAGCCAGGAGAGGATTACCCCAGGGGAATGAGGGTTCGAACTAAAGGCTGAGCGTGCCGCATCTCCTCTGCGTTCGCACTAGCTTCCGGCAGTGTCGTCACTAACGCTGCCCATGGAGATCTGACCTGTCGCTATGCGATAGAGCAGTAGCGCCGCGCGCTCCGTCTGTTGCGGCAGGGTGCGCAGATCGGCCACCTCATCTACCGTGTGTCCACCCTCGCCCATGAGCCCCAGCCCATCGAGCGCTGCACTGACGCGACCCGCAACAAAGGATATATCTGCGGCCCCCGCACGGCGTGGGTCAACCGCAACCACCGAGCCGTAGCCCAACTCCTCACTGATCGCACTATAGGCATTGAGAAGCCGATCATTGGCGGCGGCGGGCGCCATGGGCGGATAACCGTGATCGAAAGTTACTTCCGCAGCCGTATGCGCCATATTGTCGCCTGCTATCGCGCGCATCAGCGTCACCGCATGCTCTATCTGCCGGGGGCTAATGGCCCGCAAACCGCCGCTTGCCACGGCTGTCTGGGCGATTACGTTGCCCTTACCGAACACACTTCCCCGAGTGCGCTCCGCATCGTAATCAATGTCAGTTCCCGCCATCAGCAGCCCGGGGTTGAAGGTGAGGTTGGGAACCGCAGAGAGCGCCTCCCGCCAGCCGTTCAGAATGCGCGAAGCTTCCAGGGCCGCCCCAAAACCGATGTCTTCACGAAAAATCTGTGACGAATGCGCCGCTTTGCCGCGCACTTTCAGCTTCCATGAGCTGGAACTGCGCCGCGCTGTCACCACCGTTCGCGGGTCCCCATCCCCGTCCTCAAAACCGAGCGCGATATCGGCCCAGTCGCCAGCCGCAAGGAGGGCTTCATTGGCCATGGACAAAGGTCTGCCACGTGATTCCTCATCACCTGTGAGCACAACACGCAATTGGAGTTGATTCAGTACGCCTGCAGCGGCGAGCGCTCTGGCGGCTGACAGAATGATGACATCGCCGCCCTTCATATCAGTAATTCCGGGGCCCGCCGCATGATGTTCATCAAGACGCTCAAAGCTCTGGAACTCACTGTCGCTGGCGAACACCGTGTCCAGGTGACCGATGAGCAGCACCCTTGGACCTCGACTACCGTACTCAGCCACCAGATGCCCGCCCCGTGCAAACCCCGCTCCGGCAACCCAGTGAGTACTGAATCCAACATTCTCAAAGGCCTCCGCAAACATGCGTCCCACCGCCGCCACGCCATCCACATTCATGGTGCCGCTATTAATGTTCACGGCCCTTTCCAGCAGTGCAAGGGCCTCCGGATTCCCCTGCTGTACGGCATCCCGAATCGCGCGTTCCGCATCATCCAGCGCACGCGCTGGAACCACGAACACCAGAGCTATCGTTATGATCAAGCATCGATAAAACATTGCACTGTGTCTCTTTCATCCCAACGGGTTTCGACGCGCGCTTATGGTGCCTGCCACAGGCAGTGATGACAAACGCAGAAGCACGCCACAGCAACTCCGCCGGTCCCCAGGCTAACGCGCCGGCGCTGTAAGGAGCCATGGGCACCCCCCCTCCAGTATCGACTCCCGCAGGCTGGCGTATGCCAAAATCGTAATTTTTATAGATCTTTTGGTCATAGTTACGCTTGTATTGGTAACCAAAAAGTAGTAGCGCATAGGCTCCCGCTCTGCTTAGATTAGGGGGCAGTAGATCATCCCCATCAATAGCGAGGATCAACGATGCGCCGACAGAAACGTGACATGAAAGCCCGGGCTTACGAACGCGGCTACCAAGCGGGTGTTTTGGGTCGTAACAGCGAGAGCTGTCCACATATCACGGAAGAGCAACGTATCAATTGGATTACTGGCTGGCGTGAAGGTCACTCAGATCAGCTCGATGGCATGATCGGCGTATCTGGCGTGCATCGCCTACCTCTGCAGTTGGCCGGCGGCCGGG
>JBLIIW010000002.1:0-58627 GCA_047635315.1 Halieaceae bacterium | reverse complement strand
AGCCACCTTAATCCCCAACGGCGCGTTCTTTCAGGATACCGGCGGGAACTGGATCTTTGTTGTCACCGACGATTCGACCGAGGCTGTGCGTCGCAGCGTACGACTCGGGAGAAGAAACTCACGTTTCATCGAAGTATTGGATGGCCTGGACGTCGGCGAGACAGTGGTTACCAGCCCCTATACGAGTTACATGGATATGGAACGGCTCAAGCTCGGTGAGCCGTCCGAGCGACCGTAATTCAGTCTGTCGCCCGCCCAGAAACTACTGACCAATGGCCTCCAGAGGCCCTCAAAAGGAAGCCCGCCATGCTTAAGCTACACAATCTGTCGAAATTCTATCGCACTGTTGAAGTTGAAACAGTTGCGCTAAACAACGTCAATATCGAGATCGGCACGGGTGAGTTCGTCGCGATCATGGGCCCCTCGGGCTGCGGTAAGTCGACGCTTCTGAACATCATCGGCATGCTCGATTCCCCAACCTCAGGGGACTATATGTTTGCTGACCAGAACATCGCGCAGTTTCGTGAAAGTCAGCTGGGCAACATTCGCAAACATAACATCGGGTTTATTTTTCAGTCCTTCAACCTGATTGATGAACTCACTGTGCGAGAGAACATCGAGCTCGCGCTGCTCTATCACGACATCGCGGCTTCCGAGCGCAGAGAGCGGGTCGCCGCGGTCATGGACAAAGTAGGTATAGCCCATAGGGCAAAACACATGCCCAGCCAGCTATCCGGAGGCCAGCAACAACGTGTTGCGATCGCCCGCGCGGTTGTCGGCCGCCAGCCACTGATTCTTGCGGACGAACCAACAGGAAATCTGGACTCCGCGCATGGGCAGGAAGTTATGGAAATGTTGCAGAAGCTCAATGAGGAGGGAACAACCATTGTGATGGTAACGCACAGCCCCTCACATTCGGACTACGCGCGACGCATTATCAATCTGCTGGATGGGCATGTGCTGACCGAGAGCCTTCGGGCCGTCGGTTAACACCACGCAGCGCGGAGGAAGAGCTGATGTTCAGGAACTATTTCCAGGTCGCTTTCAGGAACCTGATCAAGAATCGTTTGTTTAGTCTGATCAATATCATTGGGCTCTCTGTAGGCCTGGCAGCCTGCATACTGATCTCGCTCTTCGTGCGCGATGAGCTCACCTACGACCAACACTGGGCCAATGCCGACCGCATCTTCCAGCTGAATACGACCTTTGAGATACCCGGGCGCGAACCGTTTGTAACGGTGGTCGCTCAGGGTCCAGTAAAGACGGCTCTACTCGACTACTTTGCCCAGGACATCGCAGCAAGCACCCGCTTTAATGCGCTGCGCCCGGTTATTCGGGTTGGCGACAAAGCGTTTTCTGAGCAGGTTTACTGGACTGACTCCAGTGCCGCCGACATGTTTGATCTGGAGGTAATTGCGGGCGACCTGCGGCAGACCTTGAATGACAATTCGAGCTTCGCGATCAACCATAGCTTCGCGATCAAGCACTTTGGTCGCACGGATGTTATTGGAGAAGTGATCAACGTCACCATAGAAGAGATCAATCGAGACTTCCGGGTCGGCGCCGTGTTCCGCGATCTCCCGCACAACACGGTGCTCGATTTCCAGGCTCTGGCAATGATCGACGAAAGCGACTGGAGCGCTCGACCCTACCTCTTCGAGCATTGGTTCTCCGTTAACAACACCGTATTCTTCCAGCTGGAGCGCGGTGCCTCTATGGACACGATCAACACGCGCCTGGCCGACTTCGCCGATAACAAGATCCAGATACCGCCCGGTGCGATATCACAGGATGAGCTCAGGGCATCCGATTTCATCAGGTACAGCACTCAGGCGATCGGTGATATTCAGTTGAATCCCGCCGGTGACGGCGAAATGAAGGCAACCGGCGACCGCAGAACCGTCATCATCTTTTCCGTAATCGCCGGCCTGATGGGCGGCGTCTATCCCGCGCTGGTGTTGTCGAGCTTCTCACCCTGCGGAGCATGACCGATGTCACCCTGTCTTCCGAGCGCCCTTTCAGTTCCAAGGAAAGCAACACGTCGGTCAGTATTCCTGAGAACCCCGAAGTGGGTTCGATTCTGATCGGCATAGTCAGAATGGACTATGACTTTCTCTCAGCCCTGCAGGTACCCCTGGTATCCGGGCGCGCGTACAGCAAAGATTTTGCGCTGGATGCGCCCCCCGATGCTGCCGCGCTCGAAGATGGCGTGCAGGGTCGCGGCAATCTCATGATCAATGAGGCGGCGGTGCGTCGGCTTGGATTTGGTTCTGCGCAGGATGCACTGGTACGCGAGTTGCTTATTGAGCTCGACGGCAACTCGGGGCGCGAAGGTCGATTCACTATAGTGGGTGTTCTGGGTGATACGAATTTCTTGTCTCTGAAGAGCGTCCTTCGACCGGAAATGTACATGCTGCATGGCAGCCCGACCGCCAACATGCTGGTCCGCTTCAGCGGTGATCCCAGCGCAGTCGCAGCGGCGCTGGAGACCTTATGGGGCAGCATGCTTCCAGATGTGCCCATAAGCTACAGCTTTGTCGATGAGGCAGCGGCCGGGGAGTTCCTGCAGGAGACCAATATCGCGAAGATGCTTGGCGCATTTTCGGCGCTCGCAGTGGTCATCGCCTGCCTGGGATTGTACGGGCTCGCCAGCTTCACGACGGAACGGTGTACCCGGGAGATCGGCATCCGCCGCGTGCTCGGCGCGAAAGTATCGATCATTGTTGGCCTGCTCCTGTGGCAATTCTCCAAGCCGGTGCTGCTTGCCAACCTGCTCGCCTGGCCTATCGCTGTCTTCAGTATGCGGGCCTGGCTGGAGAGCTTTCCCTACCGGCTCGATGCCTGGCTTCTGGCGCCGCTGTGCGTTGGTGCCGGGTTGCTAGCGCTGTCGATCTCCTGGCTGACAGTTGGCGGCAATGCCGCACGGGTTGCGCGCGGGAATCCCATTCAGGCATTGCGTTATGAGTAGTGCAACTGCGATGCCGCTCTCCCCACCGAATATAAATCAAGTGGCAGGTCCTGCCTGCCCGGAGTATCAAGATGTTTAGGAATTATTTGTTAACGGCCTGGCGGAACATCCTCGCGAACCGACTGTTTTCCTTTATCAATATACTCGGGCTGACTCTGGGCCTGGCAAGCTGCATCCTCATAGTTCTGTTTGTGCGGGAGGAAATCTCGCACGACCAGGATCTCCCCAACGTGGAGAGCATTGTGCGTCTTCACTCGGCCTATCGGCCGGCGGATGCGCCACCCTTTCTTACGGTTCGCTCAGCGGGCCGCATGATGGCCGCGATCAGCGCCTATGCGCCGGAGCAGGTGCAAGCGGGTGTTCGACTTGCGCAGTTTCCATCCACCGTCACCCGGGATGACGCAATTTTCAACGAAAACCTGATTTTTGCCGATGGCAGCTTTTTCGATGTCTTTGAGCTGCCTTGGGTGGGCGGTTCCGCGGCGCAATCGTTTTCCAAACCAATGGATCTTGTGATCAGTGAAAGGATTGCGAGGAAATACTTTGGACGCACGGACGTTGTCGGTGAAGTGCTTACGATCTGCTGCATGCCGGATAAGCCGATCGAGGTAAAAATTGCCGGCGTTATTGGTGATTTCCCCGCAACCTCGCATCTTGAAATCGACTTTCTCCTGAAACTGGAGGAGAGCATGTTTGATTTCGCGCCGAATGTCCTTGCGACCTGGAACAGCGTCAACGTCTATACCTACTTCAAGCTCTTCCCCGGGACTACGGCGAGCGATCTCAAGGAGCGAGTCTGGCACTGGATGGATACGGAAAGCCCGTTTCTGGAAAGGGTTGAGGAGGGGACGAAGCCCACTGACATCATGCAGCCGAACGTGATGCCAGTTTCCGATATTTACCTGCATGCCCGGCGCGACGCCGGTAACCTGGGGGATTTGCGGCCTCTCGGTGATATTACGATGGTCTACGCGTTTATCGGCATCACCTTGCTGGTGCTGATCATCGCCAGCGTTAACTTCATGAACCTGTCGACGGCGCGGGCTTCCAAACGCGCCCGCGAGGTGGCCCTGCGTAAGGTACTGGGGGCCACCAGGGGGCAGATAGCGATGCAGTTTCTCGGTGAGGCCATCGCCGTCGCGTTCATAGCGCTGCTGCTTGCCCTTGCGCTGGTAGAGCTGTGCCTGCCCCTATACAACGATGCTATCGGGCGCGCCCTCGAGCTTTCTCTTGGCTCCGAACTGCCCCTGTTGTTCGGTTTGATTGTGACCACACTGTTGCTAGGCCTGTTTTCGGGAAGCTATCCCGCCGCCTATCTCTCGCGATTCCTGCCGGCACGAATCCTGAGGTCCAGGCAATCCGGTGATGACGCTAACTCCCTGAGAGTGCGCAGCGCGCTGGTTGTCTTGCAGTTTGCCCTGTCTATTTGTCTGGGAATCTGCACTGCCGTGATCTATGCACAGACCCACTATGCGAAGACCATGGATGTCGGCTATAACGTCGAGAACAGACTGGTTATTCACGGGGCCGATAGCAGTGCTGCGAATGAACGCAGAGACGCGCTGCAGCAAGGTTTGTTGCGAGTTCCCGGTGTTCGCAGCGTGGTGTTTTCCTCGGAGGCGCCAAGCCAGGATAACGAAAACAACACGCGCTTCTGGCTCCTTGACGGAGCACAAAGCGAGGCCGCCACCGAAGGCGTCGCGCTTAATATCTACAGCGGCGGCTTCGACTTCTTCGAGAGCTACGATATGGAGATCCTTGCCGGACGGGGTTTCGCTCGCCAGTTTGTCGGCGATCAGGTGCGACCGTTAGCCGAGGGAGATGCTGAACCAGGCCAGGCTGGAATTGTGCTCAACGAGTCGGCCGTGCGCCGTCTGGGATTAGGTGGCCCGCAGGAAGCCATTGGCAAGATGGTTCGCGGCCAGGTATTTCAGGTAGGGACCTTTGACCTGACTATCGTGGGTGTGGCACGCGACGTGTACTTTCGTTCGATCAAGCACGGCATCCGGCCAACCGCATTTCTTAACAATCCGGGTGCCTTCCGGGAGGTGACGGTCAACTTTGAGCCGGGTGCCGATATTCGTCGCCTGAGGGCCGATGTCGAGTCCGTGTGGAAAGACCTGATACCTATGACACCCATCAACTACGAGTTCCTGTCGGCTATGGTCAGCGCGCAATATGAGGACGAGGAGCGACAGGCAACGCTCTTTGCGGCATTCTCGCTGCTCGCGATATTGATTGCTTGCCTGGGTCTCTATGGTCTGGCGTCTTTTACAACCGAACGTCGAACCGGCGAGATTGGTATTCGCAAGGTACTTGGTGCGCGGGTCATAGACATCGTTCGACTTCTGGTCTGGCAATTCTCGCGCCCGGTGTTGCTGGCGAATATCGTCGCCTGGCCCGCCGCGTGGGTTTTGATGCGAAGCTGGCTGGAGGGCTTTCAGTACCGTATTGGCGGCGTGGATATCGTAATACTGTGCATCTTCGCCGGTCTTCTTTCATTGCTAATTGCCTGGGCTACCGTTGCCGGTTGGGCGATCAAGGTGGCCCAGGCGAACCCCATCACGGCATTACGGCACGAGTGAGGGCGCGGCGCGAGACACCTTAGTGCTGTGAGTAGGTAGCGTGGGCCGCACTGCGGTCCCTACTCAGTGATATGCTTCACGGATCCCTGTCCCGATCGTCACAGAGCCCTGCAGTTTATGACCCTTGAACAGCTAACTCAGCTTGCGGAAGCCGCCCGAGCTTCGGCGAAGGACGGCGCGCGGGCATCGCGTGCCGCGGCCTGAGAGATATCATGGAGACCGTGAAGAACGCGCTGATCCTGTCCGGTGGTGGGGCTCGCGCGGCCTATCAGGTGGGCGTTCTGAAGGCCGTGGCGGAACTACTGCCGGACGGTGCGAAGAGTCCATTTTCGATTGTCTGCGGCACCTCGGCCGGTGCGATCAATGCCGTTACCCTGGCGGCTCACGAAGGTAGTTTTGCTGATGCGGTGGCTCGTCTGGAGGATCTGTGGCTGCAGTTGGAGCCGCAGGATGTATATCGTTGCGGCTGGTATGAGATGCTCCGCAGCACCGGCAGGATTATGGGGTCCCTGGTCAATCGCGGTGTCGGTCTTGGGAAGCCCCTGTCGCTGTTGGATAATTCTCCCTTAAGGAGTCTTCTCAAACGCTCGATCGACTTTGAGCAGATAGACCGTGCGATCGGTCGGGGAGATCTGGACGCGGTTTCCGTGACCGCCACGGGTTACCACTCGGGCAAGTCCGTGTGCTTCTTTCAGGGCAAGGGAGGGATTCAGGACTGGTCCCGCTACCGGCGCCGGGGGCGACGCACCTTGCTCAACTGCGACCATCTTATGGCCTCATCGGCAATCCCGACCATGTTTCCGGCGAACCGGATCGAGTATGAATATTTTGGCGATGGAGCCATGCGTCAGCTGGCACCGCTGAGTCCGGCCCTGCATCTCGGCGCCGACCGCCTGTTCATCATTGGTGTCAGCGCCAACCGGGAAAAGCCCGGCCACACTAACCGCAGCCTGCCGAGGCATTCGCCTTCGCTCGCGCAAATCGTGGGCCACATGCTCAACAGCGCCTTTATCGACACCCTGGAGAGCGACGTTGAGCGACTGGATCGAGTGAATGATCTGGTCGGTCGTCTTCCCCCGGGCGACTCTGATGGGGGTTCCGGGAAGCTGCGGAAAATTGAGCGCCTTGTCATATCACCCTCAGACGATCTGGACGGGATCGCCGCCCGGAACATCGAGGCTCTGCCGCCGAGCTTGCGTTTCTTGCTGCGGGTGACCGGTGCCACGGAAAGTGGAGGGGGTTCTACGGCCGCGTCTTATCTGCTGTTTGCGCGACCGTTCGTGCAGGCGCTGATCGCCCTGGGCCATCGCGATGCGATGTGGAATCGTAAGGAAATAGGTATATTTCAGGGGCTGGATGGGCTCTGAGTGTTGTCGCGCGAGGCGCCGGATTAGGAGGCAGGGCCGCTAATGAGGATGCAAGAAGCGCCAGCGCCGCGTGCTACCCCATTGAGGGTGAAGTGAAGATTAGCGGAGAATGCTTTTGCGGCGAGATACGCTACGAGCTTGACGGGCCCTTACGCGATGCCCGGTCCTGCCATTGCTCGCGTTGTCGCAAGGCATTCAGCTCCCAAGCCTCAGCCTACGCGCTAGTTGATCCAGCCGATTTCAGATGGTTGGCTGGCGAGGGCCTTCTCAGTTCCTATGTGGCTTCTCATGGGTTCGGTCTTCAATTTTGTAGCAGGTGTGGCTCAACCCTTTGCGGCATTTATGACGGCGCGATACATGGGGTGACTTTGGGGTGCCTCAATGAGGACCCGAAAATCGAACTGGGCAGGCATATCTATGTCGGCTCCAAGGCGAGCTGGGAAGTGATCCCTGTAGGTGTACCGCAGTACCTTGAGGACGTTGCTGACAACGGTTAACGTCAGGAAATAATAAAAACAGCCGGTCCGGCGTATCAATGCGGGGTCTGCGTAGTCGGATGGCAATCGCTAACAAGACTAAAATCCAATCTGCCTCAGGATACCCTGCCCTATGAAATCACTGTCGTCTTCCCGATAAAGGCGGGGTAGTTCTGCTTCCTGCAGGGAGCGCCACCCCTTTTTCTTGCTATGCTATCTTTGCTGTCAAGTGGCTCCAGCATCCTCATTGGCTTTCTGTTGAAGCGTGTTCCTGGGCCCCGGAACAAGGCATGGAACTCATGCAGAATCCTGAAAATCCTTTTTTAGCGCTCGGGGCATAGTGCATGTTACGCACCGCCATAGACGATGCCTCTGCTGGATCGAAAAGCACCATCAGTCCAATTGCTCTCGCCGATGCATTGCGGGAGTTTATCAACCCTGAAGACCTGATTTGCGATGCGGAGACCCAGCGGGTTTACGAATGCGACGGCTTGTCCGCCTATTGCGAGTTGCCGTTGATTACAGTGCTGCCGCAAACCGTTGAGCAGGTACAGAAAATACTACAGCTGTGCCACCGGCACCGGGTGGCGGTAGTCGCCCGGGGAGCCGGCACCGGGTTGTCTGCGGGGGCGACCCCCAACAAGTACGGGGTACTGCTGTCGCTGGCCAAACTCAATCAAATAGTAGATATCGACCCCATCGCTTGCCTCGCGCGAGTACAACCGGGCGTGCGCAATCTCGCTATTAGCGAGGCAGCGGCTCAGTATGGCTTGTACTATGCCCCGGACCCGTCGTCTCAGATTGCCTGTTCAATTGGCGGTAACGTTGCGGAGAATGCAGGCGGCGTGCACTGCCTTAAGTACGGCTTAACTGTGCATAACGTGGTCCAGGTGGAGTTCCTCACGGTCGAAGGAGAGCTGGTCACACTGGGAAATGAAGGGCTGGACAGCTACGGGGCCGATTTACTCGCGCTCGTTCACGGCTCTGAAGGCCTGCTGGGCGTAATTACCGAAATCACGGTCACGCTATTGCCAGTCCCCGAAGCTGCCCAGGTCGTTCTGGCCGGCTTCGACTCGGTGAAAGCTGCGGGTAATGCAGTAGGTGAAGTTATTGCGCGCGGTATCATTCCGGGTGGTCTGGAAATGATGGATAGCCTTGCGATCCAGGCCTCAGAAGCCTTTGCCCAGGCGGGGTTTCCGTTGGAAGCCAAAGCTCTGTTGCTATGTGAAGTTGACGGTACCATTGAGGAGGTTAGCGAGCACGTCGAAACTGTCGCCGCATTGTTTAGGGAGCTCGGCGCTAGCAGTGTGCGTGTTTCCCAGGACGAGGCTGAGCGAATGCTGCTCTGGAAGGGACGTAAATCTGCCTTTCCCGCTATGGGTCGGATTTCCCCCGACTATTACTGCATGGACGGCACCATACCCCGAGGGCAACTCGCGCATGTGTTATCGGAAATGGATCGTCTTGCCCATGATTACGGTTTGCGCGTAGCCAATGTATTTCATGCGGGTGATGGCAACCTGCACCCGTTGATCCTTTTTGATAGTAGTGTTGAAGGTGAATTTGAGAGAGCCGAAGAATTCGGTGCTCGCATACTTGAGCTCTGCGTAGCCGTCGGTGGGTGTATTACCGGGGAGCACGGTGTGGGCCTAGAGAAGATCCACCAGATGGCCGTTCAATTTACCGATCAGGAGATAAGGCAGTTCCACGCCGTCAAAGCCGCGTTTGATCCGAGCCTCACTCTGAACCCCGGCAAAGGCGTTCCCACACTTAAACGCTGCCAGGAGTACCGGGCACTGCCGGGGCGCGGACATGACTGATATCAGCGCACAGCTTGTTGAGCAGGTTAATGCAGCTCTCGGCAGTGGGACATTACTGCGTATCGAGGGGAATAACACCAAGTCACAGCTCGGGCGTGAGCAGATAGAAGAAGGCGAGACCATCTCCCTGTCCTCACACACGGGCGTAGTGCAGTACGAACCCGTTGAACTCATAGTCACAGCGCGCGCGGGTACTACACTCGCAGAGATAGACGAAGTGCTGGGCGAACACAATCAGATACTGGCCTGCGACCCGCGCCGCTACAACGGTGCGGCCACCATTGGCGGCTCCCTGGCAAGCAATCAGTCGGGCAATGCCAGACCCTGGTCGGGTTCACTCAGAGATCATGTGCTGGGAATAAAATTGATCAATGGCAAAGGCGAGCATTTGCAGTTTGGCGGCCAGGTATTGAAGAACGTGGCGGGCTATGACGTATCACGTTTACAGGCGGGCGCTATGGGTACGCTTGGCGTGATCACGGAAGTCAGTTTCAAGGTATTACCCGCGCCTGCAGCCAGCACAACGCTGACAAAAGAGCTCCCGGCCGAACAGGCGCTGCGGGAAATGAATCGGCTCGGGCGAAGCGTAAAACCGTTAAGCGGGGCCGGCTGGGTCGATGGAAAACTGTACCTTCGTCTGCAAGGCGCTCACAGTGCAGTCAGAGCTACGATACAACAGTGGCAGAAAGAGATACAGATGCAGCGTCTCGAGCCCAAACTCGCAGATACTTTCTGGCACGACTTGCGCGAGCATCAACTGGATTTTTATCAACAGCGAAGTTCCGATGAACCGCTTTGGCGCTTCTCGGTCAAGTCCAATGCAGCACATTTTCTTGGTGGTGAGCCCTGGGCTTTTAACTGGTCAGGCGCGCAACGCTGGCTAAAGGGCCGTTTCGATTCACAACAAATGCGGGAACTGGCGCGTAGCGCGGGTGGTGAGGTGCAGCTCTACGCAGGCGGTGATCGTGACGGGGAGCTGTGTTTTGTCAGCAACGATGCGCTCAAGCGGATTCATCAAAATGTAAAAAACGCATTCGATCCCCAGGGCATCTTCAATCCAGGCAGGCTTTATGGCTGGCTGTAGATACACGCCGGAGTAGGAAGCCAATGCATACGGAACTTCATCCGCAGCTTTGTGAGCTGCCTGATGCTCTTCAGGCCAAAGACATTATCAAGGCGTGCGTGCACTGCGGTTTTTGCACCGCAACTTGCCCTACCTATCAGCATTTCAACGACGAGCGGGACGGCCCGCGTGGACGTATCTACCTGGTCAAGCAACTACTGGAAACCAATGAGGTCAGCGGAAAAACCCAACTGCATCTGGATCGCTGCCTGAGCTGCCGTAGTTGCGAAACAACCTGCCCATCCGGAGTTGAGTACGGTCGTCTGATCGATATTGGCCGCCATATGGTCGAGCAGCGAGTCTCGCGTAGCGCTGTACAAACTTCGACACGATGGTTGCTGCGAAAAATTCTCCCCTACCCAAGACGCTTCGGCCCCCTGCTACGCATCGGACAGCTCTTTCGTCCCTTACTGCCTGGCGCATTGAAGGCCAAGGTGCCGCCAAAACAACAGGTAAGCCCCTGGCCGGCAGATAGCCATCCCCGGCAAATGCTGGCACTTCGGGGCTGTGCGCAATCTGTGGCAACACCCAACACCAATGCCGCGGCAGCAAATGTTCTGAGTAGACTGGGGATTACGCTGCTGGAAGAGCCGCAGGCCGGCTGTTGTGGTGCAGTTGATTACCACCTGGCCGCGCATGCGGACGGCCTTGATGCCATGCGCAAAAACATAGATGCCTGGTGGCCAGCAATCGAAGCCGGTGTGGAAGCCATCGTAATCCTGGCGTCGGGCTGCGGCCTGATGGTGCAGGAATATGGTGAAAAGCTCGCGAGTGATACTCGTTACGCCGCAAAGGCGGCCCGTGTTTCAGAGCTGTGCTGCGACATCAGCGAAGTGCTGTTAAAAGAAGATCTGAGCCCGCTCAAGTTGGTCAATCGCACGGAAAAAACCGCCTTTCATTGCCCCTGCACTTTGCAGCATGGCTTGCAGTTGAGTGGCAAGGTTGAGCAGTTGCTGCAGCAGATAGGCGTGCCTTTGACGCAGACCAAAGACGCTCATCTGTGTTGCGGATCCGCCGGCACGTATTCGATTTTACAAGCGGGCACCAGTCAGAAGCTGCTGGATAATAAACTCGATGCATTGATGGTCGGAAGTCCTGAACAGATCGTGACGGCCAATGTGGGCTGTCAGCTACACCTGGGCTCCAAATCGACGGTTCCGGTTAAGCATTGGATAGAGTTGCTCGCCCAATAGGGCTTCTGCAAAGTGAAACCCCTGTAATTGAGTGGGTTGCTGTTGGCCCTGACACCACGATGTAGAGAGGCGCCAAACGCTTTGTGATCACGACATGCAGCCGGTGCTGAGTTGTTCCCACTGCTCGGAGCCGGTGGATGTGTCCACGGTACGGGCACCTAAACGTCCGGATCGCAAGGGCTATGCACCCGTAGCAAGAGGTCCGCTTACTGGGGTAGAGCCAATCGGCCTGTAAGCTTGGATTAGTCATTGCGTCTGGCTTGTGGCATTATATTGCATAAGTAGTGCCAGTATATTGAGCTGATCAGCTAGAGGTCTCCAGGAAATGATGCCAGAAACATCCGAGGGCGAAGTCGTTGATGGGCGCCGCTTGCGCAGCGAGCGCAGTCGCCAGGCGATTATTGCCGCCACAGAGGACCTTACGAATGAGGGTAATCTGATACCGACTGCACAGGCGATTGCAGAACGGGCGGGGGTTGGGATTCGTTCCTTTTTCAGGCACTTCGCCGACATGGACACCCTGTTCGCCGCCGTCGATGAACAGGGCCGTGATAAATACGAGGCGCGTTTTCTCGGCGGTGACCGAGAGGGGACACTGGAAGAGCGTATTCTGCACGCGCTCGAGCGTCGTGCGGATGGCTACGAGGCAGAGACTAATACGGTCTTATCTACCTCTGCACAGTTGTGGCGCTCTGCGGTACTCAGGAAGAACTATGCCCGCTACCAGCGCGGGCTGCGCAAGGATCTTGATCAATGGTTGCCCGAGATTAAGAAGTTATCGCGCAACAAACGCGAGGCTGTAGATGCGATCGCTTCCTTCGAAATGTGGCACCGGCTACGTTATCACCAGGGTTTGAGCAAGAAATCGGCGACTAGGACTCTGGTTGAGCTGATGAACGAATTGATTGAGTAGTACCCCCCAACTGCACCCGGAGGGGGCTCGCATGGCTGAACAATTTCAAGAGCAGGGCGGCGTCGCGACCATGGATCCGAGTCCGCCGTTGCGCTGGTTGACCTCCAGGATAGTGAAGCGCGTCTGCGGCGATGCGGGGGTCAGCAAGCGCCGCGCCAGGGTGGAGAGGGCGCGGCATAAATCTGCGCAGGCGCACGTCGTCGAATACTTCCACCATGTGGAGGACGGTTACAGTCATCTGGCTGCGCAGGTGTTACAGGCTTTCGCGAAACGCTATGACATTGAGCTGGTGTGCCACCTTGTGCAGGGGCCGCAGGGCGATAACTCGGCGGAACCGGAGCTTCTTCTGGGTCTTTCCCGTTACGATTCTTTTCATGTCGCGGAAGATTATGGCCTGAGTTTTCCGCAGTGTGAAAACGCACCTGATCAGGCGCTGCTCAAGCTGGCATCTGCGATTCTTGCCGGGTTGGATTCACCACAATTCATTGAGTACGCGGCACAGGTGGGAGACGCGTTCTGGTCCGGCGACGAGGCCCGGTTGCAGGCGCTGTCTGAGAGCCTTGGCTGTGCCAACGATGTCGAGCTCGAGGAACGCTTGAACGCCGGTACTGCGCGGCGCAGCGAACTCAAGCACTACTCCGGCGCCATGTTCTACTACGGACAGGAATGGTACTGGGGGGTAGACCGGCTCTATCACCTCGAAAAACGCCTGGCGGATCTCGGCGCAGATCGTGAGCAAGGGCAGCCGATGCTAATGCCCAGGCCTGCGGTTGAGCCCGGCGAACTCAAAGATAATGGCAGTCTCACCCTTGAGATGTATCCCTCGCTGCGCAGCCCCTATACCGCTGTCGCTTTCGATCGGGCCGTGAATCTGGCCGCTGAGACCGGGGTGAAGCTGGTCGTGCGCCCGGTACTCCCTATGGTAATGCGCGGTGTACCGGCCACGAGGGAGAAGGGCATGTACATCTTCTCTGACGCCGTACGCGAAGCGCGCGAGGCGGGAGTGCCCTACGGCAACTTCTATGACCCCATTGGGGAGCCGGTCCGGCGCTGCTACTCCCTATATCCATGGGCCTGTGAGCAGGGCCGGGGCGTGGAGTTGCTTTCTGCTTTTCTCAGTGCGGCCTTTGCCAGAGGCATTAACACCAATAATAACCGTGGCCTGAAAACGGTGGTTCAAGCGGCTGGCCTGGACTTGAAGGAGGCCGAGCAGCGCATAGGGGCGCCGGGCTGGGAAGATCTGCTGGAGGATAATCGGCTGGCGATGTACGAGGCTGGCCTCTGGGGTGTGCCCAGCTTCAGATTGCTCGATGAGCATGGCAATTCCATCCTCTCGCTTTGGGGGCAGGACCGCTTGTGGTTGTTCGCCCGGGAAATTCAGCGTCAGTTGGCCGCCCGGCAATAGAAATAACTATAGGACCTACAAACGGTCTGTTGATTAAAGACTTCCTCAGTCATTCCTATAACTGAGCGTGAGACATTCGCGAAATGCCCAGCTGGTGACTGGGAGGTGAGCCCTCCCGCCGTTGCTGGCGCACCGCCAAATGCCGTGTATTCGATGATGATCGGCATCCAAGGTACCGAGCAAGTCCGCATAATAAAAAGCCCAGGCACTGGGCCCGGGCTTTATCTGCGTTCAATCGTGAATCCGGGTTTGAACCTGGATCAGGACTGGTAGAACCGGAGAATCAGGCGTGCGGCGTAACCAGGTACTTCTCGCCCGTCTTCATGGCGCGGTAATCCATGGCAGCTTCCTTGGTCAGCATTTCCTCAAGCGTGACCCTGCTCTTGTAGGAACTGGCAAAGGTAGAAGTCAGTCCTGCCAGTACACGCTGGCGCATCCGCACCATGGTTTCCATGCCCGCCGTCTGCAGGAAAGGCGTCAGCAGCCAGCCCGACAGGGTCCAGCCAAAGCCGTAGGCGGGCGTCAGGATCGTCGACCCGAAATCGAGGCGGCCGTAGATGTACATCTTCTTCGCCTGCTCTGAGCCATAGCGGGAAAACTCGGTCATCTTGCCCGCTGCGACCTGTTCCATCGCCTTGAAGCAGCTATCCACGGAGTGTCCGCCGCCAATCGGGTCAAATCCGAGATAGGCATCGGTAGCATCGATAGCGGCGCGCAGTTGATGCATAAAGTCATCATCGGAGGAGTTGACGATATGCTTCGCACCCAGGCCCCTGAGCAGATCGACGTGCTCGGCCTTGCGGACGATATTGACCAGCGAAATGTCGTCCTCCTGGCAGATCTTGATCAGCATCTGCCCGAGGTTGGAGGCCGCCGCCGTATGAATGATCGCGCCCTGCCCCTCCATCTTCGCAGTCTCTACGAATCCCAGCGCGGTCATTGGATTAACGAAGGCCGAGGCGCCAGCTTCTGAGGAGATATCTCCCAGCGGCAGACTCATTCCCGCATCGGCCAGGCAATACTGCGAGTAGGCATTGCCGGGCACACAGGCGACTCGCTGCCCGATCAACGCCCGCGCAGATTCACTCTCACCTGCAGCTATCACGGTGCCCGCACCCTCATTGCCCACCGGCAGACGCATCCCGTGGCGGCCCTTTTGTGCGCTGTTGAACGGTTCCGGCATGTCGGCCACGAATTTGCCGTCGGAGTATTCCGCGTTCTCAAGATCTGCGGCGCTGGTGAGAATGGCAAGGTCCGATGGGTTGATCGGGGCCGCCTCCATCTTGACCAGAATCTGATTACCCTTGGGATCCGCGAACTCGGTTTCCGCGACTTCCACGGTGAGCTTGCCATCGGTCAGAGTGCTGAAAAGCTGTTTGCCTGTGGTCATGATGTTCTCTCCTTGGTTCTGTGCCTGCATGGCCTGCTGCAATGCTTTGAGCTTGCCTGTTTCCTCGGCGCTCAGGGCGGGATTGTCTGTACAGCGGGGGTCGGTTTTCTGTAGCCGTAACAATAAATCGCTGGCCAGGGGAATGGGGTCACGTCTGTGGCCCATTTCGCAGATCATATCCCACTTGGGCTCCGCCTTGATACGGCAGGCAAAGCAATTGCCCCCGAAGCGGTATACGACATCCGCGAAGCCGCGCTTGCGAATGGCGGTACCCTTCTACAGCGTCCGCCAGGTCCCAAAAAAGCGGTACCAGCTCGGAGCACCAGGAATGACGCCGGTATGCAAGGCCGCCGCCAAAAAACTGAGTACCCCCGCAACTATCAGCAATCCAGGCCTCATCAGTTAGGTCATTCCACGCGGTAGTTGTTATCTGCCCTACGCACTCGAGACATTGAACACGCCACTCGCGCACGCGATACGCTTATGACTGACATAAAAAATGCAGTGATGACTGGCTCTTCATCAATGTCCTGGCGCAGTTCGGCGAAGTGTCCGCAGACAGTAGCTGCCCCATATCAATACGGTCTATCACCATCGATAGTGATGCGCTCCATGCGCCGATGGGCAGGGAAGTAGTCATTCACCGGTCTGTGCTGGGTGCTTCGATTGTCCCAGATGGCGATACTGCCCGGCTTCCAGCTGAACCGGACGCTAAACTCCGGGGTCTTCACGTGTTCAAAGAGGAAATCCAGAACCGCGCCGCTCTCTTCGCGAGTCAGGTCCTCGATATGTGTGGTGAACAGCGTGTTGACAAAAATGACCTTCTTGCCCGTCTCGGGATGGGAGCGAATCACCGGGTGTCGAACGGGTGGGTTAGCTGAAATCGCCTCGGCGAGGCGCTCGCGACCGCCGGTCTCCGCAAGACTCTCCTTGAAACCCCAGGAGAAATCATGCACTGCGATCAGATTCTCGAGGAACCCCTGCATGGATGCTGACAGAGCGTCATAGGCAGCCGTCATGCTCGCCCACATGGTGTCCCCACCCCTGGGCGGGGTGATCACAGACTTCAGCACCGTCCCCATGGGCGGGTGCTCCCGAAACGTCATGTCCGAGTGCCAAGCCTCGATCTTGCTGGGATTGTCGGGCGTGCTTTCGAGAATCGTGATTTCCGGAAAGCCGGCAACAGTCTCGTAGGCGGGGTGGGTCTGTAACGGCCCGAAGCAAAGCGCCAGGGCCCTCTGCGCTGCCGGGCCGATGTCCTGGTCCCTGAAGAAGATGACCTGGTGTTCATTGAGCAGTGCGCGGAGATGCGCTACTTCCTGTTCTGACAGTGTTGCTCCCAGCTCTGCATTGCCTATCTCGGCGCCCAGGGCGCCTGCAAGCGGCCGTATCTCCCACATCCAGGGTATCTCCAGAAATCTGTGCTCAGGATTCTACCACCGGTTCCCTCGTGCATTAGTCGGCCCTGATGTCCTGGATTATTCGAAACGGTGTTGCCGCGACAGAGCAGCAAAAGCCGTCTTCAAGCGTTACCGGCACACGGTAGCTGCAGGTTCTGGTGCTCGGCGCATCGGCCGGGAGCGAGGACCCACCTCCGCCACTGCCGCAGTCTGTGAGCAGCGGGATGGGTATATCAGATCCAGACGTCGTTACGAGCAGTACGTTCACCGCCCCCGTCCCCGGTATTCACAACTCCCCGCGGTTCCACCAGCATCACTTTGCATTCCGATGAGGCTCGGGGCCGGTGCTCTACGCCCCTTGGCACAACGATCATTTCACCCGTCTCCAGAACCACTTCGCCGTCCCGGAACTCGATGACCAGTTCTCCTTCCACGACGATAAAGGTTTCATCCGTATCGGCGTGACTGTGCCAGACAAACGCTCCCTCGAGCTTTACCAGTTTGAACTGATAGTCGTTCATCTCCGCAATCACCCGCGGCGACCACTGATCGGGAATGCGGGCGAATTTTTCCTGGAAGTTAATCGATTGATGCATCACAGCTGCCTCACAATTGCGCCGCGGTTTCAGCGTCATAAAGCGCCGGAAGGAAGCCGGCGAGCGTAGTCATTTCTTCGTGGCAATGTACGAGAAGCGCGGCCCATAGTCGCCGAAGCAAGGTGCCTCGCGTATCGCGTGCCCAAGGTGCGCAACGGAACAGCTGACTGCCATCAATCGCCACCTCCCAGAATCAGCATCATCTGACACTCGTCGACATAGTGCCCTTCAATAAAGACAGCCTGTGGTTCATGGGAAAATTTTTCAAATCCCTCGGACAGGTACAGGGACTTTGCAAGATTATTGGTATCCAGTACGGTCAGATAAAGCTGCCTTAGCTCAACGACATCCCCGGCCTGCCTGACGGCCTCACGCAGTAACAAGCGCCCGACGCCTTTTCCCGCACACCCGGGCTTAACAAACATCCTGGAAATGAAGGCTTTGTGGCACAGCTTTATCCGCGTATCCCGATCGAGACTGAGAATACCGATCAGCGCCTCTCCGTCAAAAGCACCCAGGGTAAAGCTGTCCACCCGGAATCGCGTCGGTATCCGACCCGAGGGATCATCGCTCAAAGTGGACCTGAAAAAGGTGGGGTGATTCTCAACGGCATCGGCCCACATCGCGCCGTAGCCGTCCGTGTCCTCTGGCGACAGCTGGCGCACCAGAGGCATCGAAAGCGGGTTGATAGGAGGCACGGAGTCGGCCCCTAGTCCGTGTACTGGTCGCGCCGGCGCAGCCGGGCCATGGGCCAGGGCAGACCCTCCTCATCGCGGCCCAGGGGCAGGAGATCCATGTGGTGATAGGCGCCGTTAAGCATATCCAGGCCTCGCCGGTACATTGAATAGGTGTGGTAGACCGTATCATCCTCATCTCTGAAGAACACGCTGACGCCGGGCAGTTCGTCAATGACCTTCCCAGGGACATAGTTGTGCTCAGCTTCACCGGATTCAATCTGCTCCGGCAGATAGGAAACCTGAAAATCGAAGTTGAAGTCACTGCCATGGGACGAATGCCAGGGAAACGTCCAACCCATGCGTTCCCGGTACGCCGCCAGCTTCTCGAAGGCTGCGCGTGAAATGACCACCAGCCCCGCATCGCGATTGGCCAGGTGAATCGTCGTTCCCTGGTAATTTTCGGCCCAGAAGGAACAGCTCGGACAGCCTGTTTCCCAATCCGGGCCGTACATGAAGTGGTAGACGATCAGTTGCCTGCTCGAGCCGAAGAGATCGGCCAGAGTCCGTGAACCCTCGGTTCCACGAAACTCGGAAGACTTTGTCGCCCTTGTCCAGGGCAGCTCGCGCCGCAGACTGGATAACTCATCGCGCAGACGGGTCAGCTCCTTCTCTTTGTCGAGTAAGGCCTTGCGGGCCGCTATCCATTCCCGGGTAGAAACTACCGGATGATCATGCATACGACGCCTCCTCGAGAAAGACCGACCGCCGGTCGCGTCGGGATCTGAATGCCTGGCCGGGTCACGCCCGAGTCAGGACCTCGCCCCTGCCGAAAACGCTCGTCGCCAATCGTCAGAACCCCCTATTGAAGTATATGATCGATCAGACGTTCGGGATTATCACAGATAGAATCTGCTCCCGCCTCCTGCAGCTCCCGCTCTGATCCATACCCCCAAAGAACGCCGATCGACCGCATGCCATGATGCCTTGCCCCGGCAATATCAAACTTCCGATCGCCGATCATCACAGCCTCAGCGGGTTCAATCTTCTCTTCCCGGAGCACGTGTGCCAGCAGGTCGGCCTTATCACCAAGTGTTCCATCGAGGTTGCTGCCATATACCGCTTTGAAATAAGGGTGGATCTCGAAGTGTTCGACGATGCGTTTTGAGAATCCCGTGGGCTTTGACGTAACCACGTAGCAGCACCGGCCCGCGCTCACCAGGCCCTCGAGGCATTCCCGAATTCCCTCGTGGAGACGATTTTCGTAGAGCCCGACGCGGGCGAATCGCTCCCGGTAGAGGCCAACCGCGCGCTCCGCCAGCTCGTCGCTCCCACACAGGTAGCGAAGCGTCTGTTGCAGTGGCGGCCCGATAAACGACTCCAGATCCTCTCTTTCATCGATATCGATGTGCAGGGACGCGAGCGCATGCTGAATACAGGAAACGATACCCTCTGCCGGGTCCGTCAAGGTCCCGTCCAGATCAAAAAATACGTTCATGGATGACTGCTCTCCGCCAACTCGGCCTCACAGCGATACGTGAGCATTCATTCGCCGCCCAGCAGGTACTACTTAGCCTGATCGATCGCAGCAAAAAAATCGGCGGAGGTATCAAATTTGCGCAGTTCATACTTCTCGCAGTCTGCTGTGATCCGCTGTCTATATCTATAGATCACCATGTTGTCGATATGGCGCTCGATGTACTCGTCCGACTCCCGCGTGAGAAGTATAGGGCGCATAAACGGCCTGTTAATTGTGCAGGCGCTACTCAGCGGTGGCTTATATCGATTCGCCTTCGTTCTTTGTGCCTTTTATGCCTTCAACGCGTTTCTGCGGAAACGTTTTTGCGCATCCGAGGTCCCTCCGTTCCATGAAGTCGTTGCGGTAGAGTGGGTCATGTTCGTTCGGGGTGGCTTCGCCAGGATCTGGCCGATGAACCTACAGTCCGTCACTGATCTTCAGGATGTCCTCGGAGCCGGCTGGGAGCGAGAACAAAACGCCGTCTTCCCCGAGGGTATAGTCCGGAAAGATGTCCTGGGCGCCGTCCAGATACAGCAACTCCTGGCCGGGGAATATCAGCGGCGGCACAATATGGTAGTAGAGCAGGTGGCCAACCCCCGCGTCGCGGGCTGTCTCAGCGGCCTCCACCGGGCTTGTGTGATAGTCCAGGATGTCATGGGTGATCTTGGCCATAATCTGGTTGCCGCTATTTTTCGCGGCGTCGTTCATCATACCCACCAGTTTCGGGGACAGCGCTTCGTGTACCAGGATATCGACCCCCTCGGCGAACTTCTCGATATTGGCGAGTTTCACTGTATCGCCGGTGATCAGCACCGAGCGACCCTTGTAGCTAAAGCGGTAGCCCACCGCTGGATCGATTGGGGAGTGGTCCACCGCCAATGCCTCTACGGTCAGTCCGCCCTCGGATAGCACCGCTGTCAGCTCTCCCATAGGGGGCTGGTCGAATGGCACGGCCTTGAGACCGGCGCCGCTCAAGGGGGCGACGCTATCTCCATGATGCTCATGGCGGTAGCTGAAGTCTTGCGAATAGGCCAGATTGAATCCTTGCACAACTCGCTGCACACCTTCGGGGCCGTATACCGGGAGCGGGGAGCTATTGTCGCCTGCGGCCCAGCGGATAGTACCGGCTTCACCCAGACCGTCGAGGTGATCCGAATGGAAGTGGGTGAGGAATACGCCCTGTAGGGTTCCCGGCTGAAAGCCCATGCGCGCCACGTTGCGAATGGCGTCACTGCCTGCATCCACAATAAAAAAGCGCTTCCCGGCAACCACTACAACACAGGGTCCGGAGGCATTGGGGGCGGGCATGGGGCCGCCTGCGCCGCACAAGCCGACGTGCAGCCCATCGGGCAAGTCGTCGACCGTATCCGCACCCATGCGTACCTCTAGACCCTTTTCCATCACGCGGGTAACTATGCTTACACGCTGGCTGTATGCGAGTGCGGCGATTAGGGCGATGGAGCCGAATATCACCAGAGGCTTCTTCATTTTTATTACTCCGAAGGGACGGTTTTTACTGCCTGACACCATGGTAGCAAATATGGCAGAATTAATGCCATAATAAATGAAGCATTATGGAGAAGTCGTCTGACGATGCATACCGTATCAGTCTAATGAAGATTACATCCGAGGATATCGCCGGGTTTCACGCTAAGAACGAGCGCATATCGGTCGAAAATCTGCTCAGCGGTACTGCTGGTTACTAGCAGTTGGTCAACGAGGCCGCGGGCGCGCGCCTACCTGATCAAACAGGGTATTCCGTTTCAGGAGTTGTCCGCCGGGCATGAGAGTTTCAAGGCCGACGTTCTGCGCAAGGGAAAGCTGGCGACCATCCCAACGCTGCTTGCCCCGCAGGGAGAAGTTATTCGCGACGGAGCTGCGATCATAGAGCACTTCGAAGCCGCCAATGGTCGTCCCAGTCGGCCCCCAGGGCCGCGCCAGCAGATCGTCAGTGCGCTGTTTGACGTGATCGGCACTGACGGACTGTTGCGTCCGGCCATGCACTACCGCTGGAACTTCCCGGAGGACAATCTTGATTTTATCCATTACCACTTTCTTTATTTCCAGCGCGACACGCCGCAGCGGAAGGATAAAACCGAGCACATGATGGGCCGAATGCGCCATGTGGCCCTGTTGTTTGGCGTCTCCGAGCAGTCGCGGGAACTGGTAGAAGAGCTGTACCTGGAATATCTCGACGCGCTCAATGCCCACTTTGGGCAGTATCCCTACCTGCTGGGCTGGCGGCCCAGTATCGGTGACTTCGGTCTGCTGGCGCCCATGTATGCGCACCTGGGAAGAGACCCCTATCCGGCGCGGCTGATGTAGCAGCATGCGACACGTGTTTACCGCTGGGTTGAACGGATGAACCGCCCCGACCAGGATGCACCGGAATATTTCGCGGCGGGCACGGATTTCCTGGCCGATGACGAGGTGCCGGAAACCTTGCTGGCAGTACTGCGCGTACTGGCCCAACCCTACCGCTTCTACCTACTGCAGCGTGTGCAGGCGATTTACGCGAGCCTCTCGGCGGTTGAGCAGGCGTCAGTGAAACAGATGCTGGACGCCTGCGGACTGTCCGGGATTCTTTCGATAGCGCTGGATCGGCGCCTGGCTAGGGCCGACAACCTGGAAGTCTGCCAGGACTGAGGCGCTTCTTCATGCAGAGCGCCTTGCGTTCAGATACTAGAAGCATCAATTACAGAAAACGATGGGGAAAACGAAATGGGTTTTGAAGTCAGTGAGAAAGTGCAGGTTTTAAACGCCAGGCTTGAAGCGTTCATGCGGGAACATATCTATCCGCGCGAGCAGGACTGGAATGCGTTTACGCTCGACCAGGACAACCTTTGGCAGGTGCCTCCGTGGTATGACGATCTTCGGCTAAAGGCAAAAGAGGCGGGCCTGTGGAACCTGTTCCTACCCCATGAGTACCAGCCCTGGAGCCCGGGACTAACCAATGCCGAAATTGCCCCGCTGTTTGAAACCATGAGCAAGGTAATGTGGGCGCAGGGGGTGTTCAACTGTAACGCGCCGGATCGCGGCAATATGGAAGTGCTGGCCAAGTACGGCACGCCCCAACAGCAGGAGCAATGGCTGGAGCCTTTGTTGGCCGGCGAGATTCGCTCGGCTTATGCCATGACCGAGCCCCAGGTGGCTTCTTCCGACGCCACTAACATGGAGTTGGAAATCAAGCGGGAGGGCGATGACTACGTGCTCAACGGCCGCAAGTGGTGGACCACCAACGCCGTGGGCGAGCGCTGCAAAATCATGCTGGTGATGGGACTGTCGAACCCGGAGGCGGAGCGCCACCGCCAGCACTCGACCATCCTGGTGCCCCGCGACACGCCGGGGATCACCCTGGTGCGCCCCCTGCGCGTATTCGATAATTTCCACTCGCCTGGCGGCGAAGCGGAGTTCCTGTTCGAGAACGTCCGCGTACCGGTCAGCAATATGCTCAAGGGTGAGGGCTGTGGCTTTGAGATTGCCCAGGGCCGGCTCGGCCCCGGTCGTTTCCAGTATGCGATGACCTTGGTGGGCGCCGCGCAGCGCTGTCTGGAGTTGATGTGCGCGCGCGCAGAAGAGCGTGTGGCCTTTGGCGAAAAGCTGAGCAAGAAAACCAGTGTTCAGCACGAGATAGCCCGCTGTCGCTGCGATATTGAGCAGGCGCGACTGCTGGTGCTTCAGGCCGCGGAGGTCATGGACAAGCAGGGTATGAAAGCCGCCTTGCCCTACATTTCTATGGTGAAAATTGTCGGGCCACAGATGGCGCAGAATGTGGCTGATCGGGCGATGCAGGTATTTGGTGGGATGGGCGTCTGTGAGGACACCATGATTCCCGACGTATTCACCCACGCACGTTTTTGTCGTATCGCTGATGGTCCCGATGAAGTGCATATGTCGCAGTTGGCCAAGCTGACCATTCGACAGTTGCAGGGCTGAGGGCGACATTGCCACCCAAAGCCGGGGGCAGACGATAAGTGAGGAAACTGGGGAAGGCCTCCATCTATGGAGAGATAGTGGTTGGTCCCCCGGAATGATCGGATGGAGCTTAAATCGATGAAAAAGGTCTTGCTAACACTGCTGGTACTGGTACTGGCAGGCGGAACGATCGCCTGGCTTAAACGCAGCGATATCCTGCTGGCGGTGATCAAGTACAAAACCGCGGTGAAATATGAGGTTGCGGAAAACCGGGAGATTCCTTGGCAGCGGGGGCCTGCGGAGCGGGCGCTGTCCGAAGGCGAGCAGCCACCCAACATCATTCTGATTGTCGCCGACGATTTGGGCTATAACGACATCTCCACCTTTGGGGGTGGTGTTGACGGCGGCCGCATAAAGACGCCCGGTATTGATCGACTGGCTGCCGAAGGCGCGGTGTTCACACAGTCCTATTCTGGCGCCAGTACCTGCGCACCGTCGCGCGGCATGATGATGACCGGGCGCTATCCCACGCGCACGGGATTCGAGTTCACACCCATACCTGACGGCATGGGGAAGATGGTCTCGCGCTTGTCTGCGGGTATGGATAACAACCTGCCACCGGGTTTTTACGATGAGGCTCTGGAGGCGGGGCAGCCACCTTATGAGCTAAAAGGTCTTCCCGCTTCGGAGGTCACCATCGCGGAGGTGCTAAAAGGCAAGGGCTATTACACGGCCCATATCGGCAAGTGGCATCTGGGTCGCGACAACGGCATGGCACCACATCAGCAGGGTTTCGACGATAGCCTGCTAATGGCCAGCGGGCTTTATCTTCCTGAAGACGACCCCAATGTGGTCAATGCCAAGCTGTCTTTCGATCCCATCGACAAATTCCTCTGGTCTGCACTTAATTATGCCAACTCCTTCAACTCCGGCGATCAGGACAGATTCAAGCCCGGTGCTTACCTGACTGATTACTGGACCGATGAATCGATCAGAGTGATCAAGGCCAACAAGAATCGACCGTTCTTCCTCTATTTGGCCCATTGGGGCACCCATACACCGCTGCAGGCAACCCGCGAAGACTATGCAGCAGTGGGCGATATCAAGCCCCATCGCAAGCGCGTATACGCAGCCATGGTTCGCGCCCTGGATCGCAGTGTAGCGCGCATTATGGATACCCTTGAGTCTGAGGGACTGGCAGACAACACGATGGTGGTGTTTACCAGCGATAACGGCGGCCCTGGATACATCGGTATTGATGATGTGAACAGCCCCTATCGCGGCTGGAAAATCACCATGTTTGAAGGCGGTCTGCGGGTGCCGATGTTTGTTAAATGGCCGGCGAAGATTGCGCCCGGTACCACCGTGGATAATCCCGTTGCGCATATCGATATGATGCCGACCCTGGCCGCGGCTGCTCGCGCGGCACCGCCCGCGGGCGTAGAGATTGATGGCCTTGATCTGTTGTCGCTCGCTGCCAGCGAGGGTGCTGAGAGCTGGAGCCGCGAAACCCTGTACTGGCAGAATGGGCACTACCAGGTAGTGCGCCATGGTGATTGGAAGCTACAGGTCAATGACCGGCCTACGGACGGCCTGCAAGAGTGGCTTCATAACCTAGCGGAAGACCCTACCGAGCAAAGCAATCTGGCGGCCAGCCGTACCGATAAGGTAGCAGAGCTACGCGCATTGCTGGCCGCCCACCAGGCGGATTCCAGGGGGCCGCTCTACGCACCGACCACCCAAATGCCGGTAATGATTGATAAGACACTGGCGGAAAGCTTTGTAGAGGGTGATGAGTATATTTACACGCCGAATTGAAAACTGATCCGAGAGGCAGCGCGGAAGGGCAGACCACGATTTACTGCCATGCAGCCAATCTGCCGACAGTAATTGGGAAAATAGTGGTTTTCCCCAATTACACGCCTCTTGCTCAGCCGGGTCGATGAATGCCGCAAATCTTGTGGCCGTCCGGGTCCAGGAAGTAGCACAGGTGTATCACTCCCGTTGTGCTATCGCGCGGACCGGGCGGGTCTTCCACGCTAATACCGCCATTGGCTATAGCGACGTCGTGAAGTTCCTTTAACTGCTCGGGCGAATTGCAGGCAAAGCCGATGGTTGAGCCGTTGGCGACGGTCACAGGCTCGCCATTGATCGGCTCGCTCACGCAGAAAGTGGAGCCGCCGTGGAGGTAGAAAAGGCGCGCTTGCCCAGTTGCGTTCGCATGCTCGATAGGCTCCCCAGCGCCAAGTACGCCGAGGACTGCGTTGTAAAAATTTCTGGTTTTGCCAATGTCATTGGAACCAATCATGATGTGGCTCAGCATATTCTTGATCCTTTGAAATTATGAAGTTGGGCTTTTTCCCCGCCCACGCGTGTCATGCGAACGCCGCAGCATTGTAGTCCAAGTTTCGGGCTGCGGGCTGTATGTCCAATGATCGACTACGTCCGGTAGACCCGGTAGACCCGGTAGACTCGGTAGAGTGCGGGGATAGTGGTCCGCCCCCTGTCCGTCATATTAAGGAAAGTAGCAATGCCCATTTTCAACAGCGGTAAAAAATACCTGCCTGCAATGGCATTCACCCTACTTGCCGCCTGCGATAGGGTTGCGGCGCCGCTTCCACTTGCGGCTGATGCCGATGCCTTTGGCAGCACACCCGCGACTCATGTCACTACGGCGCTAAACAAGCAGGTGTTGGAGACGCTCCCGTTTGCCGATCGGGATGATTTTGAAGATGCCATGCGCGGACTGATTGCGCGACCGGAGGCCTTGACGATCGCCGGCCCAAACGGTGGCGTAGCCTGGGAGCCGGCTAGCTATGATTTTATAGCCGGCGACGCGCCAGCGTCAGTAAACCCCAGCCTCTGGCGTCAGGCGCAACTAAATAATATTCACGGTTTGTTCAAGGTGACCGACGGGGTCTATCAAATCCGGGGCTTTGATCTGGCCAACATGTCGCTCATCGAAGGGGCGCGCGGCTGGATTGTTGTGGATCCCCTAACCAACAACCAGACTGCCGCTGCCGCCATAAACTTCGCCTTTGAGCATCTGCCAGCAAAGCCCATTAGCGCCGTACTGTTTACCCATAGCCATATAGACCACTTCGGCGGTGTACTGGGGGCATTGGAGGCCGCGCAAACGGATATTGCTGAGGTTCGGGTTATTGCCCCGCAGGGCTTTCTGGAGGAGGCCACCAGCGAAAATATGTTGGCCGGACCGACCATGATGCGCCGCTCGGATTATATGTATGGCGGCACCCTGCCGCGAACCGAGAGAGGACATGTGGGCTCGGGTTTGGGCAAAGGCCCCTCGAACGGCAATGTCAGTATTTTAGCCCCCACCGAGTCGATCGATCATACCGGCCAGGTGCTCACTATCGACGGGGTGGAGTTTGTTTTCCAGAATGTCTCCGGCTCCGAGGCGCCAGCGGAATTTACCTTCTATCTGCCAGCGCACAAAGCGTTTTGCGGTGCCGAACTGGTTTCACGCAATATGCATAATCTCTACACTTTGCGTGGTGCCAAAGTGCGCGACGCCCTGGCCTGGAGCGGGTTTATCGATGAAGCCAAAAACATGTTCGCCGAAGCAGATGTCTATTTTGCCAGTCATCACTGGCCAATCTGGGGACGGGAGCGTATTGCCAGTTTCCTCGAGGTACAGCGCGACACCTATAAGTATATTCACGACCAGACCCTGCGACTGGCCTACCAGGGCTATACGCCAGGCGAGATAGCCGAACAGATTGAGCTGCCGGAGTCGCTGCAGCAGGGCTTTTCTAACCGCGGCTATTACGGGACCCTGCGGCACAACGCGCGCGCGGTGTACCAGCGCTATTTTGGTTGGTATGACGGTAATCCCGCCAATCTCGACCCGCTGGCCCCCGAGCAGGCGGCAGAACGCTATGTGGGCGCTATGGGTGGTACGGATCAGGTGCTGGCGCTGGCACAAAGTGCCTTCGATAGTGGTGAATACCGCTGGGCAGCGACTTTGCTGAATCATCTGGTTTTTGCTCAGCCTGCGAATACTCGAGCCAAAGCGCTATTGGCTCGCAACTACGATCAGCTGGGCTATCAGGCTGAATCCGGCCCCTGGCGTGACATCTATTTGACCGGTGCTCAGGAGCTTCGTCGTGGTAAGCCGCATAGTGCAGTAGATCTTGCGCGGGGTCGGGATATGATC
The DNA here is from genome assembly GCA_047635315.1 of Halieaceae bacterium. GTDB lineage: Bacteria > Pseudomonadota > Gammaproteobacteria > Pseudomonadales > Halieaceae > Congregibacter. Next base: position 31,106 of record JBLIIW010000002.1, on the reverse strand, counting down.
AAATACGCAGCCAGATCAAACTTCTTTGATGTGATGGCGGCCCAGTTGAATGCGCAGGAGGCTGAGGGAATGGAGATGACCATCAACTTTACCTTTAGCGACTTGAATGAAAATCATGTGCTGACGCTGAAGAATTCCGTGTTACATCACCGACAGGCGCCAGCGGATTCGAATGCCAACGCCACGCTGAGGATCAGTCATGAGTTGTTTCTGGATATGGTGCTGGGCAGCGTATCAATTAGAGAACTGATCTTCTCGGATGAACTGGCTGTTGATGGCAGCAAGATCGACTTGGCGCGATTTTTTGCCCTGCAGGATCAAGCGGAAGCCGCGTTTGAGATGGTGTTGCCCTGATGAATACTGTTAAGTCTGCTGGAAGAAGCGCGCAATAGACCGCAAGCTATTGCGATCCATCTCTGAGTTGAGATCGTCTGTTATTGCGACGGGTTATATTCGCATTTATGGTGTCGAAATTAATATGGCGCAAGATATGTCAATAAGATTGGAACTGCAATAGCTGAACGAGTGGATTGCGAGCGAGCGTTTGGATCGGCCATTGTTTAAGCCTATATCTGCTGTGCTCAGCTAAATGCTCTGTCGGCCCTATAATAACGGCATCAATAGTGTCATTATATTGAGTCCCGAGTAGTTGCTCGGTCGAGAGTGGATATTCGACCGGGTGGCTAAACACTCAATACTACAGAGAGACCTTCCATGGAATTCAAACGTAGCCCGGACGAGCGCTTCGAGAATCTCGAAGATTATCCCTTTGCGCCCAACTACCTGTCGATTGAAGATACACAGGGGGGGCAACTGCGTATCCATTACCTCGACGAAGGCCCCGCCGACGGCGATGTGGTGTTGTTACTTCACGGCCAGCCCGCCTGGAGCTACCTGTACCGTTACATGATTCCCCCGCTGGTGGCGGCCGGCTTCCGGGTTATCGCGCCGGATCTTGTAGGTTTCGGTCGATCCGATAAGCCGACGCAGATGGAGGACTACACCTACGCCCGCCACGTGGCCTGGATGAGTGACTGGCTGGTCCAGTTGGATCTCAACGGCATCACGGTATTCTTGCAGGACTGGGGCAGCCTGATCGGCCTGCGCCTGGTGACGGCGTTTCCCGAACGTTTTTCCAATGTGGTGCTGGCGAATGGCGGGCTGCCCACGGGCATGGTTCCTGTTGAGTATGCTGAGCCCCTGAAAGAGGCCTACAAAACTCTGCCGGTGGTCGAGGTAGAGGAGCTGGGTGAGCGCTTCATGGATAAATCCGGTATCCCCGGCTTTCTCTACTGGCGAAAATTCTGCGCGGAAAGTCCGGATCTGGAGATAGGTCGTATTTTTGCTGGTACCAGCACTTCAACACGGGCCGCCGAGCGACACGCTTACAACGCGCCTTTTCCAGATCAGAGTTATATGACCGGTGCCCGCCGCTTCCCCAGTCTTGTACCTGTGTTTCACGATGAGCCAGAAGTTGAGGAGAATAAGGCCGCCTGGGAAGTTCTTCGCAAATTCGACAAGCCCTTTATGCTGGCTTTTGCCGACAACGATCCGGTGACCGCCGGGGCAGATCGGCAGTTCCTCGCGGAGGTTCCGGGTTGTCAGGGCGTCGCTCACCGCACTATCGAAAATGCCGGCCACTTCCTGCAGCAGGACCAGCCTGAGCAATGTGTACAAGCCCTGATGGATATCACTGGCCGCTCCTGAGCGCAGCCGAGGCGCAAAGTAATGCTCGTCGAAGGTTGCGCGGTATCGGATAGGAGATGGCCATGTCTGGGCAGCAGTCTTGCAGTGGCGCTATGTAAGGTAGTGTTCCAGGAGACCTCGCCCAGCGAATAGGCTCTGCACATCGCCATTGCTGTCCGCCCCCGCGCGCAGCAACTCGTCCTTCACATGCAGTCGTGCCCTGTTGAGGCGTCTTTGGGTGCGAGCCCGGGCGGGGCCAAATCCGTAGTCGTACTGGTAATATTTCTCGCCGGCCTGACCCGCGCTAATATTGGCGGAGGCGAAGTGGAAGTAGGTACTCTGCAGATAATCGAGCACCACGCCCAGTGTTTTCGGCACCTCGTCCTCTGCGCTCCAGGATTCCGCGTTCTGCCTTATCGGAGCCTTGGGGGCGCTAGCTGCCTATCCGCATCTCCCCAAGAAAGTCGCGCTTACCTACGGGTACACCCGCGGCGCGCAGGATCGCGTAGGCGGCCGTGGTGTGAAAATAGAAATTCGGCAGCGAAAAGGACATTACAAAGTTTTCGGCAGTAAACGGCAGTTCAATGTCGCCGATGCGGAAAACCACGGCTTTGCCTGCCAGATCGTCGACGTCTTGCGGATCCAACTGCCGCAGTGCATCGGCGGTGGTGGCGATATGCGCCTTGTAACCCGCGTAATCCAGATCAGGTGTACTGGTCGGTGGGTTAAATACCCCTTCGCGGATACCCTCGATACTGCCGAGAGAGTGCGTGTTCGCCATGTGTAACTGGAAGGCCAGGGGCAGCATGTCGTCAGCGATGCGCGTCCTCAGTAATTCATTCTCGTGCGAAGCAGCATTGGCGCAGTGAGCGCTGCCTTTGTCGAGCACGGCGCTAAGCCCGTCGAGAATCTGTAAATAGCTGCCTACGGAAAGATCATAAAGCGATGTGGCCATGCGGTGCTGCTCCTGCCTGTGGTGTGTGTTGAGAAAAAGCGCGGTGAAAGATTTGCAAGATGTGGTCTGCGGCGCGCTGGTTGCTATCTGGATGCGCAGTCTGCCATTCCCCGGAGCCCAAGTATGCAGGTGGGTGCCAGGTTCCGGGATGGTAGCGCTTTGCGGCGAGCGCGCCTGCTGGAATACGAGCGTTCAGGCCCGCTCATTGAGTAGTCGTCGCAATGCGGGAAGTGTGAACAGCAGTATCAGTCCGCCCACCGGCACTACGACAGCGCCGACGATGCTCATGGCGCTGCCTATATAGGCTTTACCACCGAGTAGGTAGTCGCTTATGGCGGCAATACACAACGGCCCCAGACCTATTCCAACAAGATTGAGCACCAACAAGTAGATGGCTGACAGACGGGCGCGCAGATCATGCGGCGCCATAAGCTGGAGCGCCGCGGCGGCGGCACCATAGGGGAAGCTGGCAAAAAAGAAGAAAGCCGCGTAGACGGCAATGCTGGAATGGAAGGTGGGCATCTGCGGTGCGAGTACACAGGCGGGCAGCAGGCCCACCGCCCCAATGACACCTGCGCGCATATTGGCATCGGTATAACCCCGGCGAGAGAGCCGATCGGCAACCACGCCCCCTACAATGATCCCGGAGCCTCCAAACAGGAATATCACCAGGCCCAGGGCCTGGCCTGCCTGTCCGGCAGTGACAGAGAAGTCGCGGATCAGTTGGGTCGGGGCCCACGCTATGTAGCCGTTGAAGACAATTGCAATGAGTGAAAAACCCAGAAAATGTCCCAGGACAACCCGTCGGTTACTGCTCATGTAGGCCCACAAACTGGGCAGCAGTGCCGGACCGCTGGATGGAGGTGCAGAAATCCTTTTGGGTTCAGGTACCGTGAGCATCAATAGCGCGAAGAGCCCGCCGGGTATGCCCACGATAAAGAAGACACCCTGCCAGGACCTGATCTCGCCGATTATGGGCAGGGTGATCGTGCGAGTCGTTTCCAGCGCACCAATAATCGCGCCGCCAATCATGAAAGCGATGCCTGCGCCAAAGAACACGCCGGACGAATAGACACCGAGGGCGCGCGCGAGGCGCTGCGGTGGGAACATGTCGGCAATCATTGAATAAGCCGCCGGAGACAGCGCTGCCTCGCCAATGCCGACACCCACGCGAGCGGCAAAGAGATACCAGAAATTCCGTGCCACCCCGCACAGTGCTGTCATGCCACTCCAGATAAGCATACCGATCAGGATGATCCATCGCCGGGAGTACCGATCTGACAGGCGCGCAATAGGTATGCCAAGCGCACAATAGAAAAGCGCAAAGGCGATGCCGTGGAGCAGGCCCATCAGCGTATCGGAAATACCCAGGTCTCGCTGTATGGGACCGACCAGCAACGCGAGGATAGTTCGATCGACGAAGGCAATTGTGTAGGCCACCAGCAGTATGCTGATGGAGTACCAGGCAATGCTGGAGGGTGGATAGGCGTCTGCAGCCGGTCTTACAGGCTGCGCGACGTTGCTCACGAGAGCGTTTGCTGGAATGAACTCAGGCTGATCAGGTCGCCAAAGAGCATGCCCATGGTGCGCAGGGATACCGCGTGGCGCTCAGGGTCGAGCTCGGCGCAGGCATCCTCGATGACAAATGTCTGCAGATCCCGATGGCTGGCGTCGCGTACGGTGCTCTCCACACAGCAATTGGTCGTGACGCCACAAACGACGAGTTGGGAGCGACCTGAGTCAGTAATAAGGAAGTCCAGGTTGGTTTTGAAGAAGGCACTGGGGCGGTTCTTGTCGATGATGAACTCGCCGTCCTGCGGTGTGAGTTCAGCAACGATATCTGCATCCGGAGTGCCGACCTGGAGTGCCTTTACCTCGGCGAGTTGTGGCATGAGGTGTTCAATCATTACGCCTCCATCAGCGTAGTCTGCCTCGTACACATAGCGCGTGAACAAAACCGGAACGCCGGCGGCGCGCGCGGTCTCCAGCGCGCTTTGGCAGGGCGGGATGGCCGCCTGGCAAGCGCTGGTATCGAGGCCTGTCGCTGCGACAAGGCCATCGGCTTTGCAGAAGCTGTTCTGCATGTCGACAATAATCAGAATGGCTTTCTCTTTATCGAGCTGCATATTCATCCTCGGCGCTACAACTGTACTGCGCGTATTTGGGCCCTTGATTCTAAGGCGAGTGCACGAGCTAATGCGAGCGGCAGTTCACATACATGAAACGCAGGTTTACATATCTGGATCAAGGCGTAGAGTCGGTTTTGATTACAGGGGCCAGCGCAGTCCGTTAACAAACACAAGAACACTAGCCATTTTGGGCGGTAGTCGCATCACCCAGATGAGCGTCGACACTGACCTAGCGCAGCGGTTGGTGTCACTCAAGGAACTTGGAGGACGGGAAATGAACAAGCAGGGTTTGGTAGTTGCGGTTGCATCAGCGGTGTTGGCACTGACCGGGGCGGCTGGCGCGGTGGCACAGAGTGGCGGAAGCGGACCTGCGGTGTTGGAAGAGTTGCTCGTTACTGCCCAGCGCCGATCTGGCGACTTGCAGCAGGTTCCCATTGCTGTGACCGCGCTGGATGGCGAAGGCCTTGAGCGCCGGCAGATACTGTCAACTGAGGATATATTTACGGAAGTCCCGGGCCTGCTCGGTTCAAATAACGTGGGCCAGAGCACTGCGGTCACCTTTTTCCTCCGCGGTATCGGTACCACCGAATCCATTGTCACTGTAGACCCTGCGGTAGGCGTCTATGTCGATGACGTCTTCATTGCCAGGCAGGGCGTAAACAACTTTGCGCTGTATGACCTGGAGCGCATCGAGGTGCTGCGGGGACCGCAGGGTACGCTCTATGGTCGGAACTCATCCGCAGGCGCGGTGAAAGTTATCACCAAAGAGCCTGAGTTCGAAACGACCGGGCGCGTCAACCTGGGTGCGGGCAACTATGGGCAGTTTTTCGCCCGCGGAAGCTTCAATACGTCGCTCATTGACGACACACTGGCGGTGCGCGTGAACCTGATGAAGCAGGAGCATGACGGCTACTCCAAGAACAGTACCCTGGGTAAAGACGTTAATACGATGAACTTCTGGGGTGGGCGAATTGCCGCGCTCTATCAGGCTACGGACGACCTGCGTTTCATTTTTACAGCTGACTACATGGAGGATGACAGCGACTCTGTGTACCCGGCGAACCTGACTCCGCTGCCGTCGGAACCAGCCTATAGCGGTTTGTATAACATCTATTCAGATACGCTGCAGAACAACCTCGGAGAGGCCTCCGGGCTTGCTTTCACCGCCATTTGGGATCTCGGCCCGAACACAACCCTGAAGTCGATAACCGCCAAACGGGAGACCATCCAGAAGTACAACCTAGACCTCTCGGATAGTGTGACGCCGATTTACGAGCTGTTTACAGACAACGACTCCGACCAGTTTAGTCAGGAACTTAACTTGACCGGCTCCTTTATGGACGGCCGCTTTGATTACAGCTCTGGCCTGTATTACTTCGAGGAGCAGAGCGACTCATTCCTGGGGAACGAATTCAATTTGCGTATTCCAGTGGGGGGAGGAAACTTCTTCACCATCCCTACAATTTACAACGAGCAGTATCTGGAGACCGACGTAGAGAGTTACGCGGTCTACGGCGAAGTCACCTGGAATCTCAACGAGGCCGTGTCGATCTTCGTCGGTGGGCGTTACACATCGGAAGAAAAAACCCTTGAGACACAATTTATCGTCGGCGCATCCCCCCCGGGTTTCAACGCGACGGGTGGCACACTCGCCTTTGATACCAGCACCGTCGTGGCGCTGGGTACGCCGTCTGATCTGGAGTTCGAGGAATTTACCCCACGCGTGGGTGTGAACTGGGCGGCCACTGACGATCTCAATATGTATGCCAGCTACTCTCGCGGATTCAAGTCGGGTGGTTGGCTGGCCCGACTGGTATTTCCCAATCCCGAAGAACTGTCGGATTTCCCGGCTGAGATCGTTGATTCTTACGAGATCGGCCTGAAGGCGGAACTCTTTGATAACCGGGTACGAGCCAATCTGGCCGCATTCTATACGGACTTCGGGAACCTCTTTAACACCTTTACCAACGTCAATGGCGGATTCTCCGGTGCGACAACCGACGCGGAAATCTACGGTCTGGAGGCAGAGGGCACCTACCGTGTAAACAGTTGGCTCGATGTGTTTGCGAATTTCGCACTAATGGAGGGTGAATATGCCGGCAACATTCCTCCGGGACTCGCTACGGAACTGGGCAGCGACCTCCAGCGTCTGCCTAACTTCCAGGGGAAAATTGGTCTCTCTGCGGTTTATCCGCTAACGAGTGGAAATGGAACGCTGGTAGCGAACTTTGACTACAGCATGGTTGGGGATCACTTTGTGGCAATTTCCAACACGCCCCTATCCGAGACATCCTACGATATCGCCAATGCCACTGTTGGCTGGGAGCGCGCAGATCAGAAGGTGTCTGTGATGCTGCGCTGCAGGAACTGTTTTGAAGAAGAGTATTTCCACAGCCAGCTCGACTTCTCCGGGCTGGGCTTTTCGCCGGTCTACCCCGGTGAGCCGCGCTTCGTCTCGGTGGAATTGGAACTCGCTCTCTGACTGGGCGAGTGAACTGACGGCCAGTGCCATGTGCGGAGCTCGAGCGCGCAGGACCTGGCCTGTGAGGGCCTAATATATGCAGGCACTGCATAAGCTGGAGTGCGTCTACCAGACAGCTTTCCTCGTCGATGATGTAGAGGAGGCAGCGCGCTACTGGAGTGGCCGGGGAGCTGGCCCTTTCTTCGCATTCAATGACTTTGAATTCACCGAGATGCTGCATCCACAGCAGGTATCGTCGCCAAAGCTCAGCATTCTCCTGGGTTACAGCGGCGACGTGATGATTGAGTTGATGCAGGTGATTGAAGACCCCACCGGGCTTTTTTCACCGCCCTCGCTCCCAGTGCCGCATCATGTGGCTTTACTGGTGGACGATATAGGCGACTATCTGGAGCGCCGATCCGCGGGAGACTCCCTGGTAATGCACGCCTTGTTTCCAACAGGAACACCGGTTGCGATGCTGGATACCCGCGCGGAAACAGGTCTGCTCACCGAACTCGTCACCTGCGATGAGTCCGTGCTGGGAATGATCGCCCATATGCGCGCGGAGGCAGAGTCCTTCACTGGAGAAGATTTGATTCGGAGTTTTGCGTGAAGCTGGACCGTCGCGGCTTCAATTTCCTGGCGCTGCTGACGGCCTTTCCTGCTGTTGTTAGAGCGCAACACGCGCTAACACATGAGAGCAGCCCGACAACCCTGGCGGCTGCAGCGAGGCTGTTGTTCCCTCACGACCACGTTGCCGACGAGCACTATGCGGCCATCGCTGACACCTTCTGTGCGGCCAGCGCCTCCCAGGCGCAACGCCTTACAGCGGCTCTCGGCGCCGGTCAGTTCACGGCGCTGTCTTTGGAGGAGCGCCATGATGCACTGCAATCAATAGAGCAGTCCGCCGATTTCCAGATCTTCCGCATGCATGTGCTGGTGCAGCTATACAGCAATCCTGCGGTCATTGGCCCGCTGGGTTACGAGGGCTCGTCGTTGGCGCAGGGGGGGTATTTAGAGCGCGGTTTCGACGATATCACCTGGCTGCCGCCGGCAAATTAGTATGCATATTCCCCTTGATGAGGAGCCCATTGTCGTCGTCGGTTCAGGTGCCGGCGGGGCGACGATTGCAGACAAGCTCACTGCGGCTGGCAAAAGAGTGGTCCTGCTCGAAGCGGGGGCACGTGTTGAAGCCAGTGATTGGCACCAGAACGACCTGGCGGCGTTTGCCCAGCTGAGCTGGCTCGACCCTCGGGTGGCCTCGGGTAGCTACCTTGCCGCCAAAGTTACACCCAACATGCCGGCCTGGATCGTCAAGGCGGTGGGCGGGTCGACCTTACACTGGAATGGCCTGGCCTATCGCGCGCAAGCGCATGAACTGCGCGCGCGATCCGTGTACGGAGATATCGACGACAGCTCAATCGTCGACTGGCCCCTGTCCTATGAAGACCTCGTGCCCTACTACGACCAGGCCGAGCTCCGTCTGGGCGTAACGGGAACCCATGGTATCCCCGCCCACCGCCCCAGCAATAACTATCAGGTGCTGCGTGCAGCTGCACGGCGCTGTGGCTATCAACAGCTTAGCAACGCCCATATAGCGATTAACCCGGACGTGCGCGATGGGCGGCCGGGCTGCCTGCAAATGGGTTTTTGTAATCAGGGCTGTAAGATAAATGCCAAATGGAGCGCGCTGGCTGCGGAGATCCCGCGCGCGGAGGCGACCGGGCGCCTCGATCTGCGTCCGGACTGCCAAGCCGTGGAGGTTGAGGTCGACCGGCGCGGCAAGGCGAGGGCGGTTGTTTACCGCGGCCCGGATGGTGAACTCCACCGGCAGCGAACGCGGTGGGTATTCCTGGCCTGTAATTCCATAGAAACCGCCAGACTCATGTTGCTGTCCAGGAGCGCCGCTTTTCCGGATGGGCTTGGCAATACACACGGACATGTCGGTCGGCACTACATGCGGCATGTGAACGCCGTGGCGTTCGCGCGTATGCCCCACCCCGTCAATATGCATCGGGGTATTGTTACTCCGGGGACGATTTTCGACGAAGCCCGACACGACCCGCGACGTGGCTTTGCCGGCGGCTATCTACTGGAGGCGGTGGGTATGGCGCCCGTGTCACTGGCGATGCTGATCAGTCCGGGCCAGTGGGGCAGGGAATTTGCAGACTTTATGGAGAGCTACGACCATCTTTCTGGTGTGTTGATGAACGGCGAGGAAATGCCTAGAGCTGATAATCGCATTAGCCTGGATCCCGCGATAAAAGATACGCTTGGGCTTCCGGTGGCCAATGTTCACGTTGATGAGCACGAGCATTGCGACAAGATGCGTCAGCACTTTCGCAACAGCAGCAAAGCGCTTTACGAATCGCTTGACGCCAGCGATATCCGCTTCGGCATCCCCCCGGCCGCAACGCATAATCTCGGTACCGCTCGTATGAGTAACAATCCCGAGGATGGTGTAACCGACCGCTTTGGACGAAGCCACGAAGTGACTAATCTTTTTATCGGCGACGGTAGTTTGTTTCCCACATCTACTGCGGAAAATCCTACTTTAACGATCATAGCGCTGGCTCTGCGTCAGGCCGATTATTTTCTCAGGGAAGTCAGCTGATCAGCGAAACTTTCAGCACAGCCCCGAGCTTGAAAACATACGCAGGGGCAAAGGTTTAGCGCTATCCCAGGCGTCTGGCACGTTCAGCAAGCTGTCGCATTTTTTTGGCAATAGTCGCTTCATTGCGCGCAATACGGCTGCTGAGTCCGCCCACGCCCAGCACCACGGCGAGACCGGGACCCTGAGTAACCAGGGCCACGCCAAGAGCTCCCGTATCAGACATCAGCCTGTCATAGGCAACGGCATATCCGCGTTTGCGGGTCTGGCGTATTTCAGTGAGGTAAGCACTGAAATCTCGATTCTTGTCGGTCAATGCAACCTCCGCACGGGCCCGCTGGTACAAGCGTTCAATCGCGTCGTCGGTGTGTGATTGCAGATAAGCGGTACCGACCGCCGTACCAAACATAGGCACCTGCGTGCCTTCGGGCAGATTCAGGGAGATAGGGAACGTGCCCACGTGGACGCGGACAAACTCCATATGCACGCCGTTGGGAATCGACAGTGTGGCCGTTTCCCGAGACGCCTCCCACAGCTCCCTTACCAGTGCATCAGCGGCTTCGCCGCCGAAGAGTGTGGCGGGCAGCCAGTCGCCGAGCGCAGACACGCGCAGGGTTGGGAAATATCGCATTGACTCGCTGTTCAGCGATAACCAGCCGCATTCCACCAGCGTGCGCAGCAACAGGTTCGCGGAGGACTTTGGGTAGTGAAGACGCTCGCCGATTTCGGTCGCAGACAGCGGCCGCCGCTCTCGGCCAAAAAGTTCAATAACCTCTACGACCCGGGCGCCGGATTTAACTGTTTTAGCTGGCACAAACGCGCCTCTTATTCACATATATGAACAATAGGTTTACATATCTGGATGGACGCGTAAAGTCCCTAACGGTTCAAGATGCGTTTCAGTCACCCGGGCCTTTTCGGCGTTTCCATCGGTGTCATCAATGCGCTCAACCGATCTGCGATCTCTCCGTTTCGATGCGGGAAGGTTCGTTAAACAACGATAAGAGGAGCCAAATCGATGCCCGGTGCAATCGACATAGTCGTCAACCCCTTCACCTCCGTTGAGATCCAGAAGGGCCAGAATGGCTTTGATGAGAATTTTATGGAACAGATTCGCATGCCCGACGATATGCGCGGTGGTGTGAGTGTCGAGCGCTATGCAGGCATCATGGACGAAGCTGGCATTGATCACTCTCTGCTAATCGCGGTTCGCGCCGGTGGCAGGCAGATGAAATACAGCATCGAAATCCCTTACGAGCAGGTCGCCGCCTATTGTGATCATATGCCGACTCGCTATTCCGGATTGGCAGGGGTAGATCCCCTGCTGGGTATGGAGCAACTTCGCGATCTGGAGTACGCAGTAAAGGAGCTTGGCTTCGTGGGCGCCCACAGCTACCCGCACTGGTTTCGCCTGCCGCCCGATGCACCGCAGTGGTATCCAATTTATGCGAAGTGCTGCGAGCTCGATATCCCGATCATGATGCAGGTAGGACAGAATCTGATTTATCAAAAAGATGTGCGCCTGCCGTCTGTCGCCCGGCCTATTCTCCTCGACCAGATTGCTATCGATTTTCCGGAACTGCGCCTGATTGGTATTCATGTGGGAACACCCTGGGCCGACGAGATGATCGCCATGGCCTGGAAGCATGAAAACGTCTTTGTTGGTATCGACGCGTACGCGCCCAAACATCTCCCGGGCTCGCTCGTTCACTACATGAATAGCTACGGCAGTTCGAAGGTGCTTTTTGGCACCGATTGGCCGGTGATCGATCCACGGCGTGCGATGAAAGAGGTCGCAGATTACCAACTGCGCCCAGCGGCTTTACAACAGATATTAAGAGAGAACGCATTGCGGGTTTTTCCGACCCTGGCCGAGAGAATGGCCGGTGGCGAAGCGGCCTGAATGATGCTGAGGGCGACAGCCAGGGACCCGCTTTCGGTCGCCAGAGGTGTACTGAGTGCGGCGCAGCGATTTCCCGACCGACAGGCGATTGAGGCGGGCACAAGGTCCCTGAGTTACCGGGAACTGGCGGCCCGAATCCTTCAGATCGGCTCCGTCGGCATTCATGACTTCGGTTTGAAACCGGGCGATGTGGTGGCACTGGTGAGCCCCAATCGCCTGGAGTACATTGAAATTGTGGCGGGGCTGGCAGAAGCGGGGCTTGTGGTCGCAACACTTAATCCGCATTTGAGCCCGGCTGAACTCAAAGCTATTTTGGAGGATTGTCGACCAGCTCTTTCTATTGTCGACCCCACACTAGAGGATCTGTGCAACTGCATAAGTGAAGCCGGTATCCCCAGCGTGCTCATCGGCGCTGACTACGAGGACTTGCTCAGCCGGGCTCGGGATGAGCCTACACCGGACGCAGACGAGTACGCTGCATTTAGTATCTGCTACACCTCCGGTACTACGGGCCGGCCGAAGGGCGTATTGCTTCCGCACCGCAGCAGGGCGCTGGTCTGCCTTGCGTCGGCGGTGGAATACAACTGCTTTGGGCCGGGTGATCGTTTCCTTGCACTCGCCCCGCTTTTTCATGGAGCCGGGTTTGCCTTTGCACTCGCAGCAGTCAGTCATGGGGGCACCTGTATTCTTCACGACGGCAGCGATGGTGAATCCATCATCTGCCGGCTGGAGGTGGGTGATATCCATGGGGTGTTCATGGTGCCCACCCATTTCAAGCGGATCCACGATCTTCCCGAAGAGCGTTTCAACGGTTTTGCCGAGCGCCATGCTCTACGCACGATTATCTCTAATGCGGCAGCTCTCTCCCCGCGCTTCAAAGTGCTTTCCGTGCAGCGTTTCGGCCAGGGCCTGCTGCACGAAACCTACGGGTCAACGGAAGGCGGCGTGGTCAGCAACATGCGGCCGGACAGGCTGCTGGATCTGCCGGAGAGCGTGGGAACGCCCTTCCCCTGGATGGAGGTCGAAATTCGTCGACCCGATGGTTCCCAGTGTCGCCCCGGTGAGGTGGGTGAGCTGTTTAGCCGCGGGCCCTATACCTTTATCGGCTATCTGAATCGGGAGGAGGCGACCCTGGAGGCGCTACAGGAGGGCTGGTTAACGGTTCAGGACCTCGCGGTTCGCGACGAAGAAGGATTCATTTCTATTGTTGGCCGCATCAAGGACATGGTCGTTTCCGGGGGCGTAAACATCTACCCCGCAGAGATTGAAAAGGTCATCGCGATCGAGCCGAGTGTGGCCGAGGTCGCGGTGGTGGGCCTGCCCGATGAAGAGTGGGGTGAGCGCTTACACGCCTTCGTTGTGCCCCAGCCCGAATCCACAGTTGATATTGACGGACTTATTGCGCGCTGCAGGCGATCCCTTTCAGGCTACAAAGTGCCAAGAGGGATCACGGTGATCGACGAGCTGCCTCGCAATGCATCGGGGAAAATACTGAAGAAGGCGCTCCGGGAGCTATAACCCGTCATTCGCACCTTCCTCGGGCGACTGTTAACAGCAAAAGGAGAGAACGATGCCGAGCCTCACATTCGATGCCCATCTGGCAAGCTCAATTTACCGGACTATGGTGCGGATCCATGCCTGCGACAAGGCGATTCAGCGCGGTTTGGCATCTGGCGCTTTGCAGTTCCAGTACTATCCCTGCGGCGGACAGGAAGCGATACCTGCGGCTATCGCTCCGCTTATCGAGACGGAGGACTTCTTCGTCACAACCTATCGCGGTATTCACGATGTGGTGGCGAAGGGCACGCCCATAGCGGACATCATTGCAGAAATGTATGGCAAAGAGGCCGGTACGAGTAAGGGCAAGGGCGGTCCCATGCATCTGTCTGATCCCCACAGTGGGCTCATGGTGACGACGGGTATCGTTGGGGCCGGCGTCCCCATAGCCAATGGGCTGGCACTGGCTGAACAGATCCGTGAATCAGGTCGTGTGACGCTGTGCAGCTTCGGCGATGGTGCTGCGAATATTGGCGCCGTTCACGAGGCGCTGAATCTGGCGTCCTTATGGTCCTTGCCGATCGTCTTCATCTGTCAGAACAACCTCTACGCCGAGTACACGGACTTTAGTCAGTCGACCCGGGTTCGCTCAATTGCGGACCGCGGCTCCGCCTATGCAATGGCGAGTGCGTCTGTGGATGGCACTGACCCGGAGGCGGTGCATGCGGCCGCGAAGGTGGCTATAGAAAGAGCCAGGAGCGGGGGCGGACCGACGCTACTCGAATGTGTCGCCCCACGCCTTCAGGGACACTCCTTTGGCTCTGACGAGGGGCATATGGATGCGGAATTGCTCGCTTCAGGCAAGGCAAACCCGCCGCTCGCCCGGTTCCGTGCAAGAGTCCTGCAGGAGGGCTGGGCGAGTGAGGACGACCTGCTGGCCATTGAGGCGGAGGCCGCAGCGGAGGTGTCCGCAGCGCAGGCCCTGGCCGATAGCAGCCCGGAGCCAAAGGCAGGCGAGCTCTACGAGGATGTATACGCATCGGCAGATCTGCTGCCCGGCAACTACCGCGGCAGCCAGGACTCTGAGCCCGAACTGCTGCATGTGGAGCGACAGATTACTTATGGCCAGGCGGTGAACGAGGCGCTGGATATCGCCCTGGGTAGTGATGACAGCACCATTTTGTTGGGTGAGGACATCATGGATCCTGCCGGTGGCATCGTGAAAGCCACGGCGGGGCTGTCAACTAAATACGGCGACAGTCGCGTGCGCGGCACGCCGATCAGTGAGCAGGCGATTGTAGGTGCCGCCATAGGCGCCTCCCTGGCGGGGATGAAGCCGGTTGCAGAAATTATGATTATCGACTTCGCCATGGTTTGCATCGATCAGATTGCCAACCACGCGGCAAAGTTGCGCTATATGTCGGGCGGGCGCACCAACGTGCCGATCACTCTGCGCATGCTCACTGCAGGTAGTACCGGCAGTTTTGGCGCACAACATTCACAGTCTCTCGAGTCCTGGTTCGCGCATATTCCCGGACTCAAGATCGCCTGTCCCAGCACGCCGGCTGACGTAAAGGGCTTACTGCTGAGCAGCATTCACGATCCGGACCCGTGCATCATTATTGAGCCCATGCGCTGCTATTTCAGCCCGGGGCCGGTGCCCGAGGGCGACTACCGAACACCCTTTGGGAAAGCGAAGGTGCTGCAGGAGGGGAGTGACATAACACTGCTTGCCTACAGCTGGGCTGTCGAGGAAGCCCGCTCCGCAGCCGAGGTTCTGGCGCAGCGCGGTGTATCTGCGGACGTAATCGACCTGCGGTCACTGGTGCCCATGGATATGGACACAGTTCTCGCCTCAGTTCGCAAGACTGGCCGGCTGTTGATTGTGCATCCGGCGGTGGAGTTCTGCGGTTTTGGTGCGGAAATCGCAGCACAGGTAAACGAGAAGCTGTTCTCCGATTTGAAGCGTCCGGTCGCGCGGTACGGTGCAGCCTATACGCCCATACCCTTCAACAAGAAGTTGGAGGCGCAGCACTTTCCCGATGCCCAGGGAATCGTCGAGCGCGCCCTGCAACTGACCAGTAACTAGGGTGCCCCTATGCGAGTAACCTTGAAATTGCCCAAGCTCGGGCAGTCGATGCAAGCGGGCACTATTCTGGAGTGGCTGGTGCGAGACGGCGAAGACGTGACAGAGGGGCAGCCACTTTACATTCTGGAGTCGGAGAAGACCGCCATGGAGATCGAATGTCCATACAGCGGTACGATCAGCGAACTCTGCGTTCCCTCAGAGGGTATTGCTGTGGGTACGCCGATCGCCGTTATCGATCGCAGGCCGCCTAAACCCTGACACGCCCCAGTCAATAATCGAGGGCTATCATCCGCTCCGGATCCAGCTTCAGATCGATCAGGAGCGGCCCAGTACGATGCGCAATAGCGTCACAGGCGCTCTCCAGGTCGCTCTGGTTGCGCACGGCAATACCCGACCCACCGAGTGCCTCGGCAACGCTGGCGAACTCTGGCCAATCGAAGAGGGACAGCGCTGGCGTGAGGTCGCGCGCCACATACTGAACATGCTCGGCGCCATAGCCGCCGTCATTACACACCACCACAATGAGGTCGGCGTTGCAGCGAACCGCGGTCTGGAACTCTGCGAGGCCGCCGAGCATGAAGCCGCCATCTCCGGTTACTACGAGAACCGGGCGATCCGGAAAAGCGACGCTTGCCCCAATCCCGCAGGGTAGCCCCAGGCCGATAGATCCATAATGTACCGTATGCACATACGCACTCGGATGCGCTACATCAATCGCTTTCCATGCCTGACCGACGTAACGGCCCACGTCGCACACGAAAATCCTGTCTTCCGCTATCACCTCGTTGAGACGCAGCAACGACCGCGTCAGGTCAACGGTTTCAGCGGTTGATGTATCCGGGAGATCCGCGAAGGGGTTCTGCTTGGCAAGATGCTGCCTGACGTCTTCATTGCGAAAGCCGCTGGCGGGAATTTCCGCCTCATCCAGCCAGTACATCAAGGTCTCCGCGATATGCGCCGGGTCTCCGATAAGCCCTGCAGCGGGCGTGATGCCGGCCCCGACCCAGGCGGGCACAAGGTTGCACTGGATAACACGCTTGCCTTGCAGATAAGACCCTTTGGCACTGGTGAACTTGTTCAGGCTGGCGCCAAAGCTGATCACACAGTCACTCTGCGCGATCAGTTCGCCGGCGGCCGGTGTGCTGAGTGTGCCGAACACGCCGAGATTGAATTCATCGTCTTTAAACAGGCCCCGCCCCTTGAGGGTAGTGGCGAGGAGTCCACCAACCCGCTCCGCGAGCTTCTTGAGCGCGGCCTCGGCCTCGGGTGCAGCGGCGCCTCGGCCGGCGAGGACAATAGGGCTTCTGGCGGAAGCGATAATGCCCACGGCATCGTCCAGATCCGCGTTCTCCCGGACACCCGGACGGTAATCATGGAATTTCTCAATGACCTCCTCATAGACGGTATCTTGCCACTCGTAGTCTGCGGGCATATTCAGGGCAACAGGTCGCCGCTCCAGCACCGCGCGTCGCAGCGCAGTTGCCAGGTCCCGCGCTACGGTATCAGGGGACCGCAGCTGCTCAAAACCGGCGCCGGTAGCAATTATGAATTCACGTTGTGAAACGTTCTGGAAGTGATCCTTGTCGCCGGCCGGTGTATCGCCGCATAAGAACAACAGGGGGACCTGCGCTTTTACCCCCTCCACGAGCGCAGTCAGCGCGTTGGTCATACCCGGGCCGTGGGTGACGCTGACGACGCCCGGCTTCCCGGATGTCGTGCTGTAGCCAATCGCCATCAGGGTTGCGCCAGCCTCGTTCGCTGCAGAGACAAAACGGCCATTGTGTTCCTCCGCAAAGCTGCGAAGCATAAACAGATTGGCATCACCGAGAAGACCAAACAGCGTATCGATGCCATTGTCGATCAGGGCCCGGGCTATCGCCTGGTGGACCTTCATGCTGATACCCGCTTTTTTCATGCTCTTCACAACCCTGCTGCGCACCCCGTTGCGGGTGCAGAAAATTTGCCAGTACCGGAGCTGCTTGTGGGCGCGCTCTTGGGTCCGGCGTGCTGAGCGAATCTTTTAAATAAACTAATTACGGTTGTTTGTTGGCCGAATAGCAATTTATGTTTTATATTCGAGGGAGGTCAACTCATTTCAGGGGAATCGCCTATGCTTGGAGAGTCGCGGCAAGATTGGCACATTCGCGCCAGCGATGTTAGCAAGATTCTCCTCTAGGTGAGATCGCGCCCGAGAGTTTTTGTGTCTTGAGCAACCCCTGTTTTCCCTGGAGTCATGTTTTTGGACCTGGACTATCATAGCCCTTCACTTGACCTCAGCTTCAAGGAGTTAGAGCGCTTCGTCGCCGTCGTGGAGCGCGGGGGACTCGGCGAGGCTGCGCGGGCACTGGGGGTTACGCAACAGGCGCTGGGGCGAAGCTTGACCAAGCTGGAAGCGGTTGTGGGAGCAAAACTCCTGAATCGCTCCAAGGGCACCCAGACCAGTCCTACGCTCTACGGCGAGGCTTTTCTGCGCTACGCAAAAGGCCAGCTCAGCAGCATGGCCCAGGCCCTGAAACATATGCAGTTACTGGCCGGCTCGGGTGCCGGGAGCGTCGCGCTGGGTATCGGCGAGACCTGCGATATTCAGGCAATGGGGAAGATCCTCAGGGACTTTCACCGGAGCAACCCCGAGGTGCAGATCGATCTTGTCGAGGGGTACACGGACGCGCTGCTCGACCAATTGGTGGAGGGAAGGCTGGACTGTGTTGTCGGTAGTATTCCCGAAAACCACTACACGCGACAGGGTGTCGTTCACAATAGCCTCTATAGTATCGACGATATTGTTGTCGCACGCGCCCAACATCCTTTGTTGCGCAAGAAAGCGCCTGTTCTTCAGGATTTGCAGGACTACACCTGGTTGGTCGCCAGACGTCGAGCGGGTGATTGGACGGTGATTCGCGATGCATTTCATGCGGAAGGGCTTGATCCACCGCAACGAATTATCAGGACCGACGCGGTGTTGTTAGGAATGGAGCTTATGCTCACAGATGACTACCTGTTTATGGGGCCGCCGACCTTTGTTGAGACTGGCGAGTCGGGATCACTTTTGAAAAGTGTACCGGTAGCAAGGCCTACTATCACGCGTCATTCGGGCCTGATGACCATGTCACGAAGAGAGCTCAGCCCGGCGACTGTGGCGCTGATCGGGCTTATTCAGGCGTCGGTGTCAGGCCCGGAGGAATAGCTTACTGAAGCGCAGCGCCCCGGTTAATACTAATGCTATTATCACGGGGCGGATCATGGAACCGGCACGATGACTACAGAAACCGTGTTGCACATCAGGACGTCCATTAAGGACCGACAGCTAGGTGTCTACCAGTTCTCTGAGCCAGAGATCTGCATTGGCCGCGACGCCTCCTGTCAGGTGGTCCTGGACAATCAGGGCGTATCGCGTCGCCACGCTATTATCACAATTGGCGATGATGGCATCCGCTTGGCCGATCTGCAGTCCAGCAATGGCACCTACCTTAACGAGAAACGAATCGAAGACGCGCCCCTGCGGGACGGGGATGTGATTCGCCTGAACAAGTTTACCCTTCAGGTGCGGGTGCAGCAGCGCGGTCCGACTCCGGCGCCCGCGCCCGATATGCTGAAGTCGACGGAGGGCCAGCCGGCGCGGCCCCAGCGCGTGGCGGGAGGTGAGGGCACTGTGTTGCTTGGGGCGGGCGAACGGGCCCGCGTTCTGGGCGAGTCCAAGCAGGCCAGCAGGCCGGCGCTGGCCCAGCGCGAGGCGCCAGCAGAGGGCAGAAGCCTGAGTCCTTTTTTACTGGGCGCGTTATTCGGGGCGGTAGTCACCTACTTTTTGATGTCCTAAGCCTGCCCTGACCTTGCAGGGCCCGGATTTTCATATCCTGACGCCGCCGCGAAGTGTGACCCGGCGGTGTCACACGCTGGAAAATTCCCGGTAGCAACTGCCCAACAGCTCCTGCAGTGCCTCTACGTGTCGGCGCGGAGCGAGGAGGGCGCCCGACAGCAGCCTGTCCCGCTGGCGCTGCCAATCGCGGTACTGCTCAGGCAGGACAGTCCCGAGAAGTGCCTCCAGTTGCAGGATAGGTGGCAGCAGTTGGTGATAACGCTGGCTGATATCCGCCGCCCAGGGTTGCACCTCGCCGACGAAAAACTTGCGGGCCACCTCGCGTAAAATCGGTGCGGCATTCGGGGTGAGACCGTTTGCGCAAAGGGGGCTCTCGGACAGCCGTGCCGCTATGCGACTGTTAGCGGTTTGCAGCGCGCTGTGCTGCGCGGCCATTGCTGTGAGCAGTTTGCCGCCATCGCCGCGTGCGATGTCGGAAAGCGCCAGCTCCAAAGCGCTTTCATCGGTCGTGTAATCACCCTTCAGCCAGTCCTGCGCGGCCACGCTCACCTGCTCGAGCGCTGTAATCACCAGACTGCTGGTCTGTTGGGGATAGTCTGTTAGTGGCACAGGCGCGCGCCAAAACTCGCCGTACTCCCGGTTACCGAGGGTCGCGTTAAATATCAGTGTCGGCAGCTGCGCAACTTTCAGCTTTTGGGTTTCACGCAGGAGCATCACCAGTTCGCTCTGGCCGCGCTCGCTCTGGAGTTTTTCGATACAGGCGGGTACTTCGCGCAGGAAAGCCAGTTCAAGCAGCAGTCGCTGGGAAGGGGGCGCTACACGGCCCAGGCTGCTGTTACGCCGGCCCACGGTGGACTGCAGGGCGCAGCCCCGGAGGCGGAGAAAGTCGAGCCCGTCCAGAGCGCTCCCTTGCAAAGGGAGTTGCAGGCTGGTGCTGCGAGGGAGCTTGCCCAGGGCCGCGGTGGGGGGTTGCGCGTCGTCTACCGCCAGTGGTCGCGAGAGTCGGGAAAGATAGTCGTTCAGGCGCTCTGCCGGGTCATCTGGAGCGCAGGCGCCCAGCAGCGACGTGATCAGAATTATAGAGACAGCCCGGTACATATACGCATTACGGCCCGGCTGAGTGGGCCGATGAATCAGGCCCAAAATCTTTCCAAGTCAGTTGCGACGGATCTAGGCAAGTTCAGCGCGTACCCGCTCGGCCCAGCTGCGCAACCGGGTGCAGGAGGCCGGCAATTCCTGCTTGACCCATTTCGCCACATCGACGACCACAAGCAGGTCAAGATCGGCAAATGTCAGATTGTCGCCACACAGGAATGGGCGGTCGCCGAGCTCAGCATCGAACTGCTCCAGTGCCGCAGGAAAGCGCTTGCGACCGCGATCCACCAGCGCCGGAATCTGCTCAATATCGAGGGGCCCGGGCATCGCGCGGTTGGCAAAGGCCGGACTGTGATTACGTAGCATTTCCGCAAAAGCTCCGTATAGCGAGATAAAAATTCGATGATCCCAGTTCAGCACCAGAGCGTGCTCCAGAGGCGAATTACCCATGAGTGGTTTGTCCGGATAGCTGGATTCCAGGTAATCGCAGATGGCCACCACCTCTGTGAGCATTACACCCTCGTCGGTTAGCAGCGCCGGCAGCGTGCCCAGAGGATTGATGGCCAGATACCCTTCATCCCGGTGGTGGTTCTCGCGCATGTCAATTTGCGTGGTCGGGAGTTCGATCCCCTTGTAGGCCATAAAGAGTACCAAGCGACGGGGGTTAGGGGCCGAATCGTAGGTGTACAGATGCATGTTTTGCGGTTTCTCAAAAGGCGCGAAGGCACGATATTAGCAGACGAGAGCGGCCCGGTTGAGCTCTTCTTCGGCCATTCAGAGTCGGCGCGGCCGCATCGACCTCCGGGTAGCTCCCGGGCATCGCAGGCGCATATGTCAGCTTGGACTTTGATGGTGAGAGGCCTGCGGCTATAATATGTACCACGAATCACGGGGATATAAATGTGTTTAATCGTAACTTCAGGGTCCTGATCCAGGCCATGGTACTGCTGGGCGCCGCTTCTGCTGCCCATGCGTTCGAACTCACGGAAGAGCAACGCGCAGAGATTGAGGCGCGTATTTCTCCTGTCGGGGAGGTCTGTTTGCAGGGGGATTCCTGCGGCGGTTTACCCCCAGGCTCTATGGGCGGCGCCGGCGCGATTGCTGCGGTTGATGGCGAGGGCACCTACAACATGGCCTGCATGGCCTGTCATGCCAGCGGTGCCGGTGGAGCGCCGATAGTCGGTAATATAGATATTTGGGCTCCGCGCATCGCGAAGGGTGCGGCGGCGCTGCATGCCAGTGGTGTGAATGGTGTGGCCGGCACGAGCATGATGGCAAAGGGCGGCCGGTCTGATATTTCAGACGAAGCGATTATCGCCGCGGTTGATTATATGATCACCAATAGCCAATAAGACCGCGAGAGCGGGCAGACCGCGCCGGGCAACCCGCGCGGTTTTTTTGTGTCTGGGCGCTCAGGTCGGCATATCCTCGGCGAGCCCGGTGTAGCGATACCCCAAGGCCTCATTCAGCTGTGCAATGTCCACGCTCTCGTTGCCTTGCAGGTCAGCTATGGTGCGCGCTACCCGTAGACAGCGGTGCACGGCGCGCGCGGAGAGGGCGAGGCGTTCCATAGCCGTGCGCAATTGGCGCTCTCCCCTGGGCTCCAGTGCGCAGCGGCTGAGTAGATCACGCCCTGCCAGCAGTGCATTTCGACAACCCTGGCGCGCGTGCTGACGATCGTCGCAGGCCTGTACCCGTTCGCGTACGGCGGCGGAGCTTTCGGCTAACTGCTGCTGCAGCAGATCATCGGGTTCGCCCCGGCTTACCGCGACCCGCAAGTCGATACGATCCAGCAATGGCCCGGAGATGCGTGAGGCGTATGCCAGGCGCCGCGCGGGGGAGCATCGGCAGGCCTGCCGCGAATCCCCTGCGTAGCCGCAGGGGCAGGGATTCATCGCAGCTATCAGTTGGAAGCGTGCCGGGTAGCGCAGGCGACAGCGAGCTCGGGCCAGGGTTATCTCACCGGTTTCCAGAGGTTCGCGAAGCATATCGAGGCTTTGGCGAGAGAACTCCGGAAGCTCATCGAGGAACAGCACGCCCCCGTGAGCCAGGGATATCTCCCCGGGCTGTGGCGTAGAACCGCCGCCTACCAGTGCCGCGCTGCTGGCGCTGTGATGGGGCGCACGAAACGGTCGGAAAGTCGATTGCAGTGGATCGCCATGCAGATCGTGCAGGGCGAGTACCGTCAGCAGTTCCTCATCGCTGGGAGCCGACAGAATTCCCGGAAGGCAGCTGGCGAGCAGGCTTTTTCCGGTGCCCGGGGGGCCGCAAAAGATCAGGTTGTGCCCGCCTGCAGCGGCTATTTCCAGGGCACGGCGTGCGCCGAGTTGACCGCTTACATCGGCCAGATCAGGGCCCGCGTCAGTGCTGCACTCGCGCTCAGCCACCACTTTCTCCCCCGCAACTCTGCCGCGCAACACCGCGCACAGAGTCAGGATGTCCGATGCGGTTATGAGCCGACTACCCGGAACCCGAGCCGCTCGGGCAGCCGACTCCGGGGCGAGCACTATCTTGCTGCCGGCCCGGGTGGCGGCCAGAGTGGCTGCAACCGCACCGCTGATGGGGCGCAGCGTTCCGTCCAGACCCAGCTCGGCGAGACACTCAATAGCGTTGAGCGATTCCGCCGGTAGTTGACCCGATGCAGAGAGGATACCCAGCGCAATGGGCAGGTCGAAGCGGCCGCCGCTCTTGGGCAGATCTGCCGGCGCGAGATTTACGGTAATGCGCCGGTCCGGGAAATTGAAATGGGAGTTGAGGAGCGCACTGCGCACGCGGTCCTTGCTCTCGCGTACGGCGGTTTCGGGCATGCCCACCACGGTGAAGGCCGGCAGGCCGTTGGACAGGTGGGTCTCAACGCGAACCAGCGGTGCGTCGAGGCCCTGACTGGCCCGACTGAGAACAACGGCATAATCCATGGCTCATCCTTGAGCGCGCTAGGGCGTTAAGCTTGAACAGGGGCGAGTTGCCCCGCGTCTTCCTTCGGTGTCCTGGCTGCGGTGTGCCGTGGCTCAGGGGTCAACCGCAGGGCCTGTCTCTTGCTGGTGTCTATCCAGCACGTCGTTCATCGCGGCCAGTTCCGACTCCAGCGCGGCGACTTTGCGCCGTGTCCGCTCCAGTACCGCCGATTGAGCGTCAAACTCATCGCGACTGACGAATTCGAGCTTGCGCAGCGCAGATTGCAGCAGCTGCCGGGCCTTGCGGTCGACTTCCTGGGCAAAGCCCGTCGGGCCAACCAGTTCATTGACCTGCTGTATTACTTCGCCGAGCGGCGGAGGCTTCAAAGCCATGACTAGTGCTTCCTGGTGACGTTGCTCGACAGTGTATGGGAAGTGCCCCGTGAGATGACAGCGCCGCCCTGCGCACCCATATGGTGCAGCGCACGACGGTGGTGCAATTATTGGCTGTCCAGAACCCGGCTGATCGCATCCTTAAGCAGGTCTTTAGATCTAAGGGGTTGAAAAAACGCAGTTTTTTGCGGCTGGCACAGGGTTTGCTCTGAACAGGGGGCGAACGCCGTGCTGTCAGCGCAGCAAACCATTAATTAGACGGCGGGCCAGCGGGTGCTACGTGAGCGTTCAGGTTCAGTCAGGAGAGAAGCATGAAATTGATAACGGCTATTGTTAAGCCATTCAAGTTGGATGATGTACGTGAGTCGCTTTCAGAGATCGGCGTACAGGGCATCACAGTTACCGAGGTCAAGGGCTTCGGTCGACAGAAGGGACACACCGAGTTGTATCGCGGGGCAGAGTATGTGGTCGATTTTCTGCCGAAAGTGAAGATTGAGGTTGCCGTTGCGGAAGGCATGGTCGACCAGACCATCGAAGCGATCACCAAGTCTGCCAACACCGGCAAGATTGGTGACGGCAAGGTCTTTGTATCCACGCTTGAGCAGGTAATTCGTATTCGCACCGGCGAAACTGGCGAAGAAGCCATCTGACCCCCACAAGAAGCCCCCCGAATTCAGGACGAGAGTAACTCCCATGGAAAACGAAATTTTTCAGTTGAAGTACGCGCTAGACACGTTTTATTTCCTCGTATGTGGTGCGCTGGTGATGTGGATGGCTGCCGGCTTTGCCATGCTCGAGGCGGGCCTGGTTCGATCCAAGAACACCACCGAAATCCTTACGAAAAACGTGGCTCTGTATGCCATTGCCTGCGTCATGTACATGGTCTGCGGGTACGCAATCATGTACGGCGGCGACTATCTGTTGTCCGGGATCACCGGTGATGGTGTAGCCGGCGCAGACGAGCCCGCGACCTACGCCCCATCGGCCGATTTCTACTTCCAGGTGGTGTTCGTGGCCACGGCTATGTCTATTGTGTCGGGCGCGGTGGCAGAACGCATGAAGCTCTGGGCATTTCTGGCCTTTTGCGTCGTCATGACCGGTTTCATCTACCCGATGGAGGGAAGCTGGACCTGGGGTGGGAATCCGGTATTTGGTCTCTATACCCTCGCTGACCTTGGTTTTCTTGACTTTGCCGGCTCTGGCATCGTGCACATGGCGGGCGCGTCTGCGGCTCTCGCCGGGGTGCTGTTGTTGGGCGCGCGAAAGGGCAAATATCGGGAAGATGGTTCAGTAAAGGCCATACCCGGCGCGAATCTTCCGCTTGCCACCCTGGGCACATTTATCCTTTGGCTCGGCTGGTTTGGTTTCAACGGTGGCTCCGTGCTGGCTACCGCCAGTGTCGACAGTGCCAACGCGGTAGCGATTGTGTTCATGAACACCAACGGCGCAGCAGCAGGCGGCCTCATCGGTGCTCTGGTCACCGCGCGCATACTGTTTGGCAAAGCAGACCTCACCATGGCGCTTAACGGAGCCCTGGCCGGCCTGGTTGCCATCACGGCGGGCCCGGACACGCCCTCAGCGCTACAAGCGGTGCTTTTCGGTGCTATTGGCGGCGTACTGGTGGTGTTCGCCATCATCACTTTGGACAAGCTGAAGATCGATGATCCCGTAGGCGCGATCTCCGTACACGGTGTGGTGGGTCTGCTCGGACTCCTGCTGGTTCCGGTCACCAATGGCGATGCCTCATTCGTCGGCCAGCTCATTGGCGCCGCGACAATCTTTGCCTGGGTGTTTGGCACCAGCCTCATCGTTTTCTTTGTCATCAAGAAGGTTATGGGCATACGGGTTAGCGAAGAAGAGGAATACGAAGGCGTAGATCTTTCCGAATGTGGGCTGGAAGCCTACCCGGAGTTTCTCTCCGTCAAGTAAAAAAATTGCGGGCGCATGGTTTGATGCGTGTTTTTTTGGGGGCCTTCGGGCCCCTTTTTTTGGTTCATTGCAGGACAGCAGGACAGCAGGACAGCGAGATTGGGGGACAGCGGCAGGACTGGGTATACGGGGTTTGAGAGCTTCTTGAGACGCCCTAAACCTCCAGACGAATCGTCAGTCCGAAGCGCTGCTTCAGGTCGCGCTTTTCGATATCCGGGCCGATCGCCTCGTTCTGTATCACGTTGTCTTTTACCAGGCCCTCCGTGGCTGACTTGGTGAGTATCACCAGCAATTGCGTGTCATCCAGAACAGCAAAGGGAAACTCGTGCCAGGTGCCGGCGTGCATCATAAATCCGGCGTCGCCGTCGAAGAGGAAGGCCTCGACCTCATCCAGATCTGGAAGTTCTTTGTCGTTCGGCGGTGCAAAGCAGACGATGAAGGGCTTGGCTCCCAGTGAGATAAAAGCCTGCGTGTGCAGCATGTGCCGCTCCATGTGGCTCACCAGGAAGGGTCGGCGCTGCAGGGTAGTAACCGGCATCTCGATTTCTCCTTGCGCCTTGAACTCACCAAGGCGGCGCACTTTTGCGGCCCCGCCGTAGAACTCGATCGGCAGCGGCTCCACATTCGGGTTGTAACCGAGCACGGTACCGTACTTTTCCAGCTTTTCGATGCTGGGTGTCTGCACTTTGACGGTGATGCTGGTTGGTGTCGCCGGTGTTTCTGCTGTTGTCATGATTTCCATCCTTTTAGTTCAGCCGTCTCGTGGGTGCCAGAATCGCTATGTTAACTCTGGTCTTCTTCGCGCTGTGCCTGAGCTGCGGCTTTCACCGAGCGCACTATGCTGCGATAGCCCGTACAGCGGCATAGGGATCCAGCCAGTGCTGCGTCGATATCGTCGTCACTGGGGTCATTATTTTCACTCAGTAGCTCGATTGTGCTGAGCACAAATCCCGGCGCGCAGTAACCACACTGAAAACCTGCCTTATCCCAGAATGCCTGTTGTACGGGGTTGAGCGTACCGTCGGCGTTCCGGAGTCCTTCAATCGTTGTGATTTCCGCGCGCGGCAAGGTTGCCGCCTGGGTGATACAGGACTTGCTGATTCGCCCGTCAATCATGACCGTGCAGGCCCCGCAGTGACCGGTCATGCAGCCCATGTGTGGGCCCGTAATGCGCAGTTCGTCGCGCAGTACTTCCAGTAGAGACATGCCCGGCATCACTTCCAGATCATGCGCTTTGCCGTTGATACGCAGCGCGATGAGTACGCTTTGCTCCAGTAGGTCTTCCATCACTGTGCTCCATCCGATTGAGCATTCTTCACAGCTGCCGCACAGGCCCGCGCCGCAACCACGCCGGCCATGGCGGTACGCCAGTCACCAGCGCCTTGCTGATCTGAGAGCGGCTGCGTTACCAGCGCGCTAACCGCGGCCTTGAGTTTCTCCGCCGCGTCATCAGTCCAGTTGCTGCCGCTGAGGAACGCGGCCACCGCGCTGGCGTCGATGAGTTGCTCGGCCACCGCGCCAACGCACAGCCGCACTGAGGCGATGGTGCTGCCACTGAGTTCGATTATCGCTGCCGCATTGGCGGAGCCATAGGCGCCCCCGGACATTTTCAGCTTCTCATAGCTTGAGCCCGCATTCGGGTTCATGGGCCTGAGCAACACCCGCACCAGAATGGCGTCGCTGCCAAGGCCATGGTTGGTATCAGTCAAGACTTGCGACAACGGTGTGCGAGTTAGCTCGCCATCCTTGAGCATCTCCAGCTCAGCCTGCAGCGCCAACAAAGCCGGAGCGATGTCATAGAGCGGATGCATGGCCACAATGTTGCCGCCGATGGTGCCGCGGTTGTGAACCTGTCGTCCGCCACCGGCTTGGCGTGCAGACTCCGCCAGCAGTGGTGCGTGCAAGTGCACCAGCGCATGGGTCTGCAGCTCCCTATGGACCGTCAGCGCACCGATCGCGAGCATGCCGCTCTCTTCATCGATGGTAATGCCGTGCAGTTCCCTGAGACTGCCGATATCGACGTAGACATCTGGCTGTAGCACGCCGGTGTTTACGCTCGGCATTATTTCCTGGCCGCCGGCGATAATGATCTTGCCACTGGTCAGGCTCGCCAGCAGTTCGGAGGCCTGCGCCAGGCTGCGCGGGCGGGCAAAACTGGGAAATAGACTCATGGCTCAGGCTGCCTCATTCTTGTCTTGGGCCTGCGCGGCCTTTTGCAGCGCGCTCCATACGGCCGGCGCGTTGAATGGCAAGTCCGTGAGCGATACACCGAGCGGCACCAGTGCGTTGTTCACGGCATTGGCGACCGCCGCCGCAGAGCCACCGACGCCAGCCTCGCCTGCGCCTTTTAGTCCCATATAGGTATCGGGGTTGGGACTATCGTGGTGCACCACCCTGATCTCGGGAATGTCTTCACAGCGCGGCATCACGTAGTCCATAAAGGAGCGGGTGAGCTGCCGGCCTGCATCATCAAACTGGATGGCCTCGCTGAGTGCGCCGCCAACACCGAAAGCGATCGCTCCGCATGCCTGGCCCTCGACGAGGATCGGGTTGATGACTTTGCCGCAGTCATGCGCCGCGGCGAGCTGCAGCAATGTGGTCTTACCCGTTTCCATATCCACCTCGCACACCGCTACATACGCCGCGTTGGAGTAGCTGGGGTATGGGTTGATACGGCCATCGGCGTCCGGCGTATGGCGGATATTGGGTGGCATGAAGGTGCGCGTGGCTTCCAGGGGTGGTGTGATGCAGGAGGCGATGTCATAGGCGCGGGTGTAGGCCGCGTAGCTGACTTCCCGTATCGTGAGCGTAGCGTCCGCATTATCGCTGCGCCTGAAGATGCCCTCGCGCAAATGGACCAGTGTTTCGTCACAATCCATCAGCGCTGCAGCCACCTTGATCAGCATGCTGCGAACGTCCTGGGCGGCCAGGGCCGCGGAACCACCGCCAACAATGGTGCTGCGCCCGGAGTAGTTACCGAAGCCGTAGGGGCAGGCGGTGGTGTCGCCCTGGGTGAGTTCGATACTGTCGAGGGTGACGCCCAGTTCATCGGCAACGATTTGCGCGATACCCGTAGGATTACCAGTCCCCGGTGTGGTCACACCGGTCAGCACGCGCACGGAGCCGTCCGGGCCCACGCGCACGGAGGACGAATCGTAGCCGGCAACCATAGTGCCCGGCAGTGCGCCGCCTTCCGGGGTCAGTTCGTAGGCAAGACCGATGCCGATGTACTTGCCGTCCTTAAGGGCCTCTGCCTGACGCGTCTTCCAACTGTCGTAGTCGATGGCAGCGAGTGCCTTTTGCACAGCGCCGCCGTAATCGCCAGAGTCGTAAACGAGGCCCGTAGGGCTTGGGTAAGGAAATGCATCGGCAGGGATGAAATTCTTCATGCGCAGTTCCACGGGGTCGAAACCCAGTTCCCGCGCCGCATCGTCCAGGGCCAGCTCCAGCGCAATCGCAGTGGACTCCTTGCCGTAGCCGCGCGCCGCATTCCACGCCGGCTTGTTGGTGGTTACCGCAGACATCAGTACGTCGATATCGCGCACTTTGTAGGGTCCGGGCATGGTCACGCCCGTAAGAAAGGCCATGCCCCAGCCCGGACAGGCCGTAGGTGCGCCGGTGTTGGCGTAGAACTTGTCGCGCAGGCCAATAAGTTCACCATCGGAGGTGAAAGCCAGCTCCATATCGTGGCGCTGCTCGCGCGCGCCAACCAGCAGACACTCCTCACGGCTCTCGGTCCACTTCACCGGCTGCCGCAGCAGTTTAGTCAGCAGGCAGATCAGCCCTTCTTCCGGATGACCGTGCATTTTCATGCCGAAGGCGCCACCGATGGTCGGCGCGACAATCTTCAGCTTGTTCTCTGGCATGCGCAGTACGTCACTGAGTACGTGGCGCAGGGGATGCGGGTTTTGCGCCGTGGCGTAGAGCGTGATGGACTGGGTTTCCTCTTCCCAGACCGCGTTGTAGCAGCGCGTTTCGATGGGCTGGGTGGAGAAGCGATGGATGCGCACGGTGGTTTTTACAACGTGGTCGGCGCGCTCAAAGGCAGCATCCGGGTCGCCGTTCTGGAACGGCACCTGCAACAGAAGGTTGGAGTTCCAGCCGTCGGCGATGATGCGTGCATCGGGGGCCAGGGCATCATCCACGTCGATGATCGCATCCATGAGCTGGTAGTCGACCTGTACGCGCTGGGCAGCGTATTGGGCTGTCTTTTTATCCTTGGCAACGACTACGGCTACCGGCTGTCCATAGCACCAGACGTCATCGAGAGCGAGGCAGCGAACGGTGGCTGCCTGGCCACCGAAAACGGCTGGGTCGATGTAGTGCGTGATGGGGTCGATGTGCTCATCGGCCTCGCGGCCCTCCAGGACCCTGACAACACCCGGAACCTTGTAAGCCCCGGAGGCGTCAACGCTCTTGATACGCGCGGCGGCGTGCGGGCTGCGCACAATGGCGGCATACAGCTGTCCTTCGAAGATCATGTCGTTGGTGTAGACCGCGGCGCCGGCTACCGGAGCGCGCCCCTCGATGGTGCGTACCGAGCGGCCTATGTAGCCCTGGGATTCCGTGGTGTCAGCCATGTTTACTCTCCTGCTGCGGTTGCTTGATCGATCGTGCAGTGATGCGGCCATAGCCGCAAGCCGATCCGAAACAAGGCGTCCTGTCGAACATCGATGATGCGCAGGCGAGTATAGGGTAGCGGGCGGCGGCTCGTCTTATTCTTCGTATTGGCTCAGCGAAGTGGTGCTGGTCTTTCGATGGCGCCGCCGCCGAGCGTTATGCCTTTGGCATAGCTAATCTCAAGCCAGATGGCGCCACCCTCCGTCGCGGGGCCGGAGCCATGGGACATCGGTGCTCGCGGAGGCTGATGTACGAACCAGTCCTTGTGAGCGGTCACCAGCTCCGCAGCTTGGCCGGCCTCATCATAGCCCTGTATGCGAAGATCCCCCCAAGTGAGGTACAGAAAGCGGTTTGCGGACTCGTACCAAAGAGCGGTTTTTGAACTCTTGGATGCCCAGCCGGGTGGTGCCTTTATGAGTCTTGCGCGAAAACCCTGCGCCGGATCGTCAGACAACCATTTGACCAGTAAGCCGGGTTCCTCATCATCGCGCTCCCACTCCAACTGTCCGACTGTATCGACGATCCAGGGGTGATTAAAGGACTCTACCGCTTGCCAGTCAGGCTTATAGGGAACAGGTTTTGACGCCGGGAAATCCGGCTTGAAGTGATCGCCATTGGGGCCAATAGTGACGACGCTACCATCACCTTCCTCAAAGATGAGCAGCGTGCAGGGCATCTGCGCGCGCCTACCGCCATGGGCCCAATTGCCCCCGTGCAGTGTATAGGCAGGTCGATCAAGCCAGGTGCCCTGAACATATTGATACAGGGCCCCGGCTTTTTGTCGCGGTGACACCGGTTCATGGATCACGTAATCGCCATCGAGGATCAATGCCCACTCATGAAAATGGTGATAGTGGCGGCCGAGCGGATCGCTGGGGGCGTCGTCGTCAAAGAAGGCGCCGAAGCGCGCCCAGATAAGGCTCGCGCCGCCTGGGCCTCTAAAAATACTTTTGGACTGGCTATAAAAACGCGGTTGTTCATCATCCGGAAAAGCGTCGACATCGACCACTGTCAGCGCCTGCCAGTCCTC
>JBLIIW010000001.1:0-64357 GCA_047635315.1 Halieaceae bacterium | reverse complement strand
ACCTACAGCGCCAAACCCGACGCACAGGAAGTCTCCGCCGCCAGCGCGGCCATGCTCAGGCACATCCTGGCTGAGCATGGTGCCCAGCGAATTGTCCAGCATCCCTGGCTGCACACGCACATCGTTACCGCGCGCGGGCGGGGCCTCGCCGGCGCATCAGGTGGACCGGCACTGGTCGCCGGCATGGGGCTGGCAGCGCTGGCCAATGGCCTCAGCCGGCAGCTCCTGCACACGGCTTTTCAACGGGTGGTCTTTAACAGCCACGGGGCGCCGCCGCTGAGCCTTCGGGGCTTCGACACGCGACGGGTGCCCCTGAACACTCAGACCGTCCCACGGGCATTACACGCCAGCGGCTCAATCCCCTTCGTGCTCGAGGGAGAGCGCGATATTCCCGGCGCTCCGCCGGGTCAGTACTGGGACGGCGGCATCATCGATTACCACTTCAGTCTGGAGGATTTCAGTCCGCAGGGACTGCTTCTCTATCCGCACTTCCGCGCCGACACCACCCCCGGCTGGTTTGACAAGTTCCTGCCCTGGCGCCGCCGTAAGCCGCGCCGGAGTGACTGGTTGGTAATGCTCAGCCCCAGCGCGGAGTTCGCGCGCAGCCTGCCCCTGGGAAAAATCCCCGATCGCAGCGATTTCACCCACATGGATTCCCAGACACGCATAGAATACTGGCGCAGCTGTGTTCTGCGCAGCCGGGAACTGGCTGAGGATTTTCAGCGCCAGTTGCAGGCGGATGATCCGCTGCAAAACACGAGAATACTGGGGGCCTGAATGCGCGCGTTGATTACCCTCACATCGCTGCTACTGTCCACGTTCCTGCTACTGGTGGGCCATGGCATGCAGTTGACCCTGCTACCGCTTCGCGCCACCGCTATCGGGCACAGCGACATGCAGATCGCCCTCGCCGGATCCAGCTCTTTTGCCGGGTTTCTGGTCGGTTGCTTCGTAGTTCCGCAACTCATCGCACGGGTGGGCCACATCCGGAGCTTTTCCGTACTCGCCAGCGCCATGACCAGCGCACTCCTGCTGACCTCCCTGAGTAACAGCCTGCTCCTGTGGATCGTGCTGCGCTTTCTGGTCGGCATTTGCATCTGTGGCCTGTACACAGTGATCGAGAGCTGGCTCAACGATCAGGCGGATGAAAGCAATCGCGGCACCGTGCTGTCTGTGTATACCTTCCTGGTGCTGGCCGGCGTGGCTGTTGGGCAGCAGCTCATCAACACGGCGCCGGTCACCAGCGCGACGCCCTTCATTCTGGTCGCGGCGCTAGTTTCCCTGTCCATTATTCCGGTCAGCATGACGCGCAAGCTGGCGCCGGCGCCGATTGAATCCACACGCGCCAGTTTCTCCAGGCTGTACCGACGCTCGCGCGTGGCGTTCGCGGGCGCCCTGCTCTCGGGTGCCGTATCCGGGAGTTTCTGGTCACTCGGCGCTATATTCGCCCAGCGATCAGGGCTATCTGTTTCTGAGTCCACCGTGTTCATGTCCGTCGCTGTGCTTGGCGGTGCCATACTCCAGTATCCCTTTGGCTGGCTATCCGACCGCATTGGACGCCACCGCGTGATGGCACTGCTTGCGGCACTGGGCGCCGGCGCCTGCGCGGCCGTCGCCCTGGCATCAGGTGCCGAGCAACTGCTTATCGCGATATTTCTCTTCGGTGCCACCACCATGCCCATCTACGCCATGGCGCTGGCGGCGGCGGCGGACAATTCCCAGCGGCACGAGTTTGTGGAAATAGGCACCTCCGTGCTAATGCTAAATGCCGCCGGCGCTGTGGGCGCACCGCTATTGTTCGGCCAGGCCATGCTCCTGGCCGGCCCGCTCAGCCTGTTCTGGGGTTGCGCGGGGCTGTGTCTCCTGACCGGAGTCTATGTGCTATTGCAGTTGCTCTATGTAAAGCCGCCGGCCTATGTGGTGCCATTCTCTGCCGCCGCCTCAGACATGGCGCCGACCAGCTTTGATATGGATCCGCGCGGCCCGGAAGGCGCCGAGGGGGATCTCGCGCCGGCCATTGAGCTGCCGTCGATCAGTGATTCCGAAAACGTCGGGAGTGAAAGCGCGGTGGAGAGCGCCGAGAACGAGGGGGAGACAGGGGAAATCGGGAGAACTGAATACGGTGACCCCGGGGAGTCCTCGGAACCGCAGGAAAAGCAACCCTGAGTCAGCCGTCAACGCGCCTGCAGGCCCGCGGCGCCAAGGCCAACAGCAGAGCAGCCGGCCTCAGGCAACATATTCATCGAGAAAGCGCTGCACCTCGTCGCGCAGCACATTCTTGAAGGCAGAGGCGATCAGCCCCATCTGCACGCTGACCAGCACATCCTCATCACTAATAGTCAGGCGGCCATCGACCCCGGCACCCTTTATGCTCACACAGTCCCCCTCCCAGCGGGCACGGACGCCATGAGCCGACTCGAGCTCCCGTGCCAGACGCTCGGCTGCCTCTCGCAACTCAGGCCTGCTCATGTTGTGGGGTTTGCGAATCTGGAATCCAGCCACCGTATTTCCTCGTCGGGGTCTGCCCCGGAGTATAAGTCAGCCGCGCACGCCGCGCATGGCCAGCCAGTTCCCACCCAGAATCAGTGCCAAGCCCCCAAAGGCCCAGGGCGTCCAGAGGTAACCCTCGACGACCGTGGAGATCAGCAGCGCCACCAGCGGAAAAATCAGTGTTGTATACGCCGCGCGGTCCGCCCCGATGCGTCCAATCAGGGAAATGTACGCCCAGAACGCCAGCACGGTTCCAAACACGGCGAGATACACGAGGGAGCCCAGATAGACCGGCTCGAGAGGGACGGCGAGGGACTTCCCGAGTAGTAGCGCCGCCACATAAAGGCACAGGCACCCGTACAGCATGCCCCAACAGTTGCAGCTAAGTACCGGCAGACCGCGACGCAGGTTGCCGGCGGCAATCATATTGCCGCCAGAGGCGCATAGCGTACCCACGAAGCAGATCAGCACCGCCCGCAGGCTCTCGTCCTCCCAACTCAGCGTCCCGAGTTCCGGAAGAAAAAGCAGCGCCATGCCAAACAGGCCGAGCAGGCCGCCCACAAAGACCGCCGGACGGATCGGCAGATTCAGGAACAGCGCACCGCCGATGGCGTTGAGGATCACCATCGTGGAAAACACCACCGCAACAAGCCCCGTGGACAGGGATGCAGTGGCTGCGTAAATAAAAACGTAATTCCCCGAAAACAGGCACAGGCCCTGCAGAAAGACCCGGGCATGATCCCGTGGGGAAAGCTTCGCGAAACCTTCCCTAAGCAGTACCAGTGCGACGCTGAGCAGGGCTGCCAGGGCCATGCGATGCGCAATGGAAACCAGCGCATCGACACTACCCAATTGAAACTTGATGGCAATCCAGGTAGACCCCCAGATCACGATCGTCACCAAGTATAAGAGCGCGCTGTGCATGAATGAAACCGCCAGAAAGAAAAAGAATGCTAGCACGCCACAGGCATGCAACCCCCTGCGTCTTCCGCGCGTCTCCAGTACACTGGCGCGATGCAAAAAGACACCACCTTCAAACCGACACCTGCGGACGCCAAACGCCGCTTTCTTTTCGAACATCTGGACCTGCGCGGAGAGCTACTGCACCTCAATTCGGTGCTCGGCGATATCCGCGCCATCCACGATTATCCCGCGGGAGTGGGCCGTCTTATAGGTGAGTTTCTGGCGGCGTCGGTTCTGCTGGCCAGCACCCTGAAGTTTCGCGGGAGCCTGACCGTGCAGGCGCGCAGCGATCGCCAGATCCCCCTGATTATGGCCGAATGCAACAGCGAGCTCGATGTGCGTGCGATTGCCCGTGGTGCGCAGCAGGCAATCGCCGAATCCTTTGATGAGTTACTGGGCGGCGGGCAGTTAACGCTCACGGTGGCGCCGGCCAAAGGGCAGCGTTATCAGGGCATCGTGGCACTGCATGAGCACTCTCTGGCCGCCAGTATCGACACCTATTTCAGCCAGTCAGAGCAGCTGGGTACCCGTCTGTTCCTGACCAGTGACGGAGAACGAGCGGCGGGACTGCTGCTGCAGCAGCTACCCATGCAGCTTGAGAAGGAGCCGCAACAGCGGCTCGAAGACTGGCAGCGAATCAGCCTCCTCGCCAGTACCCTGACCCCCGCGGAGTTACTGGCCGCCAGCGATATGGCACTGCTCCGGCGTCTGTTCCAGGAAGATACCCTGCGGCTTTTCGACGCCGAGAGCGTGCGTTTTAACTGCAGCTGCAGCCGTGAGCGGACACTGGCGGCGCTGTCGACCCTCGGCGAGCCGGAAATTCGCAGTATTTTACTGGAGCAGGGGGTCATCACCATGGACTGTGAATTCTGTAACCAGCGCTATGGCTTTGCGGAGGACGACCTCGCACATTTGCTCAAGCGCCCCGAAGGCGACCCGGTACACTGAGCAAAATTGCGAAACGGTTCCGCAAATCAGGTTCACAAGGCAGGGCCGATTCGCCATAATGTCGGCCCCTGAAAACGACCCCACAGGCCGTGGGTCGCCGGCGCCAGCTTCCGCGAGCCCCGGGCAGCAGCGCTTGGACAGGGCAACAGGACAAAAAAACATGAGCGCCACTATGCATACACCGCGTGAGTACGTAGACCTGCAGCCAGCAGAATTTGTCCAGGAGGCGCTACGCCGCGGCGAATGCAGCCTCACCGACACGGGCGCCCTGCGGGTAACCACGGGCCGGCGCACCGGGCGCTCTCCCGGCGATCGCTTCATTGTGCGCGAGCCGAGCTGTGAGG
Organism: Halieaceae bacterium; assembly: GCA_047635315.1. GTDB lineage: Bacteria > Pseudomonadota > Gammaproteobacteria > Pseudomonadales > Halieaceae > Congregibacter. Next base: position 59,612 of record JBLIIW010000001.1, on the reverse strand, counting down.
ACTCGGTAGACTGGGGCGCTGTCAACCTGCCTTTCGACGCAGACAAGTTTCATGCGCTCTGGGAGCGCGTCGAGGCCTACATGGGCGAGCGGGACCGCTTTGTGTCACATCTGCACGTGGGGGCACATTCGGACCACTACCTGCCCCTGCAAGTCACCACGCAGTGGGCATGGCATGGCCTGTTCGGTCGCAACATGTTTATCAAGCCAGCGAGTTTCAACCCCGGTCGCAAGCCCGAGTGGTCGGTTCTCAATGTGCCGGAATTTATCTGCGATCCGGAACGCGACGGCACGGCCTCTGATGCCACCGTCATTGTGAACTTCGGGCAGCGCAAGATTCTGATCGCCGGCATGCGTTACGGCGGCGAGATGAAGAAGTCTGTGTTCTCTGTGCAGAACTTTCTCTTGCCGGAGAAGGATGTCATGTCCATGCACTGCTCGGCTAACGTGGGCGAAGACGGTGATACCACCCTGTTCTTCGGTCTCTCGGGCACGGGCAAAACCACCCTCTCTGCGGACCCGGAGCGCTATCTGATCGGGGACGATGAGCATGGCTGGACACGAGGCGCTGTGTTCAATCTTGAGGGTGGGTGCTACGCCAAGACGATCAACCTCAGTCAGAAGAACGAACCGATTATTTGGGATGCGATCAAGTTCGGTGCGATCGTTGAGAACGTGGTGGCTGATGAGATGCTCCACGCGGACTATGACGACACTAGCCTGACGGAGAACGGACGCTGCTGCTACCCGCTGACACATGTCCCGAAACGTATTACGGAAAATATCGCCGGGGAGCCGAAATGCGTCATCTTCCTGACCTGCGATGTCACCGGCGTACTGCCTCCCATATCCATTCTTTCCAAGGAAGCCGCAGCTTTCCACTTCCTCAGCGGCTACACCGCGCGCGTGGGCTCTACGGAAGTTGGTGCCGAGGCGGGCATTCACCCGACTTTCTCCACCTGCTTCGGCGCACCCTTTATGCCGCGACCCGCAGGCGATTACGCCGAACTGCTCATGAAGCGCATTGAGGAGTTCGGCAGTCAGGTCTATCTGGTCAATACCGGTTGGACAGGCGGCTCCGGTGCGTCAGATGGATCGGGTTCACGCTTCCCGATCCCCGTTACCCGCGCGGTGGTCGCCGCAGCGGAAAGCGGCGCCCTGCTGAACGCCCCGACAGCACGCCTGGATATCCTCAACCTAGATTTCCCCACCGAAATTCCCGGTGTGGACCAGCAATTTGTCAATCCGCGACAAAACTGGGGTGATACTGCCGCGTATGACGCGCAGGCCGGAAAACTGGCGAAATTATTCCAGAGCAACATCTGCCGCTTTGATATTTCATCGGCCATCGTCGCCGCAGGCCCCAAAGCTCCGACCTGAGCAGCAAACGGTATATAGCACGCGACCCGGCTCTTGCTGCGGATCACCCGCAGCATTTAAGTGGTCAAAAATCGTACGAAAAAAACCTTGTATTTAGTATGTTTATTCTAGTTTTCAATCCTATATTGGTTACACGATGGCATCCACAGAGAAAAACGGGTGTCCAGCGAAAGAGCAACCAAACACATATAGGAGTGTGACTCATGGCTGAAGAAACTAAAGCAACATCACCGGTAACGGCATCCGCACCGAAGGGCAAAGCTGCTGCTGCTGCTGCGACGAAGACCACCGCCAAGCGCAAGCCAGTGGCCCGCAAGACTACGGCCAAGCGCAAGTCAGCTGCCCGCAAGGCACCTAGCCTGCAGAGCCGCGTAAATGAAGCTGGCCGCAGCGCCTTCCTCGCGAGCCTGGGCGTGTACGGCATGGCGTTCGATCAGATGCAGGAGCAGTTCCAGAGCGTCGAGGGCCGACTGAGCGCACGTCGCAAGAAAGCCGACAAGCTGTACCAGGAAATGGTTAAGCGCGGTGCCAAGGTCGAGAAGACGGCGAAGAGCGCCATTGAAGATCTGGAAATGCCCAAGCTGGACGTAGCGGAACTCACGGACCGCGCCAAGCTGGATGCACAGCTGGCAAAAGCGCGTGCTCGCTTTGCAGAATTGAAGCAGTCCGTAGGCTTCAAAAAAGCTGCCTGAATATCTGATCGGGTTCACTGCCCCCGATTTGGGGATACTTTGGGGGTCACTTTGTGACCCCCTTTTTTTTGCCCGGCGAGTGTCTGCTAGACTGGCTAAGAAGCAGTATCGGGCATCACAGGGACCCCACCCCTCCAGGCGGCGAGCGCCGACGGGGATCCTCGTGACAGTGAAGGCGACAGACGGGACGGTAGAAGCGATGGCAGACGACAAGAACAAGGTAACCGATAAAGCCAGCGAAATTGCCAAGAATATCTGGTTGGCAGGCGTCGGCGCTTACGGGCGAGCGGTCGATGAGGCGCAGGGCCGCCTTGAGAAAGCCGGTGTGGAACCGCCAAAGCTGTTCCGGGAACTGGTTAAGGCCGGCGCGGCGCTGGAAGATGAAGCGCGCGATGCCATCGAAGCGGGTCAGGCGGCGCGCAACTCCGTAGAAGATCGAATCAATCGGGTGCGCGATAATTTCAATCTACAAAGGCCGGCGCGTGGGGAAGACTTGCTGGCGCTGCATGAAAAAATCGATCGCCTGACCAACCGCGTCGACGCCCTGACGGATGCACTCAGCGCCAGGGGAGCGATCAAACCTGCACGAAAAGCTACGGCGACCCGCAAGAAAAAACCGACAGCGAAGAAGACAGCCAGCTCCACAAACGCCAGCAAGCCGGCAGCGAAGGCTGCGAAGCTGGTATCAAAAGTGGCTACCCCTTCCCGCAAGCAGGCCCCCGCAGGTGCCAAGACGGCCCGGAATCGCAGCAGTAGCTAAAGCACTGACTCTGACTGACGGTGAAGACCCGAGATCGCATCCTCGATACCAGCCTGCGGCTGTTTAATGAAGAGGGCGAAGCGCACACCACCACCATCGACCTCTCGGGCGAGATGGATATCAGTCCTGGCAATCTGTATTACCACTTCAAGGGCAAGGACCAGATCATCGCGGAGCTTTTCCAGCAGTTTGAGCTCGCGATCAGTCAAACGCTAAACGCACCGCTTGAACAACCCCTGCACCAACCCCAGGGACGCGTCGAGGACAATTGGTACTACCTTTACGTGGTTCTCGAGGAGCTCTACCAGTACCGTTTTTTCTATCACAACCTCGATGATCTGCTGCGCCGCTACCAAAAACTGCAGCGTGGCTTTCGCCGCATAGTGGCGCTCAAACGCGCTGCGTTGAATGCCATTATCGCCAGTTTGCTGGATCAGTCGCTGATCGATTTACCCCGGCAACAACTGGATGCGCTGGTGGAGAATATGACCCTGCAACTGACCTACTGGCTGAGCTACGATCGACTGCTGTACTCGGAACGAGACGCGGAACTGATCGTTCATCAGGGTGTACTGCAGTTATTGACGATGGTGGCTCCCTACCTGGGCGAGGAGCACATGAACTTCTACCGCCAATGCGAGCTCATTTCCCAAACAATACGCGAGCGGGAAAAAGACTAAGCAGCGCCGAAGTGCCCTGCCGACTACATCCCTTTAGCGCAATAGCGGCTTTCTCATCAGCATCACGTCGTCTGCGGGAAAGAGCGGCTCTGCATCCCGCTGGTCCGCCCAGAAGCGCCAGGTGGCTCGGCTAAAGAAGCAGACATGCGTGGGATCGCGTTTATAGTGCCAGCCGGCGAAGGCTTCGCGGTCGCGCACCAGCTTGGTCATCACCCCCAGCCAGGCACCGGGGAGGAGGCAGTCCCAGAGCTGTGCCAACACAGGCCCCGGGCGATGGAGATGCTCCACGACTTCAGTAGCCGTAATGAAATCATAGCGCTGCTCCAGCAGCTCCGGTGCCGGGGAGAAGAAACTGTCGTGCAGCGCCACTCGGTGACCGGCCTCTTCCAGCATCGCCGCCAGCGCGGGCGCGGGCCCACAGCCAAAATCCAGCCCTCTGGAAGCCGGCGCAAGCCGCTCGCAAAGCGGCCCCGCAAGACGCTGCAAAAACTGTCTGTAGCCCGGGTCATCCACAGAGTTTTCGTGCAGGCAGTAGAGCGCAAACTCTGCACGGCGATCGATTCGGTCTTGCGGCGCGACGAACACCAACTCGCAGCGCGTACACTGCAGGTACGCGCGCTGTTCGTCGCGATGGTAGGCAAGCGCCTGCCCGGCGCACAGGGGGCAGCCCTCACCCACGCGGGTCTGCTAACATCACGGTATTAACGAGCATCTCTTGGAGGTCTCGGGCGCCAAAGCGCAGGGCACAGCAGCATAGCCCGTAAGAATAGCAACAGGAAACGAACAGAAAGCCGCGCTGAACCCATTCCTCAGCAAGGCGGTAAATCACATTAAAAAACCCTCAAAATGGAGACATAGTATGAGTATTGCAGTTGGAGAAAAGGTTCCCGCGGCCACGTTACAGGTTATGGGCGAGAACGGGCCTACCCCCATGAGTACCGGCGACCTCTTCGCCGGCAAGAAGGTTGTGCTATTTGCTGTTCCCGGCGCATTCACGCCCGGTTGCTCCATGACCCATCTACCGGGCTACGTGGTCAATGCGGGTAAAATCCTCGCCGCCGGAGTTGATACCATCGCCTGCCTGTCTGTGAACGACGCCTTTGTGATGGACGCGTGGGGCAAAGCCCAGAATGCCGAACATCTGGTCATGCTCGCCGATGGCAACGGCGACTTTACCCGCGCCCTCGGCCTTGAACTCGATGGCACCGGCTTTGGTATGGGCCTGCGGAGCCAGCGTTACGCGATGATTGTGGAAGACGGCACGGTCACCTTGCTCAATGTCGAGCCAGCCGGCGGCATCGACGTGAGCGCAGCCGAAACCATCATGGCAGCGCTCTAGGACGACCATGGGCCACTCAACGACGCTGGAAGTGCGCCGCGACGATTACGCACAGCTGCGGGTCAGGGAAGACCCCCTGCCCGAATCCCTCGAAGAAGGGCAGGTGTTGCTGGCGGTAGACCACTTCGCGCTGACGGCCAATAACATCACCTACTGCCAGGTCGGGGAGGCGGTGGGCTACTGGCGCTTCTTCCCCAGCGATGACCCATCCGTCTGGGGGCGGGTTCCCGCCATGGGCTACGCCAGCGTCGCGGTCAGCGCCCACCCGGATATTGGGGTAGGTGAACGCGTCTGGGGATTTTTCCCCATGTCCACGCACCTGCTGATCAATGCGGGCCAGGTCCACAAGCACGGCTTCAGCGATTTGTCAGCGCATCGGGAAGGACTCGCGCCGATCTATTGCCAATTTCAACGCGCTGCGGCAAATCCACTGTATGAACCGGCGCGCGAAGCGCAGGACTGTCTGCTGCGCGGCCTTTTCCTCACCTCATGGCTTTGCGAGGACGCCCTGCAGGAGCACGACTACTACGGTGCCAGCGACTGCCTGATCACCAGCGCCTCCAGTAAAACATCCATAGCGCTCGCCTTCGCCCTGCGCGATCGCGGCGCCGTACGACGCATTGCCCTGACCTCAGCGCGCAATCGCGCCTTTTGCGAATCCCTGGGCTGCTATGACGAGGTCTTTTGTTACGCGGAGGTCACGGACCTGCCCCTGGACCGTAAGGTCATTCTTGTCGACATGGCCGGCGACGGGCCGCTCAACAGCCGCATCCACAGACATTTCGGCGACCAGCTCCGCTACGACTGCCGCATCGGTATGACACACCGCGATGCGCCGGCGGAAAGCGAACCGTCCAGCAACGGACCGAAACCGGAGATGTTTTTTGCACCACACCAGGCGGCCAAACGCAGTGCCGACTGGGGTGCCGACGTTATGGAACAGCGCATCGGCACATCTTTTGCCCGCTTCAGGGTATTTGCCGACAGCTGGCTCGGGTCGGTACAGTTTGACGGCGCAGCGCAGGCGCAGCAGGCCTTTCTGGCAACGCTGCGTGGGGCGGCGGCACCGAGCGATGGCTATAGCCTTTCCATGAATGGTCACTAAGCTCTTGACCCGACTTGCAGCGGCAGTGGCGAGAAAATACCAGGTCCCCATGCCCTAGCTCACGCCAGCTATGAGGGCCATCGCCCGGAGCAAACGCGGCTCTACCCGCTTATAGATAAACACCGGCCTGATTGAGCAATTGGAATCCCGGGGGTAAAAGCCTGCGGACTCATGTTCATCGAGATTTTGAAGCGTATCTCAAATGTGGTCGCCTCGAACGCGGCTTTCTTCGCCTGCGTCGCGCCAGGCCCACAGCAGGGACGCAAAAGCGTTCATGATTCGCACTATCCGTCCCGTGGACAGACCTGACCCCCAGACTGGAGCGCGTGGCCAAGACCAATGTATTCTTCCTCCACGCTGGCGTGAGCTGCAAAGGAACGCCGGGGTACGGACAACAGCCGCTATATCAGCTTTGCCGAAAAGCGCTAGCTGCACTCTGTTTTTGCTAAACTGAGATCCTCAGCCGTATCGTCGCGTCACTGATATTGCAGCTACATTTTCTCTCTTCATTGCCTGGCTCTGAATTGCCTGCTTAGGGGTTCCTGATGATTTCCATCCACATGTCTCGTGTCAACCACTTGCAGTGCGGCGTGAGGGCATCCCGATGATCGGCAGCTTGCGGGCACTCGTCCTCTCCGTGATCGGCGCCCTACTCCTATCTGCGTGCGATGGGGAAGAGTCCCCCCCTGGCGCGGGAGTGGGCGGTGCTGGATTTGCTTTAGCTGTTGCGGTCGCTACCGTGCAGCCGACCGTATTTCAGGTAAAACTGCAGGTCGTAGGTTCCACACGGTCCGACGAATCCGTTGACATTACATCCACCGTTGTCGAAACCATCGCGGCCATTCATTTTGAAGACGGACAGCGGGTCGAAAAGGGCGATGAGCTGGTGACCTTGTCGCAGTCAGCAGAGACCGCCCAACGAGACCAGGCCCAGGTCACCCTCGCGAGGGAACAGCGAGAATTGCAGCGACTCAAGGGACTCCTGAAGACCAAATCCATATCCCCGACCGAGTATGACCGCCAGGAAACGGCTGCGCAGCTCGCGCAGCTACTGCTTACCGAGGCGGAAACCCGGATCGCCGACAGGACCATCCAGGCGCCCTTCGATGGCGTAATTGGGCTTCGCGAACTCAGCATTGGCGCACTCGTCTCTCCCGGGGCACGCATTACTACCCTGGACAAAATCGACCCCCTGAAGGTCGACTTCCGGGTACCGGCGACGCAGCGGGTACTGGCCGGCATCGGCGCAAAGATCCTGGCGAGGACCAGCATCAATGGCCATGGACAGGAAGGCACCATCGTCGCCGTGGGATCCCGTATTAATCCCGACAGCCGCACCCTGGAAGCACGGGCACTACTGCCGAACCCCGACCATAGACTCATCCCGGGAATGCTCCTGCGCGTCACCCTCTTTGGAAGTGAGGTTTCCGCGCTGAAGGTGCCTGAGCAATCAATTCTGCAACTCAGCACCAGCCACTACGTGTTTCGTGTCAACAGCGATAGTACGGTCACCCAGCAGCAGGTAACGATTGTCGGTCGCGATCCGGGCTGGGTTTACATCGGTGACGGGCTCAGCGTGGATGATAGGGTTGCCATCGAGGCCACACACCGGCTGCGCAACGGTCAGAAAATTGCCGTGAAGAGTGAGCGCCCCGAGGACAAGAAGGCACCGAACACGAGTAGTGCCACCGACGGCGGCATCAATGGCCTCAGCGGATAATCGCTATGCTAATTACTGATATATCCGTTCGCCGCCCGGCCTTCGCCATCGTAATCAGCTTGTTGCTCGTTGCATTTGGAATCCTGGCGTTCCAGGATTTGCCCCTACGCGAGTATCCAGACATCGATACGCCGGTTATTTCGATTTCCACGGATTACCTGGGCGCATCCGCACAAGTGGTAGAAGCGAAAATTACTGAGCCACTGGAGAGCAGGCTGTCGGGTATCGAGGGGGTCAAAACAATCGCCTCCAGCAGCTCCGATGGACGCTCCAACATCACCCTCGAATTCGACACGTCGCGGGACATCGATGCCGCAGCCAACGATATACGCGACAGTATCGGCCGTATCGCCAATGCGCTGCCCGAGGAGGCTACTGCACCGCAAATACGCAAATCCGGCAGTGATGATAATCCGATGCTGTGGTTTAACCTTTCGAGTAATACCCTCGATCGCCTGGAAGTCACTGACCTCGCCGAGCGCTTCCTGGTTGACAGGTTTTCTTCCATAGACGGGGTCGCCCGCATCGTTGTTTCTGGTGGCCTGCTGTACTCCATGAAGATATGGCTGGATCGCGGAGAGTTAGCCGCCCGCGGCCTTACGGTGGAAGACATCAGCGCCGCCTTGCAACAACAAAATGTGGAATTGCCGGCAGGCAGCATTCAGTCCAAGACCAGGGACTTCTCCCTGCGCGTGGTGCGCAGCTACCGCACAGAGCAGCAGTTCCGCGACCTGATCATCACGCGAACGTCCGACGGTGGCCTGGTGCGGCTGGGCGACGTGGCCCGCGTTGAAGTGGCTGAGGAGGAGTACCGAAACTTCTTCCACAGTAATGGCCAGGCCAACATCGGGCTCGGTGTCGTCAAACAAAGCACTGCAAACCTGGTGCAGGTGGGGAGAGACGTCCGACAGGAAATCGAGCGGGTAAAGGACACCCTGCCGCCCGGTGTTGAGATGCGCGTTATTTCGGATAACTCGGTGTTCGTGGACAGCGCGGTACAGGAGGTCTACCGAACGTTTGCGTTCGCCTCCGTGCTCGTCATCCTGATGACTTATCTGTTCATCGGCGACTGGCGAGCAACGCTGATCCCGGCGCTGACACTGCCAATCTCTGTAGTATCAACATTTATCGCCCTCAGCGTATTTGGTTACTCACTCAACATGATCACGCTGCTGGCACTGATTCTCGCCATTGGCCTGGTCATCGATGACGCCATCGTGGTGCTGGAAAACGTGTACTCCCGTGTGACCAGTGGAGTCGATCCACTGATCGCGTCCTTCGAGGGATCGCGACAGGTCTCCTTCGCCGTCATCGCCACGTCCGTCATCCTGATATCCGTCTTCACGCCCATAACATTTCTCCAAGGCAAGGTAGGGCAGCTATTTGGGGAGTTTGCCGTCACGCTTTCTGCTGCTATCGCGTTTTCTTCGCTCGTGGCGCTGACCCTCACGCCGGCGCTTTCCAGCATCCTGCTGAAACCGGTTGAGAGCAATTGGCTGGCAAAGAGAGTCAACAGCAACCTTGAATTCGTCAAGCGTGTCTACCTCTCAATCCTGAACTATCTGCTGAACGCGCGCGTGATCGTAATCTGCGTCTGCCTACTTGTCGTTGTCACCATCGGATGGTTGGTGACCGTCATCGCCTCCGAGTACACGCCTTACGAAGACAGGGGTTACATCTTCCTGATCATCGAAGGGCCTGAGGGCGCCTCCTTCGAGACGACTACCGCCTATGTGGAGCAAATTGAAGAGCGCCTGATGCGTCTGGTGGAGGCCGGGGAAGTCGAAAATATCCTGTCCAACGTGCCTGGATTCGGTGGCAGGAATGCTTTCAACGGCGGCACCATATTCATGCCCCTCTCGGACTGGGGATCCGGACGACGCGACGCGCGGGTTATCGCTGCGGACATAAACCGCCAAATCGCGGATATCACTGGAGTGACGGCGTTTGCAATCGTACCTAAAGGACTCGGCCTTGGAAGCGGCGCGCCCGTGCAGTTCGTTATCGGCGGTGCCGACTACAAAACACTTCGTGACTGGCGCGATACGCTGCTACTGGAAGCGGAGAAAAATCCGGGGCTGGCGCGAATTGACCACGACCACAAAGAAAACAAGCCGCAGATGCTGGTCGCTATCGACGTGAACAGGGCCGGGGACCTGGGGGTGAGCACGGTGGCCGTCAGTCGCACGCTGGAAACCTTCTTCGGCTCACGCCAGACGACGACATTCCTGCTGAATGGTGCAGAACGCAACGTCATTCTTCACGGCGAACGGAGCCAGCGTATGACTCCACAGGATATCGGTTCACTGTATGTGCGGTCGTCAACTACCGGCGAACTGGTCTCACTGGACAATCTGGTCACAATAAAAGAAGTCGCCGAGCCGCAAAGCCTGAATCGCTTCAACAGGATCCGCTCCATAACGATTACGGCAAACCTGGTGGGTGACTACACGCTTGGCGAGGCACTCGACTTCATGCGTGAGGTCGTTCGCGAGAAGCTGCCGCCAGGGGTATCCATTGACTATAAGGGAGAGTCCCTGGACTTTGTCGAGTCATCGGGGTCCAGCTTATTCACTTTTGGGCTGGCGCTGCTGATCGCCTACCTGGTGCTTGTTGCCCAGTTCGAAAGCTTCGTACAACCACTGGTCATTATGATCGCCATCCCGCTATCTGTGGTCGGCGCCCTACTGGGTCTCTATCTGGCCGACCAAACGCTAAGCATCTACAGCCAGATCGCGCTGGTGATGCTGGTAGGGCTGGCGGCCAAGAACGGGGTGTTGATCGTGGAGTTTATCAACCAAAAACGCGACAGCGGGCTCCCGTTCAGGGAGGCCATACTGGAAGGTTCCGCAGAACGGCTCCGGCCAATCTTAATGACTTCGGTGACCACGGCCATCGGCTCCCTACCCCTACTGGTTGCCAGCGGTGCTGGATCCGAAAGTCGGTACGTGATCGGTGTCGTCATTTTCGCGGGCATCATCATTGGCTCAATCCTAACGCTGTTGATTACGCCAATCTTCTACGCCCTCCTCGCAAAAAATACCCACCCCCCCGGCCACAAAGGCAAGTTACTTGAGCGCGCCCTCGCGGACGCGCGCAGCGCAGATAAATGAAGCTGTTGGCGCCGTTGACCGCAGGCGACCTGTTTTTCATCGCGAGGACTGTGCTCTGAGGAGCCGCGGTTGCGAATCCTGAAACTGGCCACGGTTTTGCGCAGCCGAACACCCTCTCAAGTAGTTGTAGCGCGATTGCCTCCCTCCTGTCGGCTCAGGTACTGCAGTAGCGCCCCGGCGACAATCGCGAACAGACAGTAGGCAAGAAAATACCAGAACCCCTCCTCCAGCCGGGCGTTCATAACCAATAGCTCACCGACCTGCCCGGATGCGCGCCCGGCCATGAAGGCGATCAGCATGGCCATGACAAAAACATCCGCCATGGACCACTTGCCCAACATCGCGTTAAAGCCGAGCAGGCGCCTGCCGGGTGTGGCCGGCAGCAACAGGGCCAAAGCCTGGAGCAGCAGCTTGATGACCGGTATGACTATGCTGAAAGTCACAATCATCAGCGCAACGAGGCGATTTCCGCCATCGGCCAGTTCCTGCGATATGGAAACGATAGAGCGCGTGGAACGATAAGCCTCAACACGCCCCTCGATCTGATCGAGCCCCATGAAGCGAGACAACATGTTGAGCATGTCCCGGGTCTGGCTGTTGGTGCTCTCCCCGGCCAGCAGATCGATACCGAACTCCGCAAGCTCGGCTTTTTCCAATTCACCACTGAGTGTAAGAACCGGTTTGGTGACACCCGGATAGAGCAAGCCAAGAGAAATGACTATGCAAAGCAGCCCCGCAGCGCGTATCCAATAGTTCATGGAACAATAACTCCGTAGCACACGCCGGCAATAACCAACGCAGCAATAATATTGAGCAACAGACCCTCCCGGGCCATGCGGGCTATGCTGATATAGCCGGAGCCAAAGACCACGCTGTTGGGCGCGGTTGCGACCGGCAGCATGAACGCACAGCTGGCGCTCATGGCGGCCGGCACCATAATCATTTCCGGCGGTAGGTCCGCCGCCAAGGCCGCCGCCGCCAACACGGGCATAAGCAGCGTGGTACTGGCCGTGTTACTGGTAGTTTCGGTCATGAAGGTGACGATCAGGCACACCAGCAGAATCAGCAAGAAGGCGGGCATGACAACCAGCGATGCCAGGGCGGTACCCAGCATGTCGCTCAAGCCCGACGCCACAAAGCCCTTGGCCAGACAGATACCCCCGGCAAACAACAGCAGCACGCCCCAGGGGATGCGGCTCGCGCGCTCCCAGTCCAGCAGGCGACCGCCCTCGCCGTTGGGCACTACACACATCAGGACCACCGCCAGCAGGGCCACAGACGCATCGTTTGCCTGCGGCAAATCAAGCCACAGCCGCCAGCCGCCAAAGGGCTCACTGCGGGTAATCCAGGCCAGTGCTGTCAGCGCAAAAATTATCAGCACCCGGCGCTCTGCGGCGCGCCAGGGCCCGACACCGGGCAGTCGAATCTCGGTCTGCAGTTGCAGGCGACGGGTCAGGGACCAGGCCATGATGGGGATCAGCACGACAACCACCGGCAGGCCCCAACTCATCCAGCGGGTGAAGGACACCGCCTCGCCGGTGTATTCCTCGTAGATCTGCATAAAGATGAGATTGGGCGGTGTGCCAATGGGCGTACCGACGCCGCCCACGCTCGCCGCGTAGGCAAGACCCAGCAACAGGGGCACCGCAAGACGCTCGCGATCTTCCACGCCTTCCAGTACCGCAAGCGCCACGGGCAACAGCATGAGGGTGGTCGCCGTATTGGAAATCCACATGCTGAGCACCGCGGCCGCGACCATAAAGCCCAGCACCAAACGCTGGGGGCTGCGCGCCCCAAATAAACGGATCATGCCCAGCGCGATACGTCGGTGTGCGCCGCTACCCTCCATGGCCTGAGATAGCAGAAAGCCGCCCAGGAGGAGCAGAATCAGTGGCGAGCCGTAGGCCTGCCCCACTTCCGCGGGGGTCAGTACACCGAGCATGGGCAGCACTGCGAGGGGAATCAGCGAAGTCACCGGGATCGGGATCGGTTCAAAAATCCACCACACGATGCAGATGATCGCCACCCCGATGACGACGGCCACATCCGGCGCAAGGCCCAGGGAATGTGCCGTGGCCCCCGCAGCAAGGGACAGCAGCGGACCCAGGAGCAGAGCCATACGCCGTATCAAGAGACACGGCCTTGGTCCAAAGCACCGCTTTCGGAGGCCCGGGGAAAATCCACAAACAGGAATATCGCCATAGCGGCGCATCCTGTCGCAGCGCGGCTGGCCTGTAAAGGTGCGACTGCACTTGGTACTAAGCTCAGCCCAGAGTACACTTCTGCACATGCTCACAACCCCAGCAACTACGCTGACCGATTCTTTCGGACGGCGCGTCGATTATCTGAGACTTTCAGTGACGGACCGCTGTGATTTTCGCTGTGTTTACTGCATGGCGGAAGACATGCAGTTCGCGCCTAAAGCCGAAATCCTGTCCCTGGAGGAACTCGCCCAGGTCGCCGAGGCTTTCGTCGCGCTGGGCGTTAGCAAGATAAGGCTGACCGGCGGCGAGCCGCTTATCCGTCACAACGTTATGCAACTGGCGGAGCATCTTGGATCCCTGCCCGGCCTGAGCGAACTGGCGCTGACAACTAACGGCTCGCAGCTACAGCGCCTGGCCCGGCCGCTGCGCGAGGCCGGTGTGGCGCGCCTGAACATCAGCCTCGACAGCCTCTCGCCACGGCGCTTCCGCCAGCTCACGCGGACCGGACATCTCGAGCAGGTTATCGCCGGAATCGATGCCGCCTGCGACGCCGGTTTCGAACGCCTGCGACTCAACGCCGTGATTATGCGCGGCCGCAATGACGATGAAGTTATCGATCTGATTGACTTTGCCCGCGCTCGCGGTATCGATATTGCCTTTATCGAAGAAATGCCCCTGGGCCAGATCACCGAGCATGATCGCGCGCTGACTCTGGCTGACAGCGACTGGCTAATAGAACAGATCGAACAGCGCTACAGCCTGACTGCCCTGGGCGACCCCAGCGGCACCCAGGGCCCCGCGCGGTTTTACCGCATGCCCGACAGCGACAGCCGGGTCGGCTTCATCTCCCCGCACAGCAATAATTTTTGTCATCTTTGCAACCGCGTGCGCGTCACTGTGGAAGGTCGGTTGCTGCTGTGCCTCGGAAACGAGCACTCCGTCGATCTGCGCGAGATACTGCGCTCCGGCGGCGACAGCGATACGCTTCAGCAGGCGCTCATTGACGCCATGGTGCTGAAGCCGGAAAAACACCACTTTGACTTGGGCGAGGAGCCTCAGGTCCTGCGCTTTATGAACGCCACGGGCGGCTGAGAGCAACCAGGGAGTAGCGGCGCGCAGCGTGGACAAGCGACAGGAACTGGCCTCAATAGGGGAGATCGAATCGGGGTTTGCGAGACTCGGCTATATCTGTAGCCCGCGCATCGCCACGGCGGTGTTTCTCGCCGCAAAGCTACGCAAACCCGTGCTCGTGGAAGGGCCACCAGGCGTCGGTAAAACAGAACTGGCAAAGACCGCCGCCACGCTTCTGGAGCTGCCCCTGCTACGCCTGCAGTGCTACGAGGGTCTGGACGAGGCCAAAGCGCTCTATGAGTGGAAATATGGCAAGCAGCTGCTCTACACGCAGGTGCTCAAGGAGAAGCTCGGCGAACTGCTTGACGGGGCGCAGGGTCTGGCCGAATCAGTAGAGCGACTGCATCGCTTTGGCGACGTATTTTATTCCGAGGAGTTCCTCGAACCGCGGCCGCTCTTGCAAGCCATGCAGCAACCCGCTGGCGCCGTGCTGCTCATCGACGAAATAGACAAATCAGATCAGGAGTTCGAATCCCTGCTGCTGGAGATTCTCTCCGACTACCAGGTATCTATCCCGGAAATCGGTACTGTGCACGCGGTTTCGACGCCCCTGGTATTCCTGACCAGCAACAATACCCGCGATGTATCGGACGCGCTCAAGCGCCGCTGCCTGCATCTGCATATACCGTTCCCCAGCATCCAACTTGAAACGCGTATCCTCGAGAGCCGGGTCCCGGACATCGCTGTAAGCATGCGCCAACAGCTGGTGGCTTTCGTGCACGCGCTACGCGAACTGGATCTGAAGAAGCAACCGGCTATATCTGAAACCATCGACTGGGCTCGCAGCCTGCTGCTACTGCATGCCACAGACCTCGAAGAGACGCTGGTAAAAGACACCCTGAACGTTCTACTCAAATTTGAGCAGGACATCGAGAGCGCCGAGTCAGAAATGGCCTCCCTCCTGCGCACGGCCAAAACCGGCGACCGTTTCGGTCACAGCTAAATGCAGTCGACCCTGCTGCGTTTTGTCAACATCCTGCGCGGCCACTCGCTGCCCGTGTCCCCCGCAGAGACCCTGGATGCGGCTGCGGCCATGGAAGCGATCGGCTACGGCGACCGTGCGGCTCTGCGCGATGCGCTGGCCATGACCCTGGCAAAATCGGACCGGGAGCAGGCGACTTTTTTTCGCTGCTTCGACCGCTTTTTCGATCAGCAGGCCGCGGATTTTCACAGCGCGACAGGCGAGGACGAACAGCTTGGCGATGACGCAGCGATGGATGCCGCGAATTCGGACAGTAATGATAGCGATGGCACAAGCGGAACGCCGGCCGAAGCCGCTGCAGGGGCCGGACCCGGGGGCGACGACACCGAGGCACTGGCAAGCGCCGCCGAAGCATCGCCCGCCCTGCGCGAGTTACTCGACGGCCAACTGCTGCCAGCGCTGCTGGCGAACGAGCGAGGCAGCCTGAGTACCGCAATGCGCCGCGCCGGCCAGGCGGCGGGCCTCAACGAAATCCGCCTGTTTACCCAGAAGGGTCAGTTCACACGCCGCATTCTCGACGCCATGGGCGAAGCGCAGATTCGCGACGCGGTGGTAGAGCTTGAACGCGCGGATTCTGCCGCCCTCGACACACTGCGGCGCTACCGCGACGTGCTTCGCGAACAGGTACGCGATTACGTCGAAAAGCAGTACCTACTCCATGGGGAGGGACATACGGCCGCTTTCATGGAAGAACTGCTGCGTACAACTCGTCTTTCAAACATCGATCACCGCCATCGGGATCGAGTTCGCGATCAGGTTCGCCGCATGGCCCGGCGACTGGCCAGTCGCCACAGCGCCCGGCGGCGTCCGGTAAAGCGCGGGCAGCTGCATATGGGACGCACCCTGCGCAGCGGCATGGCCCACGACGGCGTGCTCTTTCGCACCTACTGGCGCTCGCGCAAACGCGACAAGGCGCAGTTGCTGGTCGTGTGCGATGTGAGCGGTTCTGTTGCGGCCTACGCGGGTTTTCTGTTGATGTTTCTGTACAGCCTGCAAGATGTGCTCCCGCGCACCCGCAGCTTTGCATTTTCCAGTCACATGGGAGAAATCAGCGCGCTGTTCGAGCAGGAGCCTATGGAACGCGCGATCGAGCTGGCCAATTGGCGCTACGGTGGCGCTACCGATTACGGAAGCAGTCTGCGCGATTTTGCCAAACTGGCTCTCGATGATATCAATCGCAACACATCGGTTATCATTCTCGGAGACGCGCGCAATAACCGAGGTAACCCGGAGCTGGAAATCATGCAGAGTATTTACCAGCGCAGTAAGCAAGTAATCTGGCTCAACCCTGAGGCTCGCCAAGCCTGGGGTACCGGGGACTCAGAGATGTTGCGCTACCAGAGCGCCTGCAATTTCTGTGCGCCGTGCAGCAACCTGCAGCAGTTGGAACGCGTCGTCGATCAACTGCTCAAGAGCGCGCGCTAAAAGCGCGCCCCGATCTGCGGCGCGCCATGGCCATCTCACCCCACTTCATACCGCTGACCCATTCTCTGCGAGACACCGTGGTTTCGCTGTTTGCGGAACAGGCCCCGCGGAGCGCGCAGACCCTGCAGCGCAGCGAGATCCTTGAGTACCTTGCCCGTAGCAAGGACACGGACGGATCGCCGCTCTCAACCATCAAGCGACGAGCCGCCAGAAAGAACCGCACTCCGCATTTGGCCGCCGAAGACTATGCAGCACTGGTGTGGGTCTGTGAGGCTTTTAGCTACTGGGAAGAGAGCTTCCCTCTCGAGGAGCCGCTCCGGGGTCACATACATCGCCTGCTGCCTTTGGCGGTTGCTGTCGCAATCAGTGAGCCTCTTTTCTTCCTCCCCGGCGGTCATGCGCTACACCAAATGCTGGACGCGCTGCAAAGCGGCGCCGTAGGCTGGCAGCAACGCCTCGATCGCGCCGGGCAGATGCTTGAGCAGCGTGTGGAACGGGCCGTGGAAAAGGCCCTGGAGTGGTTCAAGGACGAGCAGCTCGATATAGACCTGATCACCCGTGAATTCGTCGCCGCCAATGAGCGCGATAGTGCTCGCGCCCAGCGTATGGTGCAGCGGCTATTGGAGACAGAAACAGCGCGTATCAAGACCCTGGCGGCGCGGCGCGGCGCGGCGACGCACATCAACGACGGACTGAAGGAATTTCAACTCCCCGCCGCCATTGGCGATTTCCTCAAAGGGGCCTGGTACGACAGCGCACAGCTGGTGCTGGTGAAGTTTGGCGCGAGCTCCCAGGAGTGGTTGCAAATGCAGCGCGCAACTCGTCACCTGATGGAGTCGGTCCAGCATGCGGACTCCGATACAAATGACCATCGCGATCGTCAGGAGCAACTCCTGCGCCACATTCCAGGCGAACTGAGAAACTGGCTCCTCAGTCTGGAACACGACAGCGACGCAACGGACGGCGCCATCGGTCTGGTCGAATACGCGCACCTGCGACTGCAATACGGGCAACAACTGCAACTCATCAGAATTGGGCTTATCCCAGTGGATGAGGACAGCAGCACCCATGAACCGGGTAGCGGCGAGTCCTTTAGTAACGGCCATTGGTATGATTTTGAAGACGAGGACGGCGCCCTGCGAGCGCAGCTGGCGCTGCAACTGGAAAACTCGAGCCATCTCCTGTTCACCAACTTTGTCGGACTGAAGGCCCTGGATCTGCCCAGCCGTGCATTTCGCCAGCGTCTGAACGACGGATTTGCAGCGCCGCTGCCGGATCGGCACACCTTCAGCATCAGCCTCGCTGCGGCCGCCGGCATGGACAGCGACGATGCGCTCCAACAATGGCTGGATCCCGACTACCGGCCTCTTGCCGCGAAAGGAGAGCCCGCAGACGAACGGGTGATTGAAACGCAGCCAACGCCTGAACCTGAACCTCAGCTTGGGCCTGAACCTCAAGCCGAGCCTGAACAGGCGCCCTGGCAGGCACCGCTGTCGAGTCTCAACACCCCGGAAAACCGTGTTCCGCCGGGGGAATCACCCGCAGCGGACAGCGGCGCAAGCACGTCTGCAGATAGCCTCCGGCCCTACGAAGAAGCCCCGGCGGCGGAATCAGAGATGCCAGAACAGGATAGCGTTCTGCAGGGCCGCGAGCGCCTGGCGGAGTCAGAAGCCGCCGTCTGGGACGAGCTACTCCCGGAGCAGCCTGAGACCACAGCACCGGTAATCCCCGCCGCGCCGCTCACCGAGGAAATCCTTGAACTAACCCTCGATATCGAAGAGGAACTCCCGCCAGCGCCACCACCACCGCAGCGGCCTGTGGCTGCGCCCCCGGAGGCGATGCCCGCAGCGACGGCCGCGCTACTCTCACAGACACCGGTGAGCCCAGTGCAGGAGCGGGTTTCACCGCAACCCGCAGCAGCGCCTCCGGTTGCGCCGCAGCCCACAGCAGCGCCTCCGTTTGCGCCGCAGGAGCCCCCGCTCGCGAAACCGGAAATCCGCGAGGTGGAAGTCCCTATGGGAGCCTGGCTGGGATTCCACGACGGTGAGACGCCCATGATGGCGAAGCTCGCCGTCTTCGATCCGCGCCGGGACAATTACATCTTCGTTAACAGAAAAGGAATTGCGCTACGCGAACTGAGCCGGGGTGAATTGCTGGCACTGATGGATCGCGGGCTGGTCGATATTCTCGAAACCCACAGTTACTTCAGAGACGAGGTTGAACGCGTCCGTGGAGAAGACAGATGAGTGGCAAGAGTAAGCGTCACTTCCTACGCTTACCCGTGGAATCACGGGTATTTATAGAAATAGAATCTCCCCCGCCGGGCAGCCTCGGACCCGGCAAGGTCGCTCGCTGTGAAACCCTGGAAGTCTCCCAGGGTGGACTGCGAGTTCGCCTTGGGCAATCTGTTACCGTTGGAGCAATACTGCAGGTCGGCGTAGAACTACCGGGTAAGGACGAGCCCTTTTACCTCGTTAGTCAGGTGCGATGGCGTATGCAGGACAAGACAACGCCGGGCACATGGATCGCGGGATTCGAGATTCTCAACGCCCTGGGATCCGATATCGACCAGTGGAAGGCGGCACTGCTGTTTATGGACGAACAGGTACCGCCGGCCTAGTAGTCTGCCCGCGGCGCACAGGCGGCCGTCCTCATTGGGGATCAGCGCCCATGGCGACTGAGCTTCGGTGTGCGATTACGCATAGGATGCAACGCTTATGTGTAGCCCGCGTATCGGTGTATCATCGCGACCCGACGGCCATAGTGACCGGATCCACCTGTCACCCGGCTTTTCGATTCACTTATTTGCACTGACTTTGCATGGCAGGAGCTCCTCTTGAATTTACACTGGAAGCCATCGCCGTGGCACCAACAGCTAGAGGCTCTGAGCGAGGCCGACCCGTCGCTCCTGCAGGGCATTTGCCGCGGCATTGAGAAAGAGAGTCTGCGCGTTGGCGACGACGGCTTACTGGCGCAGACCCCACACCCGGCGGCCCTTGGATCTGCGTTGACCCACGGAAGTATTACCACCGATTACTCGGAATCGCTCCTCGAGTTCATCTCGCCGGTATCCGCGAGCATAGACGATACGCTCACCACCCTTGAGAACATCCACAGCTTCGTCTCTCGGGAGATCGGACGCGAACGCCTGTGGAGCGCCAGCATGCCCTGTATTGTTGCCGGTGACGCCGCGATTCCGGTGGCGCGCTATGGTGATTCCAACGTAGGCCGCATGAAGACCGTATATCGCTATGGCCTGGGAAATCGCTACGGCAGGCTGATGCAGGCAATCGCCGGTGTGCACTACAACTTTTCCATGCCCGAGAGCTACTGGCCCCTGGCCCGGGAAGCGGACGGGTCCGAGGAACCGCTGCAGGATTATGTGACGAGACGTTACCTGGGCCTCATTCGCAACTTTCACCGCTGGTCCTGGCTGCTTATCTACCTGTTCGGCGCATCTCCCGCAGTCTGCGCCAGCTTTATGCGCGGTCGCAGTGACCACCCCCTGGTACCCTTCGACGCAGAGGGCAATTCTCTACACCTGCCCTACGCCACCGCCCTGCGCATGGGCGACCTGGGCTACAGCAGCGTGGCCCAGAAATCCCTCAAGGTGTGCTACAACTCCCTGGACAACTACCTCGCCACCCTGTCCGACGCGATTCTTACAGCTCACCCGCCCTATGCGGCCTTCAACGGCAAGCGTGACGTCGATGGCGAGTACATGCAGCTCAACCACAGCCTCCTGCAGATAGAGAATGAGTTCTACAGCACCATTCGGCCCAAGCGCCCCGGAGAGAGTAACGAGACACCGCTGACAGCCCTGCGCTGCCGCGGTATCGAGTACGTGGAAGTACGCTGCCTTGATGTCAGCCCCTTTCACCCGCTGGGGATAGACGCAGAGCAGATCCGCTTCCTCGACGCGTTTTTGCTGCACTGCCTCACACAGCCAGGCGACGCCTGCGACGAGGAGCAGCACGACCGGCAGGCGCACAACGTGCGCGAAGTGGTCAACCGCGGCCGGGAGCCGGGGCTCAAGCTTCGGGCTGACGATGGGGAACGCCCCCTCGACCAGTGGGCCCAGGAACTGCTCGATGCCATGGGCAGCTCAGCCGCGCTTCTCGACGGTGCGCACGGGGTTGACGCTTACGCGAGCGCCCTCGGTGCACAGCGCGAGAAAGTCGCAGGGACCGCCGAACTACCCTCCGCTCGCGTGCTGCGTGAGATGCGTGAACAACAAATTCCCTACTACCGCTTCGCCCTCAACTACAGCAATCTCTGGGCCGCGCACTTCAAGGACTGGCCGCTGTCTGCCGGGGCCGAAGAAGGTCTCAGAGCGGAGAGCGCTGCATCGCTGCAGCGGCAGCGCGATGTGGAGGCGTCTGACACTCTGGGTTTCGAGGAATACATCAATGCCTACTATGAACAGTACAAACACCTTGAACCCGATCTCGCTGGCGATGGGCACAGCGGCGCGCTGTAGGAGAATCGGTCCCAAATGAACGCTCTACTGGCGATACGGCCATTTTTTGCCGGAATATTCCTTCTCACCGTCCTGGCAATGGCTTTTGCTTTGTACTTACAGCACGGGCTGGCCCTATCGCCCTGCCCCCTGTGCATTACCCAACGCATCTTCGTGATCCTCACCGGATTACTGGCGCTGATCGCAGCGCTGCATAATCCTCGTGGCTGGGGACGACGGCTGTACGCCCTGCTCTGTGTTTTGGCAGCGGTGGCGGGCGGCGCGGTAGCGGCGCGGCACGTGTGGCTGCAGCATCTTCCGGAAGACCTCGCCCCCGCCTGTGGCCCCAGCCTTGCGTACATGCTGGACACACTACCGCTCTCGGACACCTTTGAGCTGGTCATGATGGGAGACGGTAATTGCGCAGATGTGGTATGGACGTTGCTGGGTTTCTCTATCCCTGAACAAACGCTCGCCCTCTTCCTGGTGCTCGGCGCCCTGTCCCTGTACCAACTCCTGCGCCGCGCCTGAGCGGCCAGCGATAAACCCCCGGTGATAGCATGAGCGCCGCTGTGCACTGCCGCCTCGGTGGCATGCGCTAACAGGGGAGTGGGGCAAGTGGTGGGCGTTGCAGGATCTGGTGCTTGTGGGATCTGTTGCTTTGGGGAGCTGGGGGTTCTGCTAACCCGGACTAAAAGCGGGCGCCACGATCGTGGCGCCCGGGAACATTCAGCCTTCTTCGTTAGCTGACTCAGCCGCAGCTTGCTGGCTGGGGATATCGAGCAGCTCAACTTCAAACATCAATGCAGAATTGGGACCAATACGATCGCCAGCCCCAGCCGCCCCGTAGGCGAGCTCCGACGGGATGAAGAGCTTGTACTTGGAGCCCACGCTCATCAATTGCAGCGCCTCGGTCCAGCCGCTGATCACCTGGTCAACCCCAAAGGTAACCGGCTCGCCGCGGCTATAGGACGAATCAAATTCGGTGCCATCTAGCAGGGTACCTCGATAGTGCACCTGCACGCTGTCTCCAGGACCCGGCGAAACCCCATCGCCCGCATCAACCACCTCGTACTGCAGCCCTGATTCGGTGATTACCACGCCTTCGCGGCTGGCATTCTCTGCGAAGAACGTTGCTGCGGCAGCGGCATTGGTTTCGGCCATAGCCAGCTGGCTCGCCTCGCGCTCGCTGGTCAGTCGCTCCTGAAATGCCATCATTTCGGCCTGTATTTCCTCGTCGCTTATGCGCTGGGGATTACCCTCCATAGCATCGCTGAGACCCGCAGCAAAAGCCGGCACATCGACGGACATACCGTCATTGGCCATATTGCGGCCCAGTCCGAGAGCAACGCCATAGCTAAGACGCTGATTGGGTGTTTCGAGAGCCAGCTCGGCTTCAGCGGCTTCACCAGTGTCCTGCTGCTGGCAGGCGGAGAGAGTCATCACGGCGCACAGCGCAACCGCGGTCTTGGTATTTGTCATCATGAAGATAAGGTCCTATCTATTCCGGGTGGATCGGGCGCGCGGCCCGAGTAAGAAAAAGCTGCCGGTCGCGAAGCCCGGGCAACATTTTGCGCGCAAGTGTAAACGCTGAATTGTATGCATACCACCCCGGCACCCACGGCGGCCCTACACTATAATTGCCGGGCACCGCATGACTTGCGGACCATCGCGAGCGCCGTCGTACCCGGGCCTCGTGGAAAACCCTACACACTGACAAGCACCGACCCCCCATGGCCTTCCGATTCTTCGAGCAGCTCGTCAACCCGTTTCCTCCGGCTCAGCCGCAGCGCGCGCCGGGGTCTGTGTACCGTTTCTGTCGTCACCATGCACGTGGCCTCGAGCCATTCCTGATCGTTCTCGCCCTGCTCAGCATGGGGATCGCGATGGTCGAGGTAACACTATTCGATATCCTCGGCCAGGCTGTCGACCTGCTATCTACGGAAACGCCCGAGACCATCACAGACGAAGCCGGCAGGGACATCCTGTGGCTTGCGCTGCTCGTACTCGCCGCCTACCCGGCGCTGGTCACCCTGCAGTCGCTGGTATTGCACCAGACACTGATGGGCAACTTCCCGATGATCGTGCGCTGGATGGCACACCGCTACCTGCTGCGGCAGAGCCTTGGTTTTTTTCAGGACGAGTTCGCCGGCCGCATCGCCGCCCGGGTCATGCAGACCTCATTGGCGGTGCGCTCGGTGGTACTGACTCTGCTGGACATCCTCGTCTACGTCGCCGTGTACTTTATATCCGTGCTGGCGTTGCTCGGCAGTATTGATGTGCGCCTCGCCCTGCCGCTGCTACTTTGGCTGGTTCTGTACTGCGGCATCCTTAAGGTCGTACTGCCACGACTGCAGGGCGTATCCGAGCGGCAGGCGGATGCGCGCGCGACGATGACCGGTCGCATAGCGGATAGCTACACGAACATCGCCACGGTCAAGCTCTTCTCACACGCCCGTCGCGAAACCGCCTACGCCCGGGAGGGTATGCAGGCGTTCCTGGACACGGTGCATCCACAGATGCGTCTGGTCACATGGATGGAAACTGCCGTGACTGCAAACAACACGTTGATGCTGTTCAACCTCGCTGCCACCGCACTCTATCTTTGGTTCGATAACGCCATTAGCCCCGGTGCCATAGCGGCCGCTATGGGGCTGTGCCTGCGCATCAATGGCATCAGCGAGTGGATCATGTGGGAGATGTCCAATCTCTTCGAGAACATCGGTACCGTGCGCGACGGTGTGGGCACCCTGACGGAGCCAGTGGGCATCGAGGACCGGACCTCAGCCCAACCGCTGCAGGTAAGCAGTGGTCGTATACGTTTTGAGGGCGTTGGCTTCTCCTACGCCAATGCGAACCGCGTTTTCGACTCACTGGATCTGGACATCGCGGGAGGCGAAAAAATCGGCCTGATCGGCCGCTCCGGGGCGGGGAAATCCACCTTGGTCAACCTGCTGCTACGCTTCTACGAACTGGACGCCGGGCGCATCAGCATAGACGGGCAGGATATCCGTGACATCACACAGGAAAGCCTGCGCGCCAGCATCGGTATGGTGACCCAGGACACTTCACTCCTGCATCGCACGGTCCGCGAGAATATCCTCTACGGCAAACAGGATGCCAGTGAGGAGGCGCTCATATCTGCGGTGCAACGCGCCCGCGCCGCAGAGTTTATCGAGACACTGGCGGACGCCAAGGGTAAGCGCGGCCTGGATGCCACGGTCGGCGAGCGCGGCGTAAAACTGAGCGGCGGCCAGCGACAGCGTATCGCCATCGCCCGGGTCATACTCAAGAACGCGCCGATTCTGCTGCTGGACGAAGCGACCTCAGCGCTCGATTCAGAGGTCGAAGTGGCGATACAGGACAGCCTGTACGAGCTGATGGAGGGCAAGACCGTGCTGGCCATCGCGCACCGGCTGTCGACTATTGCCGCCCTGGACCGTCTGGTGGTGCTCGACGAGGGGCGCATCATCGAGCAGGGCAGCCACGCCGAACTCCTTGAGCTCGGCGGAATCTACCGGCGACTCTGGGATTATCAGTCCGGCGGTTTTCTTGCATCCGACTAATCGGCCCCGGTCCCCGCCTCCAGTACAGCCTCTATGAGGTCCTCAATCAGCGGGTTCGCGCCGGCGCCGGGATGCAGCGCTAGCACGGCAGCGAGATTAGCGGCCAGTAGTTGGCGCTGTCCGCCCGGAGGCTGCGCGCCCAGGTCGCAAAACGAGCCCCGTGCCTGCGCGGCAATGCACTGCGCGATACGCGCAAGTTGTTCACGCTCGGCGGCCAGCTCAAGAGCCTTGATTGCTTTATAGTCGGCCGCCCGCTCCGCGAGATTCCGCCAGGCTCGACGCTGTTCGCGCAGGGGCTGAACCACCCGTTCCCGCCAGAAAACACAGTGCGTATCCAGCATCACCGCTTCCTGCGCAGTCAGCTCCCGGTGCAGGGACGCCAGCCAGGCCGCAACAAGGAGCAAATTGACATCGAGCCCACACTCATCCTGAAGCCGCAGACAGTTCCCTGCCACAGCTGCGCTTGCGTAAACCGCCGTCGCATAACCCCAAAGCGCCGCAGTCACCTTGGATTGGTCGTAGTCGTCCATGCCCAGTACACTCCTCGCCCGTGATTATCCTACGCGACATTGCGCTTCGGCGCGGAGAGCGCTTGCTCCTGCAAGGCGCAGACGCAACCCTGTTACCCGGGCAGAAGATCGCCCTGACGGGTTCCAACGGCTGTGGGAAATCCACGCTCTTTGCGCTGCTTCTCGGTGAGTTGAGCGCCGATCAGGGTGACCTGGAGGGTCTTTCCGGACAGCGCATCGCCCACATGGCCCAGGATATCGCCGCCAGCGAACAGTCCGCGGTCGACTTCGTCCTCGGCGGCGACGCGCCGGTTGCAGAGCTCCTGACGCGCCTGCAGAGCGAGGAGGCTCGGGGCGACTTCGAGGCCGCCGCCCTGACCCACCAGGCCCTCGAGACCTGCGACGCCTACACGGCACCGCGCCGCGCACGCCGACTGCTGTCGGGACTGGGGTTCACGGACGCTGACGGTGATCGGCCCCTGAGCGACTTCTCCGGCGGCTGGCGCGTACGACTCGCGCTGGCCCGCGCCCTCATGACGCCCTCAGACCTGCTCCTCCTCGATGAACCGACCAACCACCTGGACCTCGATACGAGCCTCTGGTTGCAGAGTTTCCTCAGCGCCTACGAGGGCACTTTGCTACTGATTTCCCACGACCGGGACTTTATCGACGCTACCTGTAGTGCTGTGCTGCATATTGAGCAGGAGCGCCTGAACAGCTACCGGGGCGGCTATACGGATTTCGAAAGGCAGCGCGCCCTGCGCATCGCGGAACAGCGCGCCGCCTCCGAGAAACAGGCCCTGCGCCGCGCCGAGATCGAGGACTTTGTGCGCCGATTCCGCGCCAAAGCCACCAAGGCCAAACAGGCGCAGAGCCGCCTCAAGGAACTCGCACGCATGGGTGAAGCGGCCATCGCCTACAGCGACAGTCCCTTCGAATTCAAATTTCCCGCCCCGCCCAGAGCCCGCGATCCACTCCTGGAGCTGCGTGAAGCGGCGCTGGGCTATGCAGATGTGCCGGTACTGAAGCATCTGGATCTCGCGCTGCGCAGCGGCGACCGTATTGCCCTGCTGGGACGCAACGGCGCCGGCAAAACCACCCTGCTGCGCGGACTCACGGGCGAACTGGTATTGCTGGGCGGATCACGACATGC
Organism: Halieaceae bacterium; assembly: GCA_047635315.1. Taxonomy (GTDB): domain Bacteria; phylum Pseudomonadota; class Gammaproteobacteria; order Pseudomonadales; family Halieaceae; genus Congregibacter. The sequence goes on along the minus strand of JBLIIW010000001.1, from coordinate 33,395 downwards.
GAGCGAAGGCTGTCGAATCGCCTACTTCGACCAACAGCAGGTCGACACCCTGGACCTCGAGGCGAGCGCGCTGCTGCACCTGCAGCGGCTCTCCCCAGAAGTACGCGAGCAGGAGCTGCGAGATTTTCTTGGCGGTTTCGACTTCCGCGGAAAACGCGCAGATGCTTCCCTGCTGCCCTTCTCCGGGGGTGAAAAGGCGCGCCTCGCACTGGCGCTGGTGGTATGGCAGCGTCCCAATGTATTGATTCTCGATGAGCCGACCAACCACCTCGACCTGGAAATGCGCCGGGCCCTGGAACTGGCCTTAATCGGTTTTGAAGGTGCGGTAGTGTTAGTCAGCCACGATCGGCACCTGCTGCGCAGCACCGCCAATACGCTTTACCGCGTCGCTGATGGCGCATTGCAGGAATACGATGGCGACCTCGAGCGCTACGAGAGTGAACTGCTACGCGGCGCAGACAAGGGCCTCGAAGACGAGCAGGACAGTCGCCCGGCCAGTGGCACCGGCACCGCTGACCGCCGCGAACAGCGCCGCGCCGCCGCCGATGCCCGGGAGCGACGGCGCCCTCTGGAGCGGGCTCTGCAGGCGGTCGAAAAGCAGATTGATGCACAGCACAAAGCGCTGGCAACGCTGAACGAAACCCTGGCTGACCTGGCGCTCTATGAGGCCAGCGAGAAGGCCCGGCTTAGCTCCACGCTCGAGGAGCAGGGGGAGCGACGACGGACTCTGGAGACTCTGGAGCAGGACTGGTTCAATCGGCAGGAAGCCCTGGACGACCTGCCGAGCGAATAAGGCGCAACTTCTCCTCGCGGGGCAGGCGCTTTATCGCCGCCTCACGACTCTGTGCCTCACCGCGATCGGCGCAGGCTTCATTCCACAACAATGTCACCGGACGCCGTCCGCGCGTGTACTGCGCACCGCCAACGAGCTCGCCGTTGTGCTGCCGCAAGCGGCGTTGCAGGTTGCGGGCAACCCCCGCATAAAGACTCCCATCGGCGCAGCGCAACAGGTAGACCTGCCAGTCGCCCGGCTCCGCCACGTCGCGGATCAGCCGCGGCGCCAGCGGTGATAGCGCTCGAGCAGGCGCAGTGCCGCCTCGGGCTTGCGCGCCTTGCGCCACTCACCCGCCGCGAAGCGATTGGCCTCGCTCATGGTGGGATAAATGTGAATCGTGCCCAGAATCTTGTTGAGACCCAGGCCGTGCTTCATGGCCAGGATAAACTCAGTGAGCAGCTCACCCGCATGATTACCGACAATGGTGGCCCCGAGTATCCGGTCGCGACCAGGCGCCGTGAGCACCTTGACGAAGCCCTCGGCTTCGCTGTCTGCGATAGCCCGGTCGAGGTCATCAATACCGTAGCGGGTCACCTCGTAGGCGATGCCCTGCGCCTTCGCCTCATCCTCGCTGAGGCCGACCCGGGCAATTTCCGGATTAGTAAACGTGGCCCAGGGAATCACCGAATAATCGACGCGAAAACGCCGGAACTGGCCAAGGAGTGCGTTCACCGCGGCATACCAGGCCTGATGGGCGGCCGTATGGGTAAATTGGTAGGGGCCCACGATATCGCCGCAGGCGTAGATTGTCGGCACATCCGTCTGCAGATAATCATCCACCTCGATGGTGCCGCGCCGGGTCGTGCGAATGCCCAACTCTTCCAGTCCCAAACCTTCGATATTGGGCTGTCGGCCTACAGCGAGCAGCAGACGATCGAAGTCCAGGGTCAGCGCTTCCCCATTGTGCAGGCAATGCGCATGCTGTTCCTGCGCATCGCGGTCGAAAGACTGTGGTTCACAATCGGTGAGTATGCGAATGCCCCGAGCCTCGAGCCGCGCATGCAGCAGCTGCGAAGCGTCCTCGTCCTCCCGCGGCAGAATCCGCGCGGCATGAGAAACGAGGCAAACCTCGGAACCGAGGCTGGCCATGGCCTGGGCCAGCTCGCAACCGATAGGGCCCGCGCCCAGCACCATGAGGCGTGAGGGCTGCTCACGAATGTCCCACAAAGTATCGGAAGTCAGGTAGTCGAGCGCTTCCAGCCCATCGATTTCGGGAATGCGAGCGCGCGCTCCGCTGGCGATGATGATATTGCGAGTACGAATCGAGCGGCCGTTCACTGAGACTTCCCAAGGCGACACGATGCGGGCATCACCGGTCACACAATCCACCCCCAGGGAGGTAAAACGCTCCACGGAATCGTGCGGCTCTATGGCCGCAATCTTCTGCTGTACGCGCTCCATTACCTCCGGAAAATTCACCGCCACCTCGACCGGCGCAATACCGAACTCCGGTGCCCGGCGCATTTCCTCCGCCACGTGGGCGCTGCGCAGAATCGCCTTGCTGGGTACGCAGCCCGTGTTCAGGCAATCGCCGCCCATTTTATGGCGTTCGATGAGCGTCACCCGGGCTTTGATCGTAGCCGCAATCAATGACGCTACCAGCCCGGCCGAGCCGGCGCCGATGACTACCATGTTGGTATCAAACTGATCGGGCCGCTGGTAGGGGGCGAGGCGGCGGCGCTGGCGCAGTTTATTACTGAGGAAACGCGCGATGAAAGGAAACACCGCCAGCAGCAGGAAGGAGCCCAGCAGGGCCGGGGAAATAATGCCCGCAGCGCTTTCGAGCTGCCCAAGCTGTGTGCCAGCGTTCACGTATACGGCGGTAGCGGGCAGCATGCCCAGCTGCGACACCCAGTAGAAGCGTCGCGCGCTGATGGGTAGCAGCCCGGCCATCAGGTTGATAACAAAGAACGGGAATACCGGCACCAGGCGCAGGGAGAACAGATAGAAAGGGCCATCGCGCTCAAAGCCGTCATTCAGCGCCTTTAACTGTCGCCCGAAGCGCCCCTGCACCCAGTCCTTCAGAAGCAGCCGCGAGACAAGGAAAGCGAGCGTTGCGCCGAGGCTGCTGGCAAAAGAAACCAGCAACAGCGCCAGCCAGAATCCAAAAAGAGCGCCACCCGCGAGGGTCATAATAGCTGCCCCCGGCAGCGACAGGCCGGTTACCGCCACGTACAAGCCAAAGAACAGCAGCCCCGCAAGGAAGAGGTTTTCTGACGCCGATGAGCGCAGCTCATCGCTGCGACTGCGCAGCGCATCGAAACTCAGGTAGGAACCGACATCGAAATACCAGAAAGCCAGCAATACGGCGATTATGATGGCTACAATCAATACTTGTTTGGCGCGCATTCTCTGTTCCCCTGCGCCCTGCGGCGACTGTTCGCCGGCACCCTGCCGACTGTTCACACAAGTCCCGACGAGCGGCCCCGGCGCCCTGGCGCCCTGGCGCCGGGATTACTGCGGACTTGAATTATTCTCCTGCTGCCCCAATCTCCGCGCTAGACTTAAGGACGATTTACAGCAACGTCACTTGATAGCAAAACCGGTCCAAGGGGCAGACATGCCCACAAACCAATACACAGAAAACGGAGACAACCCATGAGCGATGCCATTGTGCACGTCAACGATGCAAGCTTCGAGCAGGACGTGCTCGGCAGCGATGTACCAGTACTGGTCGATTTCTGGGCCGAGTGGTGCGGCCCCTGCAAGATGATAGCACCGGTACTTGATGAGATTGCCGGCGAATACTCCGGAAAGCTTAAGGTCTGCAAGGTAGACGTCGACTCCAACCCGGAAATTCCCGGAAAGTTCGGCATCCGCGGTATTCCTACGCTGATCCTGTTCAAAGATGGTAATGCAGAAGCCACCAAGGTCGGCGCCTTGTCCAAGTCGCAGCTGATCGACTTCATCAATGAAAGCATAGACGGATAGTAGCGCTCTCAGCGCCGCATACAGCAGCCCGGCAACCTTTGCGGACTGCTGTTTTTTTGTGCCCGGCCTCGCGTTTCGGGGCCAACACCGTCAGGCAGCCACAACCCTATGCACGTAATTGACTGGTCAGGACGGGAAAAATACCGCTAGACCTGCCATATTGGGCATGCTACTTTCCCTGTGTCGAACGGCCCCGTACGACGACAATAATTTCGCCATCCCTCGGTTAGTTCGGCAGCAGTTCGGTTTGATCCGGGTAATAGTCCGGTATCTGCCCTAATTTTTCCGACGACCGCGTATCGCTTAAGGCTTTTAGCACCTCTGAAGGTGTAGCGCCAAGCGCCGGGATTCTAGCAGCAGGCGCAACTGATTGGCGCACAAAGCTTTGGCGATTCCATACACCCCCCTCTCCTTTTTCGTGCACTGAACCTCTATGAATCTGACCGACTTAAAGACCAAATCCACTCAGGAACTCGTCGATATCGCAGCGGGTATCGGCCTCGAGAACATGGGCCGCTCCCGCAAACAGGACATTATCTTCTCCGTCCTCAAACGCCATGCGAAAAGCGGCGAGGACATCTATGGAGATGGCGTTCTGGAGATCCTGCAGGACGGCTTTGGTTTCCTGCGCTCCGCCGACAGCTCCTATCTCGCGGGACCTGATGACATTTATGTCAGTCCGAGCCAGATCCGCCGTTTCAACCTGCGCACCGGCGACACCATTACCGGCAAGATTCGCCCACCAAAAGACAGCGAGCGCTACTTCGCGTTGCTGAAAATCGGTGAAGTCAACTTTGGTAAACCCGAGAACTCCAAGAGCAAGATACTTTTTGAGAATCTCACTCCCCTGTTCCCAGACGAGCGGCTCACCCTCGAACAGGGCAGCGGCAGCACCGAGGACCTGATCGGTCGCATCATCGATCTGGTGGCACCGATTGGCAAAGGCCAGCGCGGATTGCTGGTTGCGCCGCCGAAGGCCGGTAAAACCATCATGATGCAGAACATCGCCCAGGCGATCCTTACCAATAATCCCGAGTGCGACATGATCGTGCTGCTGATCGACGAGCGCCCTGAAGAAGTGACGGAAATGCAGCGTTCGGTGGGTATTCGGGGTGCGGAAGTGGTCGCATCTACCTTTGACGAGCCGCCTGCCCGGCACGTACAGGTTGCCGACATGGTGATCGAGAAGGCCAAGCGACTGGTTGAGCACAAACGCGATGTGGTGATTCTGCTCGACTCCATCACCAGACTGGCGCGCGCTTTCAACACGGTAGTCCCCAGCTCCGGCAAAGTACTGACCGGCGGCGTCGATGCGCACGCACTGGAGCGCCCGAAGCGTTTCTTCGGTGCGGCCCGAAATATCGAAGAGGGGGGCAGCCTCTCCATTATCGCGACGGCACTAGTAGACACCGGTTCGAAGATGGATGAGGTGATCTACGAAGAGTTCAAGGGCACCGGCAATATGGAGCTGCATCTGGATCGTAAGATCGCCGAGAAGCGCATTTATCCGGCCATCAACATTCGTCGATCGGGTACCCGTCGCGAGGAGCGCCTGACCGGTGAAGATGAACTGCAACGCATGTGGATCCTGCGCAAGCTCCTGCACGGTATGGAAGACACCCACGCTGTAGAGTTTCTCCTGGACAAGCTCAAAGACACCAAAACCAACGACGAGTTCTTCCTCTCCATGAAGCGCAAGTAGCAATACCACAACGCCTGTGGCAGCGACTTACAAGGACCTTCGCGAATTCATTAGCGAGCTCGAAAAACGCGGTGAGCTGAAGCGTATTCAGGCCGAGGTCGATCCCTATCTGGAAATGACGGAGATCGCTGATCGCACCCTGCGATCACGCGGCCCGGCACTGCTGTTTGAAAACCCCCGGGGACACAACATCCCGGTGCTGGCCAACCTCTTCGGCACGGAGCAGCGCGTCGCACTGGGCATGGGAGCCGACTCCGTGGCAGCGCTGCGAGAGATCGGCGAACTGCTGGCCTATCTGCGACAGCCGGACCCGCCCAAAGGGTGGCGCGATGCCTGGGAGAAAGCCCCCCTGCTGCGCAAGGTGCTGGACATGGGTCCAAAGCTGGTGCGCAACGCCGTCTGTCGAACCCATGTCAAAGAGGGGGCCGAGGTCGATCTGTACGCGCTACCGATCCAGACATGCTGGCCCGGTGACGCCGGACCGTTAGTCACCTGGCCCCTGGTAATCACCCGCGGACCCAACAAGACCCGGCAGAACCTGGGTATCTATCGCATGCAACTGATTGGCCGCAACAAACTGATCATGCGCTGGCTATCGCACCGCGGTGGGGCCCTGGACTATCGCGACTGGCAATTACAACGTCCCGGCGAGCGCTACCCCGTGGCCGTGGCACTTGGCGCCGACCCCGCAACCACTCTGGGGGCCGTTACGCCGGTGCCCGACACGCTGTCTGAGTATGCCTTCGCGGGCCTGCTGCGCGGCGCAAAGACAGAACTCTGTGAATCTATCAGCCCTCTCTGCCGGGCACAGGACCTGCAGGTCCCAGCCAGCGCCGAATATATACTCGAGGGCTATCTCGAGCCGGGAGAAGAGGCTGCGGAAGGCCCCTTCGGCGATCACACGGGTTACTACAATGAGGTCGAGCGCTTTCCGGTTTTCACCGTCGAGAGCATCAGCAGTCGCGAGAATCCGATCTACCACAGCACCTACACGGGCCGCCCGCCAGACGAGCCGGCAATTCTGGGCGTCGCACTCAATGAAGTTTTTGTGCCGTTGCTGAAAAAGCAATTCCCGGAAATTGTCGACTTCTACCTGCCCCCGGAAGGCTGCTCCTACCGTATGGCCGTGGTAACCATGCGCAAGGAATATCCCGGCCACGCCAAGCGCGTCATGCTGGGGATATGGAGCTTCCTGCGCCAGTTCATGTACACAAAATTTATCGTGGTCACCGATGACGATGTGGACGCGCGTAACTGGCAGGACGTGATCTGGGCAATGACCACGCGCATGGATCCTCGCCGTGACAGCGTGTTTATTGACAATACGCCGATCGATTATCTTGATTTTGCCTCGCCGGTAGCAGGACTCGGCTCCAAAGTCGGTTTTGATGCGACCAACAAATGGGCCGGGGAAACGACTCGCGAGTGGGGGCAACCCATCCACATGGACACGGCGGTCAGCGAGCGGGTAGAAGCTATCTGGGAAGAATTGGGCATCGGCGTTGCGCCGGCCCCCAGACGACGCTAGAAGCATAAGCGACGACTGCCAACGGCCGTCGCGTCTCAGAAAACCGGGCCGGAACAGGCCCCGGCCGCTCCTAAAAAGCTTTCAGGACTCACGCTCAAGTCGATGTGTTTCGGGCACCACATCATCCGGCTGCGGCAGCTCCGGAAGGGGGTCCCTGCGCAGGGTCGCTCCAGCCCGAAACGCCGCCGACGCCGCGCTGTGCTCCCCCGCAGCCGCCAGCAACCTGCCAAGCTCGAGGCAGGTTTCCTCGCTGGGATGTAGCGCGTGGCTAGCCTCCAGATATTCGCGCGCCTTTGACCATAGGCGCTCCGACATAGCCAGCCGACCCAGGCACAGCAACAGCTCCGGATCTTCCGGATGCTGTTTAAACCAACCCTCCGCGGTCGCGAGCTGCTTTTGTGCACCCTCTCGAGGTATGCGCCCGTAAAATCGGACCAACCCCGGACGCCAGTGTTTTTTAAGGCGCCGCACAATTTCCTTTTCGACGAGTACAACCTCATCACAGGCCAGCAGTGACTCGAAATAGTGTAGCTGCGATGCCTCCTGCTCCTTGAGACGAGCCGGGTACTTCTTCCAGCGTGCCTGCAGCTGAGCCACGTCACCACTCACCCCCGCCTTCTCAAGCAGATCGTGATGAACCCGCGCCTCTCTTTCGTCGAGCTGAATTGCACTGAGCACACGATGCCGGCGCATTTCCGGCAGCAGGGCGACGAGCGCCTCCACATCGCCCAGTCCATCATAAGCATTCCACAGGAGCTGTAGCACATAGGGGTGTTTCGCGGCATTCGCCCGCGCTCGCGTCAGCGTTGCCAACGCGTCCTCGTACTGACCCCCGTGCAACTGTAGCTCTGCCCGGGTGATATCCACGGCGATCCCGGCCTCCAGGTCGCTTTCCGCCGCCTGGGCCAGATAGCGGTGCATGGGCTCCGGCTCTTGTAGCCGATAGCTGGCGCGCGCCGCCAACAGGTAGTTCATAAGCGGTGATTCACTGTAGCGCGCACCACGCAACAGCTGCTTGCGGGCGCGTGCCCAGTTGCCCTCGGTAAAATTGATCAGGCCGCGGCTACTCAGACGCGCCGACTGCCGGAGACGTCGGCCACCCGCCCAATTCAGCATTGACGATGGACTGCTGATGAGACGGCTCAGAAAACGCAGAAGGCCGTATAGGGAAAGCACGATCGCCACAATCAATAGGATGCCAACCCAGAAACTGGTCTCCACCGTGTAGCCACCATAGGCGACCAGTAAATAGCCCGGCTCGGTTTCAATGAGCGCGACAATGCCCACGCCCGCGAGCAGCGCCAACAATGCAATAATAAAAAGACTGCCCATAATCCTAGTTGCCGTCGCGGGCCAGCCGCGTCTTCATCACTGCGTCCAGTGCGCCAAGAGAGGCTGTCAGATCGGGTAGCTCAACGGCAACGCGCTCGCCGGCAATTACTCGCAGTTCCTCTGCCATGGCCACCGCGGCCTGCTCGTCGGACTTGAAAAACTGCGATACCCAGCCCTGGGCGCGCTCCAGGCTCTGGCGAAACAGAAGCTCGTTGCCCGACAACATGGCCACCTGCGCCTGCTCGAGGAGCATACGCATATTCTGTCGGACCAGCCCCTCGTACTGGGGATCCATCAATGTCTCCACGGGCACATCCCGCCGACTGACCACAATATATTCGGAGAGCTTCGCCAGCGCTGATTGGTAACCCTGTTCGAGGCGCGTACGCCAATCATCGCCGGTCACCGCTGCGGTCTCCCTGGTCCTTTCCGGCATTCGAAACATGACCAGCGCATCGGTCTGGCGAATCAGCGCATCGAGTCGCAGGTACAGACCCTGGATATCGAGCCGCGGTACCGCACGCACGACGGCAAGATCGGCGGCAACGGCCGAGCGCAGCCCGTGCAGATCCGCATTCGCCAGTTCCCGGAGTATGTTATCGGTACTGCGCAACAAGGCCTCAGCGGACTCCGTATCCCCGGTCATAATAAGGCGCTGGTTGGCCAGCCGCAGCAGATACTGTGCCTCCGCGAGCAGCCAGCTCTCACGATCATCCACACTCAGATCAGCAATCCGCTGGCCCTGCTCCTGCAAAGAGCGCTCGAGGGTCGCAATCTCTGCGCTCAGATCGCCACTGGCTTTGTTGGCCGCGTCCATGGCAACCGACTCGAGGCGGGCGATCGAGCGCTGCTGCTCTTCCTGTGCGCGCTGCTGGGTCTGTTGGGCGCGTGAAAAATCCTCCTGCGCCCGCTGCTGTCGGTCGCGCATGCCCTCGATCTCAAGCTCGATCTGCCGTCTCAGGTTGTCGCGCATCTGCGTATAGGCGCTATCGTCCTGTCCAGAAACTGACTCCAGCGCACGCACGCGTTGCAGCAGATCCCCCTCGCGGCGCTGGGCATCGAGGAAAAACCAGAAGCCACCTGCGCTAAGCAACAGCACCAGCAGTAGCGCGAGCCAGGCGATGGGTGCTGCGGAGGAGCGCGGCGCAGGTGCAGGCATCACGGGTGGGGCCTGTGCATAGGCGGGGGCTGAGGTGTTAGTCGACAAGGTGGGTTCCGGCTGCAGTGCCGCAGCGACCGGCGGGGGCTTTACAGTGGCTTGCGGGCCGTCCGCCTCACTCAGATCAGTTTCATCACTCCCGTCACCGGGATGCTCAGCCACATCGGAATCCAGCGACGGACTCCGCTCAGCGAGCTCGCGATCCTTATCTTCGCTCAATGATTTGCCTCTCCCAGATGTGATGCGCGCCAGATTTGCGCGGCGGCCAACATGGCCGAATCGGACGCATTTGCGGCCTGCTCAATGCTCAGCCATCCCAGCCGGAGCGCCTCCTCAGCGACGCGCGCCGAGGGCACGACCAGTGCTGTCGCCGCTAAGTTAGTGTTTTCCCGCGGTTGAAGCAAACCCGAAAGTATCCTCAGGCCTTCACCACTGCTGATGAGAATGAGCTGCACCGGTTGTCGCTGCAGCAGCGCATGACACGCAGCCGATTCGAGGGTCGTCGGCGTCCGTCGATAGCAGCGCAGGGTATCCACCCGCGCTCCGCGTTCGCGCAGTGTCTCCTGGATCAGGTCGCGCCCGCCCTCGCCCTTGACGATGAGTAGGCGCCGCCCGGCAACTGAGGCCAGTCCGCGCATGGCCAGCAGGCCCTCACTACTCATATCATCGGCGGGGCTGTGCGCCAAAAGACCCGCCGCGTCCAGCACCTGGGCAGTGCTTCGCCCTACCGCCCAATAGCGCTGCCCCGCGGGATACTGGGGCCAGAAATCCTCGAAGCAGGCCAGGCCCATACGCGCGGCGTTCGCACTGATGAAAATAAGGTCTTCGTAGAGATCGAGGTCGATTACTCGCTGCCGCTGCTCAGCGGGGAGCGGATCGATGGGCTCAATAGTCAGCATCGGCACGTGCAAGGAGTCAAATCCGCAGGTCTGCAAACCCTCGCGGAGGGCGTCAGCCTGCCCCGCGGGTCGGGTCAGCAGCGCCCGTGGCTCAGCGCTCATACACCTCGGCGAGAATAGCGCCCGCACCGGCATCAAGAAGCGATTCAGCAACCCGTATACCAAGTGCTTCCGGGGCCTCCCGGCTACCGCGGGCCTCGGCCCGCAGCGTATGGCTACCATCGGGTCGACCCACCAGGCCGCGCAGCCACAGCTGCTGCGCACCATCATGCTCAGCGTAGGCTGCTATAGGCACCTCGCAGCCGCCCTGCAGATGGCGGTTCAGAGCCCGCTCCGCACGCACACGCTCCGCGCTGGGCCCGTGGTGCAGCGGCGCAAGCAGTGCCGCCGTGAGCGCATCATCACAGCGCAGTTCAATACCGACAGCACCCTGCCCACCGGCCGGGAGGGATCGCTCCACGGGAATGGGGGAGCGAATTCGCTCGCTCATTCCCAGGCGCAGAAGGCCCGCAGTGGCCAGGATGATGGCGTCATATTCGCCCTCATCAAGCTTGCGCAACCGTGTGTTGACGTTGCCACGTAAAAAGTTCACGAGTAGATCCGGCCGCGATTCGCGCAACTGGCATTCCCGGCGCAGGCTGGAGGTGCCAACGACAGCGCCCTCAGGCAGTTCATCTATGTGACTGTAGCGGTTGCTGACAAAGGCGTCCGTCGGCTCCTCGCGCTCACAGATAACACCGAGCTCCAGACCTTGGGGAAATTCCATGGGCACATCCTTCATGGAATGCACTGCGATGTGTGCCCGCCCATCAACCAGTGCTGTTTCCAGCTCCTTGACGAACAAGCCCTTTCCCCCGACCTTGGCAAGCGTCACATCCAACACCTGATCACCGCGACTGGTCATCCCAAGAAGCTCCACCCGCAGCCCCGGATGGGCGGCGCATAGGGCGTCACGGACGTAGTAGGCCTGCCAGAGAGCGAGGGGGCTTTCGCGGGTCGCAATCACGATGTCAGCGCACATGGGAAACTTCTTCGCTAAAAATGAGAAGCATAACAGTTCTGCGCGGGCCTACCGCTGCCGGTGAGCCCTGACAGGGACCGTGCGGAGGGCGATCAGGAGCCTTTGAACGCCGCCTTGAACTCCGCGAGGTGCCGCCGACTCACGGCCGGCCGCGGCGCGACGCCATCGAGTTCGACAATCCATCCACCCTCACCGCGCCGGAGCCGCAGCACGTGCTCAAGGGCCACCAGTGCATTGCGATGCACGCGCAGAAAACACCCGGCAAACTCGCTCTCCAGTTCCTTGAGAGAGTCCATGATGAGAATGTCGCCCTGCGGCGAGCAAGCGCGCACATACTTGTCCTCCGCCAGAAAACAGCGCACCTGGTCTACGGGTAGCGTTTCCACTCCCCGGTGTCCGGCGCTGACCACCTCCTGACGACCACTGTCGGAGAACCCTATGGCCTGTAGCTGCGCCCGATTAATGCGCACAGCGCCTTCCAGCGCGCGCTCAAGCTCCCGCTCACGAACCGGCTTGAGCAGGTAGGCCACCGCCTGATTGCGCAGCGCATCGAGGGCGTACTCATCGAAGGCGGTGCAGAAAATCACCGCCGGCGGCGATTCTTCCCGGGTCAGTTGCTCGGCCACGGCAACGCCGTCCAGTTCCGGCATACGGATGTCGAGCAGAATAATCTCCGGCTGCTGCTCGCGCACCTGACGCAGCGCCTCGATCCCGTTTTCGGCCTGTAAAAGCTCCGCCCCCGGGCGCAGTTTTTGCAGTAGTCGACAGAGGCGCTGCCGCGCCAGGGACTCATCGTCGACCAGCAGGATCTTCACGAAACCAGGTCCGCATCGGAATCCAGTGGCAGCGACAGGCGCACACGAAATTCAAGACCGTCGTTGTCGATAGTCAGTGTCGCACCTGAACCATATTGCGCGGCCAGACGCTGGCGTATGTTATCGAGGGCCATGTGGTTGCCGCCTGTAGACCTGCTCGCGGGTCGCGCCGGCAGCGGGTTACCGACTTCCGCCAGCAGGAGCGCCCCGTCGAGATAGCAGCGGATATCGACGGTGCCGCCATCGGGCCGCTGGGCGATACCGTGATAAACCGCATTTTCAACCAACGGCTGTAACAGCAGCGCCGGCACGGGCGCATCCTTCAGTGCCTCGTCTACGTCCCAGTGAACGGTGAGACGCTCCCCAAGGCGCAGCTGTTCGATATCCAGGTACAACTCACAAAGCCGGCACTCCTCCCCAAGGGTGGTATCGCGCGCGTCCGTTTGCAGGGCGGAGCGAAACAGCTCCGCAACATCTTCGATAGCCTGTTCCGCGCGCTCCGGCTGCACGGCTATCAGGCTGGCGATACTGTTCAGCGTGTTAAAAAGAAAATGCGGTCGTATCCGCGAGCGCAGCGCATCCAGGCGCAGCTGCAATTCGCTGTGTTGCTGCAGCGCCACTCGCTGCTGCAGATAGGCATAACGCAGGAGGATAGCTGCCAGCAGGGCCGCGAGCAGCGCATTGCGCAGCACCCAGTCCCAAAGGGGGCCAACATCTGGCCTGAGTAGTGGGTAGGTCTTGTGCACCACAACACTGGACAGACTGCTCACCGCCAGTACCACACTCAGGCAGATTAGCGCCGCCACAGCCGGCGCCAGCGGCTGCAATCGACCACGCAGGTGGCAGATCAGGGCAATGCAAAGCAGCGTATTCCACTGCACGAAGAGGGAGCCGGTGGCCAACGCACGCCAGTCGAAGGCACTGAGCGGCCCGAGGGCAAGCACATGCAGGAGCACAACCAGCTCAGCCAGCAGCACCGCAAGGAATACCGCCTGCGCGGCGCACAGATCAGGAATAAAAAAGCCGTCTCCGGATAACCCCCCCCCTGGGGAGACCGGCGGCCGCGGCTGCTGCTGCATTAGTCGCCTCCGGGCTCAGTCATGCCGCCTCACAGGACGCGCCAATGTATACTTGCACGCATTCGGAACCGGGACAAGAAGTACGGTTCGAAGCCATCAGAAAAGTGCGGAGATAAGCCATAAAATGTCGAATCATGACGGTAACAGCAGCCTCTGGGGTGGGCGTTTTCAGGAAGCCACAGACAGTTTCGTGCAACGTTTCACAGCCTCCGTGGATTTTGATCGACGCATGGCCCCCCAGGATATACGCGGCTCCGTTGCACATGCGCGGATGCTGGGTTCCGTCGGCGTGCTCCGAAGCGAAGAGCTCGCTGCAATCGAGCAAGGCCTCGCGCAGATCAGCGCTGAAATCGCGGCCGGGGAATTCCCCTGGTCCGTAGAACTCGAAGACGTACACATGAACATCGAAGCGCGGCTGACGGCCCTGATTGGCGACGCGGGGAAAAAATTGCATACCGGGCGCTCGCGCAACGACCAGTGCGCCACAGATATTCGGCTCTATCTGCGCGATGCAATCGACGCAATCGCTGATCAGCTCTCGCGCCTGCAGTCCGCAATAGTGACCCTCGCCGCGGCGCAGGCGGCCACGGTGATGCCCGGCTTTACGCATCTTCAGGGTGCCCAGCCGGTAACCTTTGGACACCACCTGCTGGCCTGGAACGAGATGCTGGAGCGGGATTTTGGTCGTTTGATGGACTGCCGCAAGCGCATGAACCAGTGCCCCCTCGGGGCGGCGGCGCTCGCCGGGACCACCTTCCCCATCGATCGGGCGCAGACGGCGGCCGCACTGGGCTTTGACCAACCGACAGCCAATTCCCTGGACTCCGTATCCGATCGGGACTTTGCGATCGAGTTTTCCGCCTTTGCAGCGCTACTGGTGACCCACCTGTCGCGCATGTCAGAAGAGCTGGTGCTGTGGACCTCTGCGCAGTTCAGTTTTGTGGAGCTCCCGGATCGCTTCTGCACCGGCTCCTCGATCATGCCGCAAAAGAAGAACCCCGATGTGCCAGAACTGGTGCGCGGCAAGACCGGGCGGGTCAACGGTCACCTCGTCGCACTGCTGACACTGATGAAGTCCCAGCCGCTGGCCTATAACAAGGACAATCAGGAGGACAAGGAGCCGATCTTCGACTGTGTCGACACGGTGCTGGATTGCCTGCGCGCCTATGCGGACATGGTGCCGCATATCGTGCCGCGCAAGGACCGACTGCGCGAGGCAGCGGGTGCCGGTTTCGCCACCGCCACCGATCTCGCCGACTATCTGGTGCGCAAAGGCCTACCTTTTCGCGATGCGCACGAAGTGGTCGGCCAGGCAGTCGCCGCCGGTGTGCGGCAGTCTCTGGATCTGGCCGCGATGCCGCTGGACATGCTGCGCAGCTTCAGCGAGCTGATTGAGGCGGATATCTTCGAGGTGCTTACCGTAGAAGGCTCGGTCGCTGCCCGGGACCATATAGGGGGCACGGCGCCGGCCAGGGTTGCCGTCGCCGCAGAGGCCGCGGCGCGAAGATTACAGATGCGAAGCAAAGAATAGGACCAGACAGGGAGCAGGGGTTTATACTGCTCGCTCCCTGCCAGCCCAGACTCCCATGACCCGTTTCCCGATTTTATGCCTGCTCGCCATTTCCCTCGCCCAGTTGCACGGCTGCGGGCAGATGGGGGCGCTCTACCAGCCGCCGGCACAGGGCGCTGACGTCGGCGGCGCCGATGTAGATGCCGCGCCCAGCGCCGATTCCGCGCGCTGATTGCAATCGGCACTCGAGAATGGCTTTTTCCTCCAACAATAACGGATCCCTGTTTGCAGAAGGCGTGGACTGCAGCACTATCGCCGAGCAGCACGGTACGCCCTGCTATGTGTATTCGCGCTCCGCTATAGAGGCGGCCTTTGATGAGTACCAACAGGCTCTCGCCGGTTGCGAACACCTCATCTGCTACGCGGTAAAGGCCAACTCCAGCCTGGCGGTACTCGATACGCTGGCGCGCCGGGGCGCGGGCTTTGACATCGTTTCTCTGGGCGAACTCGAGCGTGTACTGGCGGCGGGGGGCGATCCCGCCAAGGTGGTTTTCTCAGGTGTCGTCAAGCAGCGCCGGGAACTGCGTCGTGCCTTACAGGTCGGTATCCGCTGCTTCAATCTTGAATCAACCGCAGAACTCGATGTGCTGCAGTCGGTGGCCGCAGAACTGTCCCTGCGCGCTCCCATATCGGTTCGGGTCAACCCGGATGTGGATGCCAAGACCCACCCCTATATCTCCACAGGCCTTAAAGAAAACAAGTTCGGCGTGGATCGGGAAGCAGCCCTGTCGCTACTCCGCCGGGCCAAAAGTTTAGACAATATCGATGTGGTAGGCCTCGATTGCCATATTGGCTCGCAGCTTACGGATATGGCCCCGCTGCTTGAAGCGGCGCAGGAACTGCTCATATTGATCGACCAGCTGGACGCGGAGGGAATAGCCATAAGCCACCTCGATCTCGGCGGCGGTATCGGTGTTCGCTACAAAAATGAAGTGCCGCCGGCGATCGGTGCGTATATCGAAGCGCTGCGCGATGCTATTGGCGCGCGCAAGCTGACCCTGGTTCTGGAGCCTGGACGCTCCATCGTTGCCAACGCGGGCGTATTGCTGACCCGCGTGCATTATCTCAAGGAAACCGGCTCCCATAACTTTGCCCTTGTCGATGCGGCCATGAACGATTTCATTCGCCCCGCGCTTTACCAGGCCTGGGTCGCTATAAGCACCGTAAAGGCGGCTGACTGCGCCGCAAAGCGCTGGGACATCGTCGGCCCGGTCTGTGAAACGGCTGATTGCCTGGGCAAGGACCGGGAACTGGCGCTTGAGGAGGGAACGCTTCTGGCGGTGCACGGGGCCGGCGCCTATGGCTTTGTCATGAGTTCAAATTACAACAGCCGACCGCGCGCCGCCGAACTCATGGTAGACGGCGAGACCTGTCACCTGATTCGGGAACGCGAGACACTGGAAGATCTGATGCGCGGTGAGCACCGCCTCCCCAGCGTATAAGCGTGCCAGCTTTTCAGCGAACTCTGCACAGCGCCCGGTATCGCACCAACTCTTGCGCCAATTTGCGCGTCAGAAAAGGGACACGGGGACCCCCCCATGCCCGTTAAGTTTACCAAGATGCACGGCGCCGGAAACGACTTCGTGATGATCGACACCATCAGTCAGTGCGTGAAGCTGCAACCCCGCGATATTCGCAGAATCTCGGACCGGCATCTGGGCATCGGCTGCGATCAGGTACTGCTCGTCGAACCGCCGGACAGGCCAGACGCCGATTTCCGCTACCGCATATTCAATGCCGACGGCAGCGAGTCTGGCCAGTGCGGTAACGGCGCGCGCTGTTTCGCGCGTTTTGTGCGTCACCGCAAACTGACACCGCTGGCGAATCTGGTCGTTGAGACCAGCGGCGGACTGATGACGCTGACGATGCTGGACGACCAGCAGGTCGAGGTCGACATGGGCCTGCCGCGCTTGAATCCCGCAGATATACCCATGCGCCGGGAGCACGCCGAAGCGGAGTACAGCCTCCAGTTAGACAGCGAGGTCCTGCGTGTCGGCGCTCTGTCCATGGGTAACCCGCACGCCGTGCTGCGCGTGGCAGCGGGCGACGAGGCCTGCGTGCAGCACCTTGGCCCGAAGATCGAGGCCCATGATGACTTCCCCGAGCATGTGAATGCCGGCTTTATGGAGGTCGTGAATCGCGGCCATATCCGCCTGCGCGTGTACGAGCGGGGCGTTGGGGAAACGCAGGCCTGTGGTTCAGGCGCCTGTGCCGCCGTGGTACACGGGCGGCGAATGGGCTGGCTGGATGAGCGGGTGACAGTGGAATTACCGGGGGGTAAGCTGCGGGTGCAATGGAAAGGTGAGGGCGACACGGTGCGGCTCACGGGGCCCACGGCCATCAGTTTCGAGGGCTCCTTTCGGCTTTAGCCGGGCGGCGAGTGTGAATGCTTGCTACGCCTCCTTAACAACGCACAGCACAATCAATAGAACAATCAATAGCACAGGAGAGAAAAGCGAGCGTGAACGAGGACGATATTCGCGAGTTTCTGGTAGAGAATCCGGATTACTTTCAGCGCAATCCGGAACTGCTGGGCTTGCTGCAGATACCCCATGCCTCCGGTGCGGCGGTTTCTTTAGTAGAGCGACAGGTCAGCGTACTGCGCGATCGCAACGTGGACCTGCGTCACCGTCTTCGCGACCTCGGCAGCACAGCACGGGACAATGACCAGCTCTTTGCCGACACGCGGCAGCTGGTTCTGGCGCTGCTCCCATCGCATGATTTGAGCGCGGCGCACGGCGCATTGATGGGCGTACTGCGCGATAATTTTGATATCGAGTATGCCAGCCTGACCCTGTTCGACGAAGCCAGCGCCGCTGCAACGCCCTGGCACTATTTGGACGAGGCAAAGGCGCGCGCAATGCTCGGCGCCATCCTCGGGCGCGGTAACGCTGGCTGCGCAGCCCTGCGTGCAGACCAGTTTGCGGCCCTGTTTCCCCAGGCTCGCCTCGTCGGCTCCGCAGCAGTGGCGTTAATTGAGGCCGATGGCAGAACCCTGGGGCTCCTCGCCGTAGGCAGCTCCAATTCGGCGCATTACGGT
The DNA here is from genome assembly GCA_047635315.1 of Halieaceae bacterium. GTDB lineage: Bacteria > Pseudomonadota > Gammaproteobacteria > Pseudomonadales > Halieaceae > Congregibacter. The sequence goes on along the minus strand of JBLIIW010000001.1, from coordinate 15,484 downwards.
AGCGACATGGGCACAGTGTTTCTGCAGTTTGCTGCAGAAGTCATGGGGCAGCTGATACTGCGCTTTGAGAAAGACTGAGTATGTCGGGCGCGGGGCAACCGTCGGGGCTGGAGCGTGACGTTGCAATGTTCCTCGACTACCTCGCCAGCGTGCGCCGCCTCTCCCCACACACGGTAGAGGCCTATGGACGTGATCTGCGCGTCTTCTGCGACTTCAGTAAGCAAAAAGGGCTGGATAATTGCCAGCTCATACAGGAGGCACACGTGCGCCAGTGGCTCAGCGCCGGGCATCGTGCGAAGCTGTCGGCCAGCAGTCTGCAGCGGCGCCTCTCCGCCCTGCGCTCCTTCTTCGAACACCTGAGTCGGCAGGGCGGCGAGCGCCGCAATCCCGCGCTGGCGGTGCAGGCACCCCGCGGTCGCCGGAAACTGCCGGGAACTCTCGAAGTGGACGACATGGCGAACTTTCTCCGCGCCGACGCGGATGACCCCCTGTCACTCCGGGATGCCGCCATGGCGGAACTGTTTTACTCATCGGGCCTACGCCTGGCGGAGCTGCGCGCCGCCGATCGGGACGATCTGGATCGCAGCCAGTTACTGATCACGGTCACTGGCAAAGGCAATAAGACACGCAGTATTCCCGTGGGCAGGCCGGCGGTCGCCGCCATTGACGCCTGGTTAGTTCACCGACCCGCGCCGATCAGCGCGGATGCCGAGGCAGCGCTGTTTCTGAGCCGTCGCGGACAGCGTATCAGCGAACGATCGATCCAGTCGCGTATCCGGCTCCTGGGTCGGCGCAATGGAATGGGCCGCGACGTACATCCACACATGCTGCGGCACTCCTTTGCCAGCCACGTCCTTGAATCGAGCAGCGATCTGCGGGCGGTTCAGGAGTTGCTCGGGCACAGTGACATCTCGACCACGCAGATCTACACGCATCTGGATTTCCAGCACCTCGCAAAGGTATACGACAGTGCACATCCGCGCGCACACAAGGGCAGAGAGAAATCGCCGCTAAAGGGACCAAAAACGTAGGCACGAAGCACGAAGGCGCTATCGGCGGCGGGGAGCTGCAATGACCGATGGCCGAAAGACCTTCCGCCTACGGGTACTCTGCCTCGGGATTCTCGGCGTGGTCTGCGTGTCTCTATACCTGAATACGCTCGCCGTACCCTTCTATCTGGACGACTTCGACTCTATCAGTAACAACCTCACGGTTTCCGGCGGCTCCCTGCAGGATGTCCTCAAGGCCCAGCCCATGCGCGCCGTCACCTACGCGAGTTTCTGGGCAGATGTACAACTACAGGGCGTCTCACCGCGGGGCTTTCATCTCACCAACATGGCCATCCACACGGTCAACTGCTGGCTGGTTTTCACCCTGGCCTGGCTGCTACTGGAACCCGCGGCGCGGACACGCCGCACACACAGCACAAAGAGCAAGCCGCGTACAAAAACCCTGCTTTACGTCCTGCCGGCACTGGCGAGTGCTCTACTTTTTGCCAGCCACCCACTGCACACTCAGGCCGTCACTTATGTCGTGCAACGTGCGGCGAGCCTCGCCTCCCTTTTTTATCTGGCGACACTTATTCTGTTTCTGTTCTTCCGCGGGTGTGAGTCCGCGCCGAAACGGCGGCTCTATGGAGGGTTCTGTGCCCTCAGCTTTTTTGCCGCCCTGCTGAGCAAGCAGAGCGCCTTCAGCCTGCCCCTGGCGCTGCTGCTGACCGAAGGAGTCATCGTACGCACAGACATGCCGCGCCTGTCGCGCAGGCAGTTCCTGATGCTGGCCGGCGGCGGACTGCTGGTGGTACTACTGGGCTGGATGGCGGCCAGCGGCATGTCCACCGAACTGGCGGAGTCCCTGGATGGCCTAACGCGCGACGCCCGCAGCATCTCGCGCTGGGACTATTTCCAGGCCCAGCAGGCGGTACTGCTGATCTATTTGGGAAAGTTCCTGCTGCCCCTGCAACTACGTCTTGAGTACGACCTGAGCCCAGGGTCCTTTTCTACAATCACTATTCTCATGGCCAGCGCTATCCACCTCGCATTGCTGGGTCTTGGGGTGGCGCTGTTGAACAAGCACCGGGTCATCGCCTACGGCATTTTCCTGTACTACACCGGCCATATCATCGAGTCCAGCGTCATTCCCATCAAGGACCTCGCCGTGGAACACCGCAGCTATTTACCCGACATCGGCCTGGTATTGGTCGCCGGGGCTATCGTTCAGCATTTGTTGCGGCAGGAAGGGCGCAGAAAGGCCGTCTTTGCGGGCCTGACCGTTGTGTTGCTGAGCCTCTCTACGCTGACCGTACAGCGCAATCTGCAATGGCGCGACCCCATAGGATTCTACGAGCGCGAGTACCGCCTGAGCCCGCAACACAACCGCGTTGTGGCAAACCTCGCCAGCCGCCAGTTTAGGGCGGGCAATAAGCCGCGGGCCCTCGAGGTGTTGCAAAAGCGCTACGACGAACTCGCCGGCAAAGTGCCGGCACAACTCTCAAGCGGGTTTCTTATGCTGGCCATGGAAACCGCGCCGGAGCGCGTCTATCCGGCTGGAAACAGCATGCTTCGCCAACTCAGGGCGCCACGGGAACGGCTACCTCTGCTGGTCAATCTGGGTTATTACGCCATGCGTGAGGAGGATTACGCGCGAGCCGAACAGTACCTATCCCAGGCCATAGAGATCCCCGGCTGCCCCACTAACGCACGCTGGTCCCTGGCTATCGCCCTGCAGCGGCAGCAAAGAATGGCGGAGGCGCGTTTTCAGGCGCAGCAAATACTGGCGAAGGAACCGGGGCACAGCGGGGCTTTGTTGGTACTGAAAGAAACAGGCGCTCGCTAACAGCTGGACCCCGCAATCGAATGCCCCGCCCGGTTGGCTGCAATGCCTGAGCGGCCAGAGGACGGCGCCAGGCGACTCGCAAGAAACTAACGGTTACTCCTAAAAATCTTTGCGAGGTCTGCACGGGCAGTCAGCTTGGAATCCTCGGAATCATCCGCCCTGCGCGGCGTGAACTGTACCTTGAGTGCTTTGTAAGAAAAGCTGGCTGCTTCAGAAGGCTCCCCTCCAGATCCAACAGCGAACTCGAAATTGGTGACATTAGCGCCCTCCAGCACAAATCGCGCGTATTCGAGTGGCGGGCTGCCGTCGACTAATACTATCTCAACCTCGAAAGGTGCTGTGCAATGAGCAATATGATTGAAAAATTCGGTTGTAGCTTCGTTCAGGAGTTTGGTGATGTTGACCTGCCCGAAGTCGGGCAAGGCCCGGGTATAGTTATCCAGGTTGCCAATCTCCATGCTGACGCTCTTGCTAATCTGGAAATTCATACTCTGGATGGCGATCCATTCGCTAAATTTATCCGCGGTTACATCGCCCTTTGCGAAGGGCACTTTCAAATAAATATCCACTGCGTTCTTCCCGTCGGTGATTTCAGATGAAGGAGAGCTTGCCTAGTTGATCATGACCAAACCACCCTTCAAAGTGAGCATGGCATTGCCGCTCACTGCGGTCGTAGCATTGCCCGTCACTTTGACCATGGTGGCCTCGACGTCTGCCTGCATGCCGCCCTTCAGTAATGCTTGCATCCCGCCTTCTGCCGTTACCTTGATACCCGCCTTCAGGTCGGCATTCATGCCGCCTTCAAGCTCGATGTTCATCCCTGCCTTGGCTAACACATCCATTTGAGCGTCGATGTCAACGATGCTGCCCGCCTTGATGATTACGTCCTTCACCGCATCCAGGGTAATTTTTGTCGACTCGATCTTTATGCTTGTTTTGCCGACGGTAAGCGTTATTGACTTGCCCGCCTCTATCTCGATTTCGCCGTTCTTTTCCTTGAGCCCGACATTAATGTACTGGCTGCCGTTGATATCGAGCTTTTGATCGCCTTTGATGAGGACTTCCTGATCGCCCCCGATCTCACCTTTTTCATTGTTCTTCACAAGGAAATTATGATCTTTCTGGGCCTGGAAGTAGACTTCTTCTTTGCCTGAGCTATCGTCAAAACGCAGCTCATTGTAGGTCTCGTCAGACTTGCCGCTACTGTTCTCCTCGGCCGAGGTACGCCCTTTACTCGTACGTATTCCACTCTGCCATTTTTTATAGGGCGGCGTCGGATTATCCTGATTGTAAACCGCACCAATCACTACAGGCCTGTCTGGATCGCCATTGATAAACTCAACCAGCACTTCCTGGCCCAGGCGGGGCACAAAATAACCGCCCCACTTGCTGCCCGCATACAATTGCGCAACTCTGGCCCAACAGCTCTCATTCGCGCTGTCCCAGTGGAACTGCACCTTGATTTCCGCGAGGGAGCTCGAAGAGTTGGGCGTTTTTTCTTCAACCACCGTCGCGCTCTGCACACCCCAGATGCGCGGAGATTCCGGACTGAAGTCCGGGCGAAATGCCGACTGTGAGTCCTTGGGCGCACAGCGGATCTGGTTGCTGTAGGAAGACTCAGAATCGAGACCCTCCGACGCCTGATGTACTACCTCAAGCAGCAGGAAATCCTTGACCCCTCCACTGCACTTCGGGTCTTCTTCCAGCGTAAAGGTATGTCCGGCCACCAATGTCGGGAAGGCACTGCTTCCCTCGTAAGAATCGTCGTCGGGCTCCAGACTATCGAGCCATCGTCCAACCTGGGTTTTTGACCCTCCGCTGGGAAAAGATCGCTTCTGGCCGCTGGACATAAAGTTCTGTCGGCCGTAAACCTCCATCTCCCCGGGCTTCAGCGATGCCTTGGCTGTGGATTGTTCCTCCTTGAGATTTACCGACTTCGGAGCCCATTCATGGTAGTCACTACTCTTTATAGCGCCAACGCCCAGACGGCCACCGCGGTGGAACTGCGACACGGCTGCCCGGTAGCTCGCCTGGTTCCTTTCATTATAGGGGTAGGTGGCTGGCGAACACTCCTCTACAGAAACAGGTGAATCAACGAGCACCATAGTGGACGCTGAATCCGTGTGCTCGAAGTAAAAAGCGATGCCCTCGTCCGCAAGAAGGCGGCGCACGAAATCGAGGTCGGTTTCGTTGTATTGCAGGCAGGTCTCTCTTGGCGTGTAGCTTCCGGTAGTCTTGTCCTTGTACGGCATCGCACAGCCGTCTTCTATTACCGACTTCACGATGTCCAGGGTGGACTTTTCTGAAAATATGCGATTGTGCGTACACAGACCGAGGATCCACAGCCTTGGGACCACTTCCATTTCATACTGGAAAACATTATCCCCGCTCGACTCGACCTGCCAGAAGCCAGCAACCAGGCCAAAGACAGGCCGCTCCACACCCGCATAGGCAAGCGTCAGGGTCACTTCTTCGCCGAGCAACTCCTCGGGGTTAATCGGGTCACTGCCGGTGACAATTGAAATCTTGAAAGAATAAAGATCGTTGATGCGCTCGACACCAACGCAGGCCGAGACCGCATGGCGATCATCCGGCAACGGGGTTGTAATGCGTAGAATTCTGGAGGACTGCTCTTGCATTGCTACTCCAAAGTCACTCCAAAACGCTCCCGTCTCATATCAGGTGCAGCGAGCGCCATCACATGCCGTCACAGACCGCTGGCGAGCATAGACTGCCAGCCTAGCATCTATCGCCCGAGGAATCGCCGACAACAGAGCGCGTATGCCGAGGCCACACCGCCCTTCGATGAATCTTAACGCCAGAAACTGCACACTTTCTCACTGGTGGGTGACTTGTGTATGTAGACATAGCCCCCTCGCTCATCCCCCTTAAAGGGGAAGGCCGAGAGGGCTTAAGTCGCTGGGTTACAAGTGCTTGATCGCCTTCTCAAGATCGTAGCCAAGCGTCGCCGGCACGGGGTTCTTGCCCTGCTTGTCGAACTTCTGGAACGTAATCTCAACTTTCGAGAAGGAGAGGCCAAAACTCTCAACGGGCTTATCGTCGTAACCACCGCCACCGATGCTGTGTGAGGAGATGATCGCGTCGATCAGGGTGACTTCCATGTACTTCTGCGGCTTGTCGCCAGCGGTCATAAAGCTCAAGACCACCTTGATGCCGGTGCCCTCGAAGGCTGACTTCAGAATCATCGAAGTCGAGAAGTCGACCTCTTTAGTACACATCACGTCGCTAAAGCTACAAGTACCGGATCCGCGATCTGACATCTTGCCCACTATACCGGCAACGGGACGGCTCATACCGAAGTTCACATCGGAAAGCTGCACCTCATCCTTAAAACCGTCAGCAGTAACGCCGCCCTTAATATCATCCGCTTTCATGTATATGGTCATTGATAGAACTCCAAGTTGTCTAATGTATGAAAACTGCCCGGCCGATACTACCTAAGACCGTCCCGATCCAGGGAAGCTATAGCGGCATCAAACGCTTGACCTATTCTTACTCACAGCGCAGGCCGGTATATTGGATTAGGTGAATCAATACTAGCCCACATCCGACCGGTCGTAACCACTTGCACAGATAGGAACGGGAATTAATTTATTTTACTCTGGCACCATTAAAACAGTCTTGAAGTGGCGCGGCGCCTTCGGTACTTTCGAGCCGTCTTGCGAACTGCATACCAAAAAGGAAGGACACCGGTGGAAACAGCAATCGATATCGACGCGCTCTGCGCGCCTCTGAGCGACGACAACCCCTGTGGCGATGACCCGCGCGACGATGTCCGCTTTGATTCACCCTATCAGGAACTCAGGAATCGCCGCGAAGAAGCCATGACCCCGGAGCGGGGCAATCACTCCGCCATGGATGACGGCGAGGCGGTGGACGCCTTCACGCAGCAATCCAACTGGCAGGCCGTGGTCGATCAGGCCGCATCGATCCTCGAGGAGCACGCCAAGGATCTGGAGGTTTGCGCACTACTCATCGAAGGGCTGGTCAGAACCCATGGTATCGCCGGCATGCGCGACGGCATGACGCTGACTGCGCGCTTGGTCAGGGACTATTGGGGTTCCCTCAATCCACCGCTGGACCCCAGCGACCCGGACAGCCTTGAGGACCGTATCGCAGCCTTTAACGGTCTTGACGGAGCCAACCAACCAGGCACCGTCGCACGCCATATTCCGCGGCTGCCCATAACCGGTACCGGCTATGACGATTTCCTCTCCTATCAACTGGCGCAGGCCTACGCCACGGGCGGCGGCGGCGCAGGAGCCGAGCTGCAAGAGATCGAGGACGCCGCACGCAAGTCGCCCATGAGTTTTTATGTCGAACTTATCGCTGATGTCGAGAGTTGCCAGGCGGCGCTTGCGGATATGGACGCCGCTTTCACCGAGATGTGTGGTTACGACGGCCCCTCAACAAGCCGCACCCGGGAAGCATTGGAGAGTCTCGCCGCCAACGCGCGCGCCGTAGGCAAGGATCATCTTGAGGCCGCAGCGCAAGCGCTGGCTGAGGCCAGCGAAGACGAAAAAGGTGAAACCGCAGGGGGTGAGACTGGCTCAGTTGCAGGCGCAATGCCCGCGCAGAACCAGGGTGGCGCCGGACCCGTTCAGAGCCGCAGCGACGCGCTGAAACGCCTGCGCCTGGTGGCCGATTACTTTCGCGAAACCGAGCCGCACTCACCGCTATCCTACTCTTTGGAAAACCTTATGCGCTGGGCTAACTTGCCCCTGAACAAACTCATAGAAGAGTGGATACCCGACGAGGACGCCCGCGATCGCTTTCGCCTTATGACCGGGATGCCAAACAATGAAAGCTCGGACGAAGATGACTACTAGGGAGCACACGCCCGCTGCTAGCTAATAAAGATCATCGCAGCTGTCAGCACAACGACAGCCATAGTCAGCAGTGTCGCAACCACTATCTCGAGCGCGCTAAACCGGCGCGAGCGGCCAGCACTTGCGGGGACTCGCCGAGGGTCGCCTGTGGCGCGTCTGCCTGCACCAGCTTTTGACGGCAAATCTCCCTGCCCGCGGCCGTAGCCCGCGGACGCCCGGTCCCGGGAACCCCCATCCAGCTTGGCATCCAACGCCGCGAGCGCGTCCAGCGGATCTATCGTAGACAGCGCGTCCCCAGGGCCCCTTGCAGAGCCAGGGCCCGTCGCACCGGCAGCTAGGGCATGCCCAAGATCAGCGCCCCTGAGGGCCTGACTGCCGGCGCCACCCCCACCCATGAATTCACTTACTTCGTCGCCACCCATGGGGATGGTCAGCAGGTCGGGCCTGTTCCCCGCACGATCAACGCCGATACCGGCCAAGCCTTCGCTCGACCCAAACGCTCCGGCCCCGCCTGCAGGCAACCCGCCTCCGACCTCGCCCCCGCTGACGACCGGCTCGGGGGCGGCGCTAATTTCCGCGCCTTGCACCAGCGACTCGATCAAGGCAGTCCGCTTGCGCCGATACTCGTCTCGATCCAATAGATCGAGGAAGTGCTCGTAGGCAAGCTGTCGAACAGCTGACTTCACTCTCGAGCGCCCAATTTACACATCGGACAAGCTGTACCGGGGAGTTGCCATATTTTCTGCCTTTCAAGCACCACAATAATCCAAAATTACGGCAGTGACGTTATCACGCCCGCCGTTGCGCAGCGCCTCTGCCACCAAACGCTCGGCCGACTCGTCACAGTCACCTCCCGCAAGGAGTGTCGAAATACCGCTATCGCTGATTTCATCGCTAAGCCCATCTGAACAAAGCAGAAACCGATCACGCACCTCGAGTGCAAAGCAGTCCACATCGAGGTGCAGACTGCTATCGGCTCCCACAGCGCGCGTAATGAAGTTGCTCTTCACAGAAGTGACCGTATCGCCCGCCGAGCCGTAGTGACTGTTCGGGCTGTGGTCTTCGCTCAGCAGATACAACTGTCCCTGGCGCAGGCGATACAGACGCGAGTCGCCAGCCCAGAGACAAGCACAAAAAGCCCCCCTGGCGACCATCGCTACCAATGTGCAACCGATGACGGCGCCCTCATCCATTTCAGCAGCCATGGCCACGAGACGAGCATTGACCTCCAGGGTACGCTCATCAATAGCGTCCACCGCGCCCGCGAGTGACAGGTTACCGGGAATTCGGGCAAGCTCAGCGCACAAAAGCGCGCTGGCCACTTCGCCTCTCTGGTGGCCGCCCATGCCATCGGCCACCACCCACAGGCCAAGATCTGCCCGGTTCAGCAGCGCATCTTCATTATGCTTACGCAGCTTGCCAACATCGGTAATGCCGGCGCAGCGCCACTGGCCATTTGGAGCAGCAAGCGTCATGCGAATGCCTTTCCTGAACATCATTGGACGCCAACGCTATGTCACCAGCAGGAACCCGTCAACCGTCAGTAGACTCTCCCTCAACCGCCGAGATTCCTGCAGAGGTCACGTTGTGGGATGATAGAGGGGAATTCTGATGCGCGGTCGCTGCCAACCCATCCGGGGTATTAGCGGTGAAGAAGCCGACCGCAACGTCGCGTTGTCCGGAGTAAGCGAATAATGTCCACGCACAAGGTCGTCTGGTCGGAGGGTATGTTCCTCCAACCGCAGCACTTTCAACAGCAGGACAGGCACTTCAGCCACCTGCTGCAAGAAACATACTGGCAAAGCTCGCCTTACGGCTCCGGCTTCTCAGAGCTGGCACTGGACACGGATCTGCTACGCCAAGGAAAAATATCCATTCGACGCGCCAGGGGCATCATGCCGGATGGGCACTGCTTCAATGTTCCCCAGGAGGATACGCAGCCCGCGCTGCTGGACATACCTGAACAGACCCGCAACTGTGTAGTCTGTCTGGCTATCCCGCGGCACCGACTGGGCGGCGTGAACTATTCCTATCCTGCAGAGGGCGGCGTTTCCCGTTACATCATTACCGACAGCAGCGTAGGCGATGAGGTAAACCCGAACAGCGAAAAGAATTCCCTGGACGTCGCCGCGCCGGCACTGCGCGTTCTCACTGATACCTCGGATCTATCGGGGTTCGCCGTGCTGCCCATCGCCAGGATTCTCGAAAGACGCGAAGACTCCAGCGTGATACTGGATGAGAATTTTGTTCCGCCCTGCCTGGACATCGCCGTTTCCGAGCGCCTGTCGAGCTTTCAGAGTGAGCTTTCCGGGTTGCTGCAGAATCGCGCCGAAGCATTGGCCGCAAACATATCCGACAGCAACAGCATCAGCTCCGCGGAGTTTGCAGACTACCTGATGCTGACGGTCATCAACCGCTATGTGCCCCTGGTCTCCCATTTCGAGGGCCAGGGTCGCATGCACCCGCACCAGCTCTATCTGCTCTACGCGGCCATGGCGGGCGAATTGTCGACCTTCGGCAGCAAGTCAAAACGCCCGCCGCCCTTCCCGCTGTATATGCACGACAACCTGCAGGACAGCTTTGCACCCATTGTCGCCAGCCTGAGGCAGTCCTTGAGCAAAGTCATCGAACGCAACGCCATTTCGCTGCCGCTGGTCATGCGCAACTTTGGAATTCGCGTTTCCGCCATAAACGATCGCAGCCTGGTGGGCTCGGCGCAGTTCGTTCTGGCCGCGAAGGCCGACATGGACGCGGACAAACTGCGCCAGTTGTTCCCCAACTTGTGCAAGGTCAGCAGCGTGGAGAAAATTCGCGAACTGGTGAATCTGGCACTCCCGGGTATCAAGCTGATACCGCTCCCCGTTGCGCCGCCGCAGCTGCCCTATCATTCGGGATTCGCCTATTTTAGTCTCGACAAAACCAGCGATCACTGGTCAAGTATCATCAACTCGGGTGGATTCGCAATTCATATTGGTGAGGGCTTCCCCGGCCTGGAACTCGAATTCTGGGCGATCAGAGAACCCTAAGGAGGCTCAGCATGGACGACAACACACCGGGGCGAGACCCCAATGCAACAATGCTCATACCCAACCCCGGGCGACGCCTGCGCAAGGAAGCAGGGGCACCCTCAGCGCCCTTAGCCCCATCGGCTCCATCGGCCCCAGGTTCTGAGCGCATACCGCAAGGGTTGCAGGCCACTCTAGGCTCACAGGAAAACCGCCTGCTGGCAGCTGCCAACAAGCTGATCACCGTGTATGGGGCGCTCAGCAATACGCTTTCCCACCCCAATGTCGCCCAGCTGCAGCAGGAACTCGCCAGCGAAATATCCGACTTCGATCACAATCTCAAGCAAAGCGGCGTGCGCAATGAAGAGGGGCTCACGGCAAGATATGTGCTCTGCTCCGCGCTGGACGAAGCCATCCTTGATACGCCCTGGGGAGCCGAAAGTGGCTGGGGAGAACGCTCTCTTTTGCGTGTTTATCATAACGAAACAAGCGGCGGCGAGCGCTTCTTCGACCTTCTGGACCAGATGCTGGCCAGACCCAGTGAATACCGGGAACTCATCGAGCTCCTCTATGTGCTTCTCAACCTGGGCTTCCGGGGCAAGTACCAGCTTGACCCCTCCGGGGACGCGCGCCTCGAAACGCTCCGGGAGCGCGTGTATCAGGACGCCTATGGCGGCAGGACGTCGCCGAGATCCCTGTCCACCAAGGATCATTTGTCTGAAGCGGCCTCACCTTCACTGCGCGGACAAGTACCGCTGTGGGCCGTATGCAGCGTGGTATTGGCACTGACGCTGATGACCTACGCAGGCCTGCGCACGTGGATGTACAACGGCACGGTTGGATTGGTTGACCGGCTCGATACGATCCAGACCGATGTATCCGAGTCCTGATTTATCAGATAAACAATTTCAGGGTTATTCACTATGAAGGTTTTTAGAGACGCTCGTTTCTGGATCGGCCTCGGCCTGATCTGTCTCCTGCTGGCCACCTGGGTCGGCTCAGGCTTCCTCAAGGCGGGCGATCCACCGGCCAGCCTGTCCTGGCCCGCCCGCACGCTCATCTTGCTGGTCATCACCTTGATCGTTCTGGGCGTTTACGGGCTGGCACGCATGGGGGCCCGTCGAACCAATAGCCGGGTCATTGAAGAAATGACCGGAGACGACCCCAGCATCGATCAGGCGAACCTGACGGACGAGGAACAGCGTCTTCAGGACAAGTTTCGCAGCGCAAGCCAGCATATCAAGGGCCAGCAGTTTGGAGCCCGCGGCAAGCGCGTGCACTTGTATGAACTGCCCTGGTACGTCGTGATCGGGTCCCCCGGCTCGGGTAAGACAACGGCTATTCGCCAGTCTGGCCTGGAGTTTCCCCTTGAAGAACTCACTCAGGGTGCGAGCATTGGCGGTGTGGGCGGCACGCGCAACTGCGACTGGTGGATTACCGAGCAGGCCGTGTTACTCGACACGGCCGGGCGCTATACAACCCAGGACAGCGACGCGGGTCGCGACTCCAAGGGCTGGAAAAACTTCCTCGCACTACTCAGGAAGCATCGCAAACGGCAGCCTATTAATGGTGCGATCCTGGTTCTCAGCACGGAAGAGCTGCTGAACATGAATGATGAGCAATGGAGGAATCACGCAAGCACCATTGCCCGACGCCTGCGTGAACTCACAAAAGAACTACAAATGAATTTCCCGGTCTACCTGATGGTCACCAAGGTCGACCTGCTGGCCGGCTGTCGGGAGTTTTTCGACCACCTCGACAGCGAGGACGAGGAGCAAATCTGGGGCACGACCCTGTCTCTGGAACTGGGTACTCAAGAGTTGCAGGGAGACCTGCGCGATCTGGTAGCCCGGCTGCATCAACAGATGCCGGCCAAACTGCGCTACGAGCGCGACGTGCGCAGACGGCGGGCCATCTACAGCTTCCCCTGGCAGCTCGATGCAGTAGCAGCCCGCGTTGAGCAGTTTGTTACCGAGGTCTTCTCCCAAGGCGACCTGCGGGACTCTGCAACCCTTCGCGGGGTTTATTTAAGCAGCGCCGTGCAGGAAGGGACGCCCATCGAGAAGCTGGTGGGCGGCGTAGCCTCGGGCTTTGGCATCAGTGGCGGTCAGATATCCTCGGCCGCGACGCAATCGCGAAGCCTTTTCCTGCGCAAGCTCTTTCCCCAGGTGGTGTTTCAAGAATCGTTTCTGGCCGGCACCAACAACGCTTACGAAAGGCGTATACGCAGGCTTCGCGCAGTTGCTTTTGCAGGCATCATCGCCCTGGGCGTGGGGCTGGCTGTTGTCTGGAGCAGCGCCTTCGGCGTGCACAAAACGCTAATTGGCGATGCCAAGGCGAACATCACAGACTTTGAGGAATCTCCGCGCGGGCTTGACCGCTCGCTCATAGAGAATCTTTACGCACTGCAGTACCTCGAGTCAGCCACCAGCGTATTTGACAGCCAGGAGCACCCCTGGCTGGGCAGTCTCGGCATGTACGACGATTCCATTGATGACGCGTCGGACGCGGCTTACCTACGCGCCGTGGCGGCCCTGGTGGCGCCCAGCCTGGCCGCGCGAGCGATAGGCAACGTAGAGGCCGGTAATGGCGCCTCCTTTCAGGAGCGCTTCGATTCCCTGAAAGCCTACCTGATGCTCGCTATGCCAGAGCATCGCGATAACAGCTGGCTGACCTCATGGATCACCACAACGCCGCTTGCTGGTCTGGAGGAACCGGTGCGCGAGGAGGCCGCTCGACACCTGCTGAATCTACTTATAGAGCAGGAAGACTACGCGCTCGATACCTACGATGAGGACGCGGTGCAACGAAGTCGTGACCGACTCATACGCGTTTCGCAGGGTCGCCAATTGTACAGCAAGCTCAAAGCTGAAAGCGGCACGGGGACCATCGACCTGAGTGGCGACCTCGGCCCCTACTTCAATACCGTCTTTGAGGACGCAGGCGACGATACGCTTACGGTACAGCGCCTCTACACCCTGGCCGGCTACAAGGATTCGAGCTTTGGTTTGCAGGCTGATTGGGTGCTGTCATGGATGGGCGACCGCTGGGTGCTCGGCGAGGGCTCACAGCCCTCACCCGTAGAACTCGCGCGTGCTGTAGAAGAGTCCAAAGGGCTCTATGCACGCGACTACATCAACCAGTGGCAGAACGTGCTCACGGGAGTCGACCTTAAGGCCATTGACAGCACCCGCCTGCCGATTGTTCTGCGCCACCTCTCTGAGCCGGCGCTGTCTCCCATGTCCATGCTGCTGAACCTGGTGGCTAGCGAGACCTCACTGCCAGAAACCGGCGGGAGCGAGGAGGCCGCAACATTGGCCGGGGAAGTACTGCGTCGAAAGGGTGGCGTTCTGGGAAGAAATCTCGACAGACTGAGTCGTCTCGCTCCGGACATTGACGTTGTCGATATACCCGAGACAGTCGATAGCGCTTTCTCCGAGTATGGCTACATGCTGGATGGCGAGTCGGCGAGCAAGAATGCACGACTGCTCCGGGAAATTGCCGAACTGCGCCAATGGCTGGCTCGCGGCGCCAAGGGTAACGAGCCGGTGGACCAGCTTTTACAGACGGCGGAAGAACTGCCGACGCCCTTCTCCGACTGGACGATCAATATCGCTCAGGCGGTGCGCGGCTCCGCCGGCGCGAACCGCATGGCAAGCGTCAATAAATTGTGGCGCCGAGAGGTCGCGCAAAGCTGCAATGAGGCCTTTAGAGGTCGCTTTCCCTTCACCGGTGACGCCGAACGGGATGTGCCGATCATCGATTTTGAAGAGTTCTTCGCACCCGGTGGCATTGAGGAGCGCTTTGTTGCGGATGAACTGGCACCCATGCTCTCGGAGAATCGCAGTCAGTTCAGTAAATCCACCCTGTGGACGATCCGTCAGGGCGAACGAGTCCGCGACGCGTTCTTCGCCAGCGGCACGTCTGCAGGCTTCGCCTATCAACTTACCAGCGTCGAAGTTGACGACAGCATTGCACAGGTGTTCATCGAATCGGGCGACGGACAATCCGTACGCTACCGGCACGGTCCGCCGGTTCCCATGGAACTCAACTGGCCGGACGGAAAGCGTGGCATCACCGTCACCTTCGTACTCGAGGATGGATCCCGTCGCACCCAGACTATACCCGGCCCCTGGGCTATTTTCCGCCTCGCGGACACCGGGGGCGCGAGCGCATCGAGTGACGCCAACAATCAATTCATCACCCTCACCGAGGGCACCCACCGGGCGGTATTCCGCCTGAGCACTGACACCGGCGTCAGTCCCTTCTATCCCGGATTGCTCAGCAAGTACCAATGCCGGGACTCCCTATGAACGAAGTCGGCTGTTTTGGCAAGCTGCCAGCTCACGGCGATTTTATCTGGCAGGCGCTGCCCACGGAATTTGTCACTCCATGGGATAACTGGCTGCAGGAAAACCTGCTTTCGCTGCAGGGAAGCATGGGTGATGACTGGCTGGAAACATATTTGTGCGGAGCAATTTGGCGCTTTGTAATCAGTGATGAAACCCTTGGGCCCAATTCCTGGGGAGGGATCATCACGCCCAGCGTTGATATGGTTGGACGCTACTTTCCGTTCACTATCGCCTGCGAGCTGCCCCGCTATGCTTCTGTCATTAGTAGCGCCAGAACCTTGTCGCCCTGGTTCGAGCACCTTGAGGACTGCATCCTCGGTGCGCTGGAGAATGCGCTGCCGCTAGAGGAAATCATGAAATCTGCACGCTCTGTAGTGGTGCCGGAAGTCGGTGAGCGAGAAGCAGACGAGCAGGCAGCCGCACGAGACCTTTGGTGCGTAAC